>JBNAUL010000002.1:52450-141875 GCA_049700835.1 Candidatus Woesearchaeota archaeon
AGCAATAAAGCAAACGAAGAGCAAATTTCAGCTTAACCCTCAAACAAAAAAGAACAAAAGTGCTGAAAACTGCTAACAAGAAAAATCAAAATCTTAATCAAGCATTTCAAATAAGAGATGTTATTGCTGTTCTTAAATAAGATATAAATTAATCTTTTAATTTTTCTATAAAAAATTTAAAACATGGAATTGTTTTCTTGAATTTCAAAAAATTTTTAACTATGAAAAAATATTCTTAATAAAATGATCAATGAGATTGGAAATGGAGAAACCGGAGAAACCCTGTTGCCTTTTGAAAGGCAGAAGAGGGAAATAGTAATAAAAAGAGAAGAAGATACAGATGACGAGTATGGCTGTTATCCTGAATTCAGAAAAACAGAAACAATCATAAATTATGGAATTGTAAATACTGACAAGCCCTCAGGGCCAAGTTCTCATCAGGTAAGCGCATATGTCAAAGAAATTCTTGGAATAGAAAAAGCAGGGCATTGCGGAACATTGGATCCAAAGGTAACAGGAGTACTTCCAATAGCTTTGGGAGAAGCAACAAAAGCCAACAGGATAATGCTTAGCGCTGGCAAGGAATACATTGCAATAATGCATCTTCATAAGCAAATAGACCCTAATATAGTTAAAGACAGATTGTCAAAATATGTTGGGAAGATAAAACAGATACCTCCGCTGAGGTCTGCTGTCAAGCGAGCAGAAAGGGAAAGGGAAATCTACTACATCAAAGTTTTAGAGATAGAAGATAAAGATGTGTTGTTCAAAATAGGAGTTGAAGCAGGAACCTACATAAGAAAGTTTATATTTGATTTTGGCAGGGAATTGGGAATAGGGGCTCACATGTCTCAGTTGAGAAGGACAAAAGCAGGCCTGTTTAACGAGCAAACAATGTTTACTCTTCAAGATTTAAAAGACGCTTTTTATTATTACAAACACGAGAACAATGACAAGTTTTTGAGAAAGATAATACAGCCTGTTGAAAACGCATTCCTGCACTTACCAAAGATATGGGTTTTTGATTCTGCTGTTGATTCAATATGCCATGGAGCAAACCTAAATGTTCCTGGAATATCAAAACTGAACTCAGGAATAATCAAGGGAGAAATTGTAGCAATATTTACTCTTAAAAATGAGATAGTTGCATATGGAATTTCTCAATTGACAACAGAGGAAATTTTGAGCAGCGAAAAGGGTTTTGCAGTAAAAACAGAAAGGGTTTTTATGAAACCAGGCACTTATCTAAAATATAAAAGAGAAGAAAAAAAGGGGGATGCATGATAATAAATCCTTTGTGCTTTGCATTGAGCATTCCAATACTTTGGGCTTTAATAACATTGATTGATAAATACACCATAAGTTTTAGGGTTAAGAACACATTCAGTTATATAACAAACATTTAAGAAATGGTATAAAAGGCAAATCTTAAATTGATTAGGAATAAATTAATAACAAACTTAATAACGAACTTTTAATTTTAAAACGCAAAGTATAAATAATTCATATCAGCATAAATAAAATATAGAAGTATAAAAGGGCAAGACAGCAAATATTAAGTTATTTAGGTCTAAAAAAGGAGGTGTTTCAAGATGCGCGATGAAAACTGCACATTCTGCAAGATAGCAAACAAGGAAATAAAGAGTTATAAAATCTATCAAGGAAAGGAATTCATTGCCTTTATGGACATATATCCCCCAACATTTGATGATAAGATAACAATGCCAACAGTAATAATTGCAACAAGAGAGCATTATGGAAGCAACATTTTTGAGGATGCTTCTGAAAAGATTTTATTGAAAGCGATTAAACTTGCAAGGAAAATAGCAAGAGCAATGCAGATTGCGCTTAAACCAGAAAGGGTTTGTTTAGTGACAGAGGGCCTTGAGATCAACCACTTCCACATAAAATTGTATGCTGTTTACAAAGAATACTATCCAGGTTATTTGAGCTCAATGAAAGGTCCTGAGAACAAAGAAACACAAGCTGATAAAAAATGGCTGAAACAAACAGCAAAGAAAGTAAGGATTGCGCTGAAAGAAATAAAGAAATCAAATAAGAGCAAAGATTAAGGCAAAAAAATAAAGAATGCCGAAAGTTTTATGCTCTTTATGCTCTAATTTTTTTTACATAAAAATAGAAACATTTAAATAATTCGCTTTTTTAGCATATTGCAACAAAAACAGCACAATAAATTAGAGGTGCAAGCAAATGAGATTTAGAAAAGGAATTCTTTGTTCACTGCTTATAATCTCATTTACAATAATTTTGTTTTTAAGCGCAATCGCATGGGCTTATCCTTATTCAAGAAGCAGCGGACTATTTGGAGGTTTGGAAACAGATATTTTAAAAACTCTAAGCGACATACTATCTTATGAGATAAGGTTGCCTGGTTGGGGAAATATTGTGCCAGCCCAAGAAATTCCTATTTGGGTTTTAGTAACAATGTTTGCTGTTTTGTTTTCAATACTTTATCCTTTGACAATAACTACAATACCAATATTCAGGCACGAGAACGCAAGAAACTCTGCAAAGGCGTTTGCAATAGCTGTTTCATTTCTTATAATATTTGGAACTCAGTTTCCGACATTCTTTTACAAATACATTGTTGGCTCAACAGGGCTCCTAATTATTGCAGCAATAATTTGGTTAGTATACTTGTTTTGGGAGTACGCGCTAAGAAATCCAATAAGAAAGTTTAAACCCCTGAGAACAGCTGATGAACTCAGAGCATTGCATGATGAGAAGTTAGCAAGCGATTCTGAGCTAAAAATGTACCATCAGGATAAAAATCTTTTAAACAATGCAGAAAATAACATTAAAAAAATATTAGAAGAGGAAGGGGATTTGTTGAAGAAGATTCAAAAAATAAAAGAGTATATAATTGACCTGAACGAGCTACACAAGAGAAGAGGACCGCAAGCAGTCAAGGATTATATAAACAAATTGAAAACAGAGATAAGCAAGGTAGTAAATGAACTTAAAACAATCTCAAAATTCTCTTACACCTTAGAGAAAAATTGGCAAAATCTTATTAATGACCAAATTGGAGAACTCGAACTGTTTAGAAGAGATTATTATAAATTAAACCAAGTTAATCCGTCATTAAAAAAAGAAATAGAAGATGCTATAAATTTAAAGACTAAGATTCTTGATTTAATAAAAAATTTAGATAATAAGCTAAAAGAGTTTGAAAACCAAAAGAACATTATAATTGAAAAAATAGAAGAACTTAATAAAGAACTCGGGGTTGGAGATTTAGAGAAGGCATATAATAAAGTTTTAGAGGTTGAGAATTATTTAAAAAGTACTACAGAATTCTTAGAGCAAGTAAGAGAAAAAGAGAATGAAATAAAAAATTATTCTCATAATTTTGAATTGCTCATAACGAAAGTCAAAAGCGAAGTTCAGAGAAATAAATAAAAATATAACTCAAATTTACAAATTTAGGCCAGAGTTGAAAATAAAAAAATTAAAAGAAAAAATTTAATAAAGAAAATTTTGTTGGAATGCCAGAATAAGAAATGTAAAAAAATAAGAATACGATTATAATTTTCTAAACATTTGTTAATTTTATTTGCTGATTTTAACATTTAGTAAATACATTGTTTTAAATGCAAGAAATAATAGTGCTTAAAAATGCTTAAAAATAATTGCTTAAAATGCTAAGTTTGTTTATTTTGATTTAGTTATAAAGATTTATAATTTTTTTAAGAAGAATTAAAAATGGCTTTTTTAAGTTGTTTCACACAAATTTGTTAATATTAAAAATACAGGCTCGTATGTTTTCCTTTCTTTTTCTTCACTGATTATTCCGCAGGACTTTTTATGTTCCAAAAAATAATTAAAGCTTTCAATTTCTGGTTCAAACAATTGGTATGCAGAATTTAACTCTTCATCATGCTTAATCTTGTTCTTAATCGATTTGTACAATAAATCGCCTTCTTCCAAAAATGCTGAACAGGGATTAAACTTTTTTGAATTAATGATTTTGATATTGGATAAACAGTATGATTGTACAAATTTCAAAAACAAAACAGCGCTGCAAAAATCATTCCCACTAAATTCTTTATTGAAACTATACTCAATATTTGAATCTCCAAGCAGTCTAATCATTCTTTTTAAAATTTCATGAGTGGAAACAAATCCGATATGCGCTTCTGACAAGTTTAGATAGTAATTGAAATCATTGTTCTCTCTAAAAGAATCCAATTTAAGGCGTAGTTCTTCGTGCTGTTTATCGCAGTTTGCTTCTATCAATTCTATTAATTCCTCAATTTTGGGAAATTCAACAATGCTTGCTATTTTAAAGCATTTTGCCTTCTCTTCGCTAAAATCAAGATTTATCAATTGTTCATACTCAGGTTTTAAAAGATTGAATTTTGGCTCAAATGAATTTTTGCTTAACAATCCTTTAAAGTCCTTAGCATCTAATGCTTTGTATAGTTCTCCCAATTTAGGGATTATTTTTTTGCTCTTTTCCAAGTATTCTGCCAAAACATCGCTTTTATTTCTTGTTTTAAGATTTTCATAAACATTATAGCCTGCAAGGAAAATATCGCTCAAAGGTTCTTCAATATTTTCTATTTTGTATGGATTTGATTTTCCTGAACTATACTTCTTGTATGTTGAACCGCTTTTCTGTTCTTTCTCTTTTTTCTTTTCTTTTATGTATACTCTATGAATTTTTTCTTCTAACTCGATTATGTTATCAAGGATTCTTGCAGCAATCTCTTCGTCATAGTCCTTATTATCGCAATCCCAACAAATTTTTAGAATTTGGTCAAATTCCTTTGGCGCAGAAGGATTAATCTCGTAGAATTCCTTAATCAATCTTTGCTTTGGCTTCTTGTTTGTAAGAATTTCATAAATCAGGTCTCCAAGCTTGAAAAGATCATGGGTTTTTGAGACCTCTTCTTCTTCCTCATATTCGTAATCTCTGCTTGGAGATTTTTTTATTTCTGGCTCTAAACTTGACAGGTTGAAGTCAATCAACCTTATGCTTAAATCTTCAGCTTTTTCATAATCTAAAACTAAAATATTGCTTGGTTTCAAATCTCCGTGATAAAAACCCTTTGAATGAACATATTTTAAGCAGTCAGTTATTTCCCTAATAATCTTCAAGGATTTTTCAGTTTCGATGAATGTTTTATCATTCTCGCATTCTTTTATTATATTCTTCAGCGGTTTTGAATTTTTTGGATACTCAAGAATTAGCGCTGGCAAATCGTTGATTTCGCAAACCCCATAAAATTTTAGCAGTTTTTCATAACTTCCTAATCTTTCATATGTTTGCGCTTCGCTCCAAATCAAGTTTTTGTTTTCTTTTTTTAATATCGTTTTTACAGCGACTTCTACGCTGCCGAGATTGTAGCTGTAAACCCGAGAGTAAAAACCTTCTCCAATTATCTTTTTGTTGGAAGTTAAGTAATCTTCTAATTTCTTTTTGTTTATTATAAAGGCAGCCATGTCTATTCCTCTTTTTTATTTGTTATTTTCTAAAATTTTGTTTTTAAAAAGAGTTTTTAAGAGATTTTAGGAAAATTTCCGAAAAGATTTTATAATTCTAAAAATTTTTACAGAACATGACCCTATACTTAATCGGATTAGGATTAGAAGATGAAAAATCAATAACCTTAAATGGATTGGAGGCAATAAGGAACGCAGATTTTGTTTTTTTGGAGAACTACACATCAAAGCTTGTCGAACTTGACATAAACAAAATGGAGCTTTTATTTGGAAAGAAGATTGATTTAGCAGAAAGAAGTTTTTTGGAAAATAATGAAAAAATTTTAGAACTTTCAAAGAAAAGAAATGTAGTTATCCTGACTCCAGGAGATCCGATGGTTGCAACAACTCACATTCAATTGAAGATTGATGCAGAAGAAAAGAAAATACCTGTTGTAATTATAAACAATACTTCTGTAATAAACGCTCTTGGAAATCTTGGTTTGGAAATTTATAAACTTGGAAAGATTACGAGCATACCGTTTGCTGCAAAGAGTTTTTTCCCTGAAACTCCATACGATGTTATAAAAGAGAACAATTCAATCAACGCTCATACGCTCTGCTTGCTCGATTTGAAACCAGAAGAACAAAAATTCATGAGTTTCAACGAAGCTTTAGAATACCTGCTGAATATTGAGAATAAGAGGAAGGAGAATGTTCTGAACAAAGAGACACTTGTTTTGGGATGCGCTGCTCTTGGCAGTAAAAAACAAATGGTTGTTTTTGGAAAAATAGACAATGTAATTAAAAAGAGATTTTTAGAAACTCCGCAATGCTTGGTTGTGCTTTCAAAACTCCACTTTATAGAGGAAAGTAGCTTGAAAAGATATCTAATAAAATAATTGAATTATTTAAGTAAAATTTAAGTAATTAATGTAATTAGATAATATAATTAAGTTAATATAATGAAATAAGCAACATAGTAAAGTTAGCAAAGTTAGCAAAGCATCAAAGCATAATCCAATTGTTTTATCAATTCCTCTAATTTGTTTCTGAAAGCAATGCAATGTAAAACAAAAAATTTTTGGTTTTTTCTTTTGATTCTTTTAATTCAAGCAGAATGTTGTTTGCAGCGCAAAGCTCTTCAATCCTTCTAATTCTGTTCTTGAATATTTCCATTTCATATGTTAAGAAAATCCTGTCAGGAAGTTCGAGATTTATTTCTTTATTTATCCCATGTCTTTCTTGTTTTCTTATCTTTTTAAGCACTTTATTTACCAATGTTTCATAATTAAGCAATGTTTTTTTGTTTTTTTTCTCAGCATAGCCAACGCTATTGACATCACTATTACCAACACTACTGTATCGAAAATATTCAGATGGGTTTTTATTATGCTTCTCCAGCGATTTTGTTTCTTTTTTATTTTGATTTCTTGTTAATTTAATGTAACCTAGAGAATAAGAATCCATCATTTTAAAATCATAGTTTTTGTTAAGAAAATCTATTAGGTTGCTCAAATATTTTTTGTTCCCATCATAAAAATTTATTCTCGCAAAATAGAGTTGTTCTTCTTTTAGATAAGAAATTTCAACCTTTATTTTTTCTTTTTTGTTAAAAATGTAATTTTCTATAGGATAAAAATTGTAGGGTTTGTTTTCTATGTCGTTCAATATTTTTTCAAGATTGGAAGTCATTTTTTCAGATTTTTTTGGAATCATAGTATTTTGTTGTTAACAACTGCTTAATAAACCTTTTCCTACTTTTGTAACTTTAAAGAGGATACTACATAAAATGTTATTTTAGTATACTAGTATATTGATATAGGTATTTTAACACCCGTATATAATATAGTTTTTACAAAATATATTTTGAAAATCAGAAATATTTAAATATTAAATCTCTTTTAAAATAAAATTAGAATTCAACAAGTTTTGGCGGACTTGTTGATTTGGCGTTTAAAATTTGGCGTTTAACTTGGCGTTTTCTGAATTTGAAATTTGGCACTTGAAGCTCTAAAGTTTTCCACAAGTTGGCGGCTAGTGAAAAACTTATTCTAGTAGATAGGAAAACTATACTGAAATATAAATTTTTTGGTTTTCCTAAATCTATGTTAGCAAAAATATTTTAGAAAATATAAAAA
The DNA here is from genome assembly GCA_049700835.1 of Candidatus Woesearchaeota archaeon. Lineage (GTDB taxonomy): Archaea > Nanobdellota > Nanobdellia > Woesearchaeales > WAPY01 > JAWBOW01. The sequence continues at coordinate 60,040 of JBNAUL010000002.1, forward strand.
GAAAAAATATAAAAAGAAAAAGAGGGGGTAAAAAAATGGATTATATAATACAAAACGCATTAAAAAATCTGGACAACAGAAAAGTTGAAGGCCTTGAAGGACAAGCCAACATAAAGGTAATAGGCGTAGGCGGGGCAGGAAACAATATGGTCTCGTGGCTCTATCAAAAAGGAGTCCGAGGAGCTGAAATTCTTGCAGTCAATACTGACAAACAACATTTGGACATCACTGAAGCTGATCAAAAATTCATAATTGGAAAAGATGTAACAAGAGGCTTAGGTTGTGGAGGATTTCCTGAAAAAGGGGCAGAAGCAGCAAAAGAGAGCTTGCAGGAAGTAAAGGATGCTTTGAAAGGAGCAGACATGGTTTTTGTATGCGCAGGAATGGGTGGAGGAACAGGAACAGGAGCAGCTCCGGTAATAGCAAAGGTTGCTAAGGATAACAATGCAATTGTCATAGGAACAGTTACAATGCCTTTCAAGATTGAAAGAGCAAGGGTTGACAAAGCAGAATTTGGCCTGCAACAGTTAAGAAAGGTTTGCGATACAGTGGTTGTTATTGATAACAATCGCTTAGTAAGCATTGCAGGAAACCTTCCAATGCAACAGGCATTTGCAGTTGCCAATGAATTAATATCAACAATGATTAAGGGAATAGTTGAAACAATAGCAATACCAAGCTTGGTAAATCTTGACTTTGCTGATGTAAAGGCAATAATGCAGAACGGAGGAGTGGCTGCAATTGGAGTAGGAACAAGCGATACGAACAACAGGGTTGAAGAAGCAGTAAATGGGGCATTAAGCAATCCATTATTAGAGATTGATTACAAGGGAGCAACAGGCGCCTTGATTCATGTAACAGGAGGACCTGACCTAACCCTTGAAGAGGTTAACAGGGTTGGAGAACTTGTAACAGAGAGCATGGATGATGATGCAAATGTTATTTGGGGAGCGCGCATAAGCGAGAACATGAAAGGAAAGCTTACTGTTATGACAATAATGACAGGAGTAAATTCTCCATGGATACTTGGAAGGTTGCAGCCAAAACCAAAGAGCCCTGTAAAAGCAAAGGTAAGTGAGGATTTAGGGATTGAAATCCTTAGTTAAAATGGCTTTTTAGCCATTTTTTATTTTTTTATAATCACAGAATGAATTCTGGGCCTTCATTAAAACCACCCCCAAGCAAGAAAAAAATTGAAGGCCATTTCCGAGGAGCAATCCTCGGTTTTATTTTTTTTGTTTTCTGTTTTTTGAGATTTCTGATAAAAATGCAATTTCAATGCATTGCAACATTGCAATCTTCATGCTCTTCCATGTTTTTTGCTCTTTCTTCTTTTTATTTTCATAAATAAATTACAAGCAAATTACAAGCAGAAACTATAATCAAGCATTGATCAAGATCAATCAAAAAATTTATATATACATAAACAATACCCATTATAAGCCCGTCATGAGAGTACCAAAGGGAGCTTACGATAAATTCAAGTGATGAACTTTGGGGTTAGTGAAGCGGGCTACAAAACTTTATATTGCTGTCTTAAAACTCGGCAAAAGCAGGATAGAACAAGTTTATGTTCATCAATGTTCTATCTTAAAATTCAAGAAAAAGCAGTGCAGAAAAGACAGAATTTCAAAGGAAGGATTGCTAATTTCAATATTAAGTTTATTTTGCTCAAAATGAAATTTGCGCTCAAGAAATCACGATTAAGAGAATCATGCCTTATTGTAACAGATAAGGTTAGATAGGTTTTTGATAAGCTTTTTCTTGAACCAATGCTGAATTCTGCCGAGTTTTAGGATTGTAAAAAATTCAAAAATAATTTAGAAGGTGATTTTATGGGAAAGATAAGTTTGGTGTCTGCAAAATACATTATCCACGCAGATATACAGATAGATGGGGTTGTTGACAAGCCAGATGTTATAGGAGCAGTTTTTGGGCAGACAGAAGGGCTTTTAGGCGCAGAGCTTGAACTTAGAGAACTTCAAAAATCAGGCAGAATAGGAAGGATTGAGGTTTTGACAGAGATAAAGAACGGAAAAACAATAGGAACAATAATAATCCCAAGTTCTCTTGACAAGGCAGAAACAGCAATAATTGCAGCTTCTCTTGAAATCATACAGAGAATAGGGCCTTGCAATGCAAAGGTTACCGTACAGAACATAGAAGATGTTAGGATAAGCAAGAGAAAGTTCGTGATTGAGAGGGCAAAACAGTTGCTTAAACAATTGATGGAAACAGTTATGCCTGATTCTCAAGAACTCAGCGATGAGGTGGCATATTCTGTCAGAATGATGGAAATACAGGAATATGGCAGGGAAAGACTGCCTGCAGGACCTGCTGTTGACGAATCAGATGAGGTCATAGTAGTGGAAGGAAGAGCAGATGTCCTTAACTTGTTAAAGCACGGAATAAAGAATGTCATTGCAATGAACGGCACAAATGTTCCTCAAACAATAATTGATTTGAGTAAGGAAAAAACAATAATTGCATTTGTAGATGGCGATAGAGGAGGAGATTTAATACTTAAAGAACTCTTTAATGTTGCAGAAATTGATTTTGTTGCAAAAGCACCTGATGGAAAAGAAGTTGAAGAGATAACAAAGAAGGAAATTCACAAGGCATTGAGGGCAAAAATAACAGGGGAGCAGTATATTCTTGAATTAAAAGGCGAGATTTCAAGACAGGAAAACGGAAGAGCTGAGAGAAACGAAGCAAGGTTTCAAAACATTAGAAAACCTTCTGTTGATTTGAGCGAACAAGAAAAGAAAGTGTTCTCAGAACTGCTTGAAAACTTAATAGGCACAAGAGCGGCATGCATACTTGACAATAACCTAAAAATCCTTGGCAAGGTTCCAATATCGGAATTAGAGGCAACCCTGAAAAACATACAAGGAGGAGTGTATGCTGTTGTAATTGATGGCACAGTTGACAGGAACATAGCAAAAGTAGCAGACAATTCAAGGATAAACTTCTTGGTTGGGACAGAAGCAAAGATAAAACCAACAGAGACAAGGGTAAATGTGATAACCCTGTCGCAATTGTCATGAACATTCATAAGCATTCATAAGCAAGAAAAGAGCAGAAAATGATTCAACAATTTTTATTTGATTTTTTCTTTTGATATTTTTTTTAAAATGAAACTTTCAGAAGAACAGGAAAGGGAACTATTCTTTTATCTGAAAAGGGAACTTAGGAGATTATCTGTGGTAATGCTTAATGTCAAAGTGTTTAAGAATTCTGATGAAAGCAGTTTTGAACTCTTTAATTTAGCAAACAGCTATTTTAATGATGCAAAATACTTTTATGAAAAAAATGAGTTTGTTAAGAGTTTTGAATTAGCAAATTATTGTTGGGGATTGTTGGATGCGCTTGCAATTTCAAAAGCATTGAATGTACCAAAGAGGTTAAGACATTGGTTCAAGGCAGAATTCTAATGCTTCAATCTTATTTTTTAAACGGATTTCCTTTTTCAGATGATGCTGTAACTTAAATAATAATATTGCTTACATTATGCTTTCAACATTGGCTTTCAGATATTCTTTTAGGATATTGAGAGATATTATGATATCCTGTCATAAAAAATTTCTATCTTTGCCTTGTTCTTCAAACTATTAAGATACTTTTGGTATTCTTCATACCGTTTCTCAACCAAAATCTGATCCCTTATCTGTGCTTTTATTTCATCAAAGTTTGCTGTCATGTTGTTGTCATCGTAGAACTTCCTTATTTCCTCATCGCTAACATTAACCTTTGGATTTACTGTTTCGTTTAGGAGCTTGTTAACCAAGAGCACCTTCCAATAAAAATTTTTCAGGTCGTCCAATGAAAAATTGTTCTGTTTGAAATTATATGAAATTTCTTCAATAGACATTCCGCTTAGATTAACAGCTCTTTCCATTACTTCATTCATTTCCTGCTCGCTGACAGAATATCCCTTGTTCTTTGCCTCTTCTATCAGCACCATTTCGTCAATAGTTTGGTTCAGAATTACTTCTTTTGTTACAACGCTCTTGTATTCCTTAGGTATGCCCCTTACAAAGAAGAAGAATTCATACTCTTTGTCAAGCTGAGCTTTTGTTATTTTTTGATTATTGACTGTTGCGACAACATCTTTTCCTAATTTTGTTGCTTTTAATGTTTTTAATTTTGGATATGAAAACGCAACAATCAATATTAAGGCAAGAATGGCAATAATCACGATCACAATTAGAATCCTGTCAATTCTTAACCTTCTGCGCTCTTTCTTCGCTTTTTTAAAATCAGGCAATTTAGTTTTTTCAAAACTCTTGAATTTAACATCGCTTGTTTTTTTGAAGCTGCTCTTGGCATTCTGTTTTCTTGTTTTCCTCTTTTGCATTTTAAAAACCTCTATTTTTTTATTTAAAATTTTTGATTTTCATCAAGTAATGCTCTTTATATAAAAATCTTTCTGATTTTTTGTTGTTTCATTAAAACCTGTTGATTTCTTTTCAAAAGTTTTAAATAATAATTCTATTATCTTTGTGCTCAATGAAGGAGAGAATTACGCTTACGATTGATGCTGAACTAATAAAAGAGGTGGATAACACTGTTGACGGCTTCAATGTAAAGAATAGAAGCCACGCAGTTGAACTTCTTCTGATGAAGGCACTTGTAAATCACAGGCCAAAAAAAGCAGTCATACTTGCAGCAAGTAAAGGGCAAAGATTAAGGCCACTGACATATGAAACCCCAAAACCGTTAATCATGATAAAGAACAAACCACTGCTTCAGTACAATATAGAACTTCTTAGAAATTTCAATATAAGAGAGATAATCCTAGTTGTAGGTTATCTAAAGGACAAAATAATAAATTATTTCGGAGACGGTTCAAATTTTGGAGTTAACATAACTTATTTTGAGGAAGATCCTGATAATCTTCCTGGAACAGCAGGTTCTTTAAAGCTTGTAAAGCATGCAATAAATAACACATTCATACTTATGTACGGGGACAATCTATACGATATAAACATCGCTGATTTTTATCTATATCACAAAGAGAACAACTCCCTTGCAACTGTTGGTTTGAAAAACATTACAGAGGATTTAAAGGATTACGGGCTTGCAGAACTTAGGGGTAATAAGATAGTAAAATTCTCTGAAAAACCAGCAACCCTTAATTCAGGACTTGCAAATGCAGGGATATTTGTATTAGAACCAGAAGTAATAAACATGGTTACAAAATCTGGTTTCAGCATGTTGGAGAATGATGTCTTTCCAAAACTTGCTCAAGAGGAAAAGCTCTATGGATATGTCTTTGACGGGCAGTGGTTTGACATAAAGGACAGCAGGAGTTATGAAAAGGCATTGAAAGAATGGAAACCAAAAAATATTTAAAATTTACAAAAGAGTTTTAAAAGAGAGATGAGCGGCCTGTTTAGAACTTACGACATAAGAGGAATATATCCTCAAGAATTGAATGAGGAGAACGCATACTTAATAGCAAAATCCTTTCTGCAGTACGCAAATGAGAATTTCAACGCAGAAAATTTTTTTATTGGGCACGATGCAAGAATCTCAAGCCCTAAACTTCATGAATCCGTAATAAATGGTTTGTTGGATTCAGGAGCAAGCGTTAAGGACATAGGGTTGGCAACAACTCCGTTACTAAATTTTTGTGTCGCGCATTACAATGAAAGAGCAGGAGTAATGATAACAGCATCTCACAATCCAAAAGAATACAATGGAATAAAACTGATAGGTCCTAATGCTTTGCAACTGCATTATGAAAAAGGGCTTCAAAGCGTTGAGTTGCTCTTCAATCAAAAGAATCTTGATTTTAAACTATTCAAGAAAGGTAAATTAAAGAACCAACGTGAAAACGCTTTGAACGATTACATAAATCATCTTTTAAAATTTTCAGAGATAAAAAATTTTAAAAAGAGGTTTGCTGTTGATTTCATGAGCGGATGCGGAAGCATAACTGCTCTGCCGCTTTTTGAAAAGTTGGGCATAAAAGCTTTTTTCTTAAACGAAATTCCAAATGGAGATTTTCCAAAACACCAGCCAGACCCAATGAAAAAAGAGAATTTGGAAGAACTTAAAGAAGAGATTGTCAAAAACAACCTTGATTTTGGAGTTGCTTTTGATGGTGACGCTGACAGGCTTGTAATTCTTGACGAAAATGGAAATGTTATAAATTCAGACATTCTTTTTGGACTCTTGTGCTCTGAAGAACTGGAAAAAAGTTCTGAAAAAACAATCTATGTTGATCCAAGGTTCAGCAGAGGCGTTATAGAAGAACTTAATGCTAAGGGAGCGAACATAATAACTCTAAGAGTAGGAAACCCATTCTATAAGGAAGCACTTTACAACGATGATTTTTCCTTAATGGCAGGAGAGTTCTCAGGACATCTAATGTTTAAGGAAAACTATGGAATAGACGATGGTTTGTTTTCCCTTTTAAAATTTCTAAACATGGTAAGCAAAAGCGAAAAACCTGTTTCTGAACTTTTCAAGCCATTCCAAAAATATTTTAGAAGCGAAGAAATAAACTTGAAAGTTGATTACATGGACCAGATATTGATTGAATTAGAGGATTATTATGCAAATGCAAAAATTTCAAAAATTGATGGTTTGAAAATAATGTTTGATGATTGGTGGGCAATAATAAGAAAAAGCAACACAGAACCTTTGATAAGAATCATAGTAGAAGCAAAAACAAAAGATTTGCTTGAAAAGAAACAAGAAGAAATCATAAATAGGATTAATCTGTTGGACAGAAAATAAGTTAAAGATCGGAAAGTATTGGAAAGCCATAAAATTATAATAAAAAATCCATAAAATTAAATTTAATTATTGTCAGGATAAGTCATTAATTTTAAATTAGAAACGCATAAATTTAAACCTTGACACCAAGCCACCAAGCCTGCAAAATTTTAGAATTCTAAAAATATGAACCTACTTCACTTTTATTTAACTGCTTACCTCAAAAACCACAAGTTTTAAATATTATATTAAAATCTTTTCTTATAGAGAAGCATTAAAATTAAAAATGCTTTCTTTTAAACCCACGAATAGGGTGTAGTAATGAAGCTTTTACCTGCTATCAGAAGGGAAAAAGTAAGATACTTAGTTTTTGAAATAATCGCCTCAAAAGGCAAAAAAATAAAATCAGTTTATGCTGTTGATGAGATAAACAAGAACCTTTTTAACTATTTTGGAATTTACAGCATGAGCTTTGCAAGGCCATGGCTTTTTCAAGAACTTTACTCAGAAGAAAAGAACATGGGAATATTAAAAGTGAATAGGAAATACCTTAACCATGCAAGAACAGCTTTAGCTCTTATAAAAAAAATAAAGGATGATGATGTTATAATAAAAACAAGGATTGTCTCAGGAACAATGAAAAGGGCTAAGGAGTTTTTGAACAGAGCACAATAAAATTCAAATAAGAATGACATAAAAAGAAATAAATAAATTAATATCAAATCAGTATTAAAACAAAATAATATAAATGCATATAAATCAATGATAAATAATAAAAAAGGAAAAAAGAACAAAAATAACATATGCAATAAAAAATTATGCATGTTTTAATGATAAAAAATTTCAATAAAATAAATTTTGGAGGGAGAGAAAATGGCTGAAGATGTAGAACCATTACAGCATCAAGTTATGGGTTATGACAGGGCTATAACCATGTTTAGTCCTGACGGAAGGTTACTGCAGGTTGAGTATGCTAAAAAAACAGTAAGGCAGGGCTCAACAGCGATTGGATTGGTCTGTAGCGACGGGATTCTGTTTGTTGCTGATAAAAGAATTTTAGATCCGCTGATAGTTTCAGAAGCAGTTGAAAAGATTTGGGCTGTTGACGAGCACATTGGGATAACAGCAGCAGGAATAATCTCTGACGCAAGAGTTTTGATAGAAAGAGCCCAAGTTTTGGCACAGCAGCACATGGTTACATACGATTACCCAATAGATGTTTTGACAATAGTAAAGAACCTATGCAACCTAAAACAGCTTTGCACTCAGAGCGGAGGATTAAGACCTTTCGGAGTTTCGCTCTTAATCGGAGGAATAGACAAAGATGGGCCAAAACTCTACGAGACAGATCCGACAGGAATATACTTCAGATACAAGGCAGCGGTAATCGGAGAAGGAGAAGCAGTTATTGAAAAGAGATTGTACAAGGAATACAAGGAAAGCATGAAAATACAAGATGCTTTTAAATTGGCTCTTAATCTTTTGGCAAGCGCCCTTGATAAGAATTTCAATGCTGAAAGGGTTGCAGCTGCTTACATCAAAACAGAAGAGAAGAAATTCACAAAGATGCCAAAAGAAGAAATAGAAAAGGCATTTTCACAACTCAAAATCAAAAAAGAAAAAGACGAGAAAGAATAAAAGACAGATAACAATAAACAAGAATAATAATAAACAATGATGACAATAATAAACAAAAATAAAAAAATTAGATAAAATTGAAAATAAAAAAGGATGAAGCAATGAATAAACTTTGAATGAATTTTAATTGAAAATATTAAGATAAGAAAGATAATAAAAATAGAGAGGAAAAAATGCCAGCTCCAATAGGTTTTGGAAGGGAAAAAATACATTTCAACCTTGCAATGCTGAAAAAACAAGGTCATCAGTTTCAAATAGTCATTGATGCTGATAAGGCAGTTGAGTACAAGCAGGGAAATGCTGACATAAGAGATGTCCTTAAGAGCGAACATGTGTATGCTGATGCAGAAAAGGGAATGTTGGCTTCTGAAAATGCAATAAAGGAAATATTTGGAACAAACGATGTTCTTAAGATAGCTGAAACAATACTGAAAGAAGGAGAAATCCAATTCACAGCAGATTACAGAAGGAAACTTTTAGAGCAAAAGACAAACAGGATTGTTGATTTAATCTCAAAGAATGCAATAAATCCACAGACAAAACTTCCTCATCCGCCTGACAGGATAAGGAATGCTATTGAAGAGGCAAAAGTAAAGATTGACATGTTCAAAAAACCAGAAGACCAGGTTAAAGAAATCGTGAAAAGGATTTCAGCAATAATTCCCATAAGAATAGAAAACATAGTAATAAAAATAAAGATTCCAGTTAACTATGCTGCAAAATGCTACTCTATTATAAAATCCTTTTCAAGCATAAGGAATGAGGAATGGTTAAGCGACGGTTCTTTGTCAGTTACAGTTGAAATTCCTGCAGGGCTTAAAGAGAATTTTATGGACAAGCTTAACAAGATAACTCATGGAAGTTTGGAACTTGAAATACTAAAATAAAAAAACAGGAAATAAGGGTGATCTAAATGGGGACTTTGTACCACAACAGCAAAGAGATTGTTGTTCCAGGAACAGTGGTTGCAGAAGGAAAGGAATACATTCCTTCCTTTGGAACTTTCAAAGAGGAGGAAAAGATAATAACATCTATATTAGGCATACTCAACATAGATGGAAACTTGATAAAAATAACTCCTCTTGCCGGAACTTACATGCCAAAAGTAGGAGATGTGATAATAGGAAAGATTATAGATGTCACAATAGGTGGTTGGAGGGTTGATACTAACTCTGCATACTCTGCAATGCTATCCATAAAGGAGGCAACAACAAACTTCATACAAAAGGGCGCTGATTTGACAAGATTTTATGATATTGGAGATTATATCTTTACAAAGATAATAAATGTTACTTCTCAAAAACTTGTTGATTTGACAATGAAAGCTCCAGGCCTTAGAAAGCTTCCAAGTGGAAGCATTATAAAGGTAAGCCCAATAAAAGTGCCTCGCATAATAGGAAAGAATGGTTCAATGGTAAATCTCATAAAGGATGAAACAAAGTGCAAGATAATAGTAGGGCAAAACGGGCTTATTTGGATACAGGGAACTCCAAAGGAAGAATTGGTTGCGATAAAAACAATAAAGAGAATTGAACAGGATTCCCACCTGCCTGGTCTAACAGAAAAGGTAAGCGCTTATTTAAAAGAACTGAAAAAGGAGTACAAACTTGAATAGATTATTGTTTTATAAAATTTTAAGGGTGAAAATATGAGCTATAATAAAAGAATTGACGGGAGAAAATTCAACGAACTTAGACCAATAGAAGCAAAAGTAGGAGTAATACCAAGAGCAGACGGTTCTGCTTTCTTTAAAATAGGAAACACCTGGGCATATGCGACTGTTTATGGCCCAAGAAATTTGTATCCAAAAGCATTGCAGAATCCTGCAAGGGGAATTTTGAGATGCACATACAACATGATGCCATTTTCAGGAGCAGGAGAAAGGGTAAGGCCCGGGCCTTCAAGAAGATCAAAAGAGATTTCATTAGTAACAGAAAATGCACTGCTTCCTGTTTTGAATCTTGAGGACTTCCCAAACTCTGTTGTTGATGTTTACATCGACCTGCCGCAAACAGATGCTGGTTCAAGATGCGCAGGAATAACAGCAGCTGCAATGGCTCTTGCAGACGCAGGAATACCTATGAAGGACATGCCTGTTGCAGTTGCTGTTGGAAAGGTTGACAACCAATTTTTGGTTGATTTAAATTATGAAGAGGAAGCATACGAAGGAGAGGTTGTTGACATGCCAATAGCAATCATTCCAAGAACAAGGGAGATAACCTTGTTGCAGATGGATGGGCAGTTGAAACCAGATGATTTTGAAAAACTCTTAGACATTGCAATTGAGCCGTTGCTTAAAATAAATGAAATACAAAAAAGGGCTCTTAAGGAAAAATTCAAGGGATTGAGCGAAGATGAGGTGAAGAACAATGACATTTGAAAAGCAAAGAATCATTGCTGCTTTGGAAGAAGGAATAAGGTTTGATGGAAGAAAACCTTTGGATTATAGGAATGTTGAGATAAGTTTAGGAGGAGTAAAAACAGCAGAGGGTTTTGCAAGGGTAAAGATAGGAGAAACAGAGGTTTTAGCAGGCATAAAACTTTCAATAGACAAGCCTTTTCCTGACACTCCTGATGAAGGAGGGATTTCTGTGAATGCTGAACTGCCTCCAATGGCAAGTCCTGAATTTGAATCAGGACCTCCAAGCGATTATGCAATAGAGCTTGCAAGAATAGTTGACAGGGGCATAAGGGAATCAAAAACCATTGATTTAAAAAAACTCTGCATAGAACCTTACGAAAAGGCATGGTTTGTAAACATTGATTTGTGGGCTTTAAACGACTCTGGAAATCTGTTGGATGCTTTTGGAATAGCAGCAATATCTGCTCTAAAGAATACAGTATTCCCAGAATATGACGGAAGGGTTATAAATTACAAGAAATTGACAAAAAAGAAACTTGAAGTTAAAAAAACCCCAATTCCAGTTACTGTCATAAAAATAGGAAAGCATTTGATAGTTGATCCAACAGTGGAAGAGGAGAGCGCATTGGATGCAAGATTAACAGTAACAACAACTGAAGACGAAATAATAACAGCGCTTCAAAAAGGAGGAACATCTCCTCTGACAATGAAAGAAGCCAAGGAAATGATAAGCATTGCTTTAAAAAAAGCAAAAGAACTTAGAAAAACAATTGAAAAGGAGATAAGATAGATAAGATGGCTTTTTTATGGCTTTTTTAAAAAGCAAAAGATTTTTATAGAATAACAAAGAACATCTGCAAATTAAAGAATCAAAAAATGTTTAAATTTGTTCAGGTGATTTTAATGGTTAACAAAAAAGAGGAAAAAGGCGAAGAAATTAAATACACAAAGTATGAAATTGCAAGAATGCTTGGAAGCAGGGCATTGCAATTAGCGCTCGGAGCACCTTTTTTAGTTAAGGTCAGCGAAAAGGAGCTTGAAAGGATAAAATACAATCCATTGAAGATTGCAGAAATGGAGTTTAGTCAAGGAGTTCTTCCAATTACAGTAAAAAGACCATTGCCAGGACAGAAAAAATAAATGATAAATGCAAATAATAAATGGTTAAGTAATAAATGGACTTTAAATAAATTGTTTATAAAAAACATTTGAAGAATAATTCAAAATATACTGAAAAGATTTAAAACAAATGGAATTTCTTTCATATCATAAAAAACACAGGGTTGCGATTATTTAAAATACAAGTTTATTTTGAATTGATATTCTGCTATCATAATTTATTATAATAATGGCAAAATTCAAAATTTATAATTTATAAGAGTTCTGAAAACTAAAAAATTTTATTTTTTTCTATTATGCTATTTAAATCTTTATACCAAAATATCATAGCAAAAATGCAGCATATCAGGAACAACTTAAGAAAAGCGTTGTTTTTATACCCAATAATTTTTAATTAATATCTTTTGATTTAACGCGTAAATTAAAAAATAATAATGCAAAAAATAATAATGAAAAAAACAAGAAATAAAACAAGTTTTTAGATATAACCCTTAGAAACTTTTTATGAGCTATTTTATTTAAAAATATTTAAAATCATTTAAAAATAAAAAATCAAAAAATAAAAAATCAACTTATTTTTACTCATACTGCGCTACCAAGTTTCCAAGCCTTGTGTGGTTCAATCCGTTCTCTTCTATGTAGAAGAATTGCAGGTTATGCTTGTATTTTGTGCCAGCAGTTCCTGATGTTACATTGCATGTGAATGTCTGCGAATTGCCATCTGTTATATCAACTGAAGTAGGCGTGCATGGGTTCTCAATCGTTAAAACTACATCATTCACACTCATTCCTAAACCATTAGTTATAATTATTGTTGCGGTTCCATCGCTTGTCAACTTTACATTGCAGCTGAATCCTGTTCCCAAATCACAAATTGTTGGAACATTCCTTCCTGCTCTGAAAACTCCAAAATACGCTAATGCTGCTGCTGCTGCTATCACAATCAAAATTGCCCAACCATAAGTCATTAAGAACTCCATTGCAGCTTGTGCTTTTTTCATTAAATCACCTCTTTTCAAATCTTTTTGTTCTTTTAACAACAGGTTTATACTTAAAAATATTTAATAGTATTTAAATTTTACTTTTTTTTCCATTTTTATATACTTTTATATTAAAAATTGATTTTATTTTTCTTTGTTTTTTGCATTTGAGTGTGCATTTAAAATTTATAAAAATAACAACTTCCTAATATTTAAAAATAAGAGCTGCTTTTCTAGTGGTTGTGAATATATAAATCACATTTAAACTCAAATTTAAAATCAAGATTATAAGCAATAAGCAAAGAGGGATAATTATGATGTTGGATGATGAAACAAGAAAGGAAGTAGAGAAATTATTGTCAAAACTTGAAGATGAAGTTAATATTTTTTATGTTGAAGGGGATTCTCCTTTTAACAGCCAAATAAAGGAATTGCTTAATGAGTTGGTTTCAATAAATAGGAAACTCTTGTTAAAAACATACAGGAAAGATGATAAGGAATCAAAGGTCTTGGGAGTCAGAGATTCGCCTGCGATTGTTTTGTTGGGAAAAAACATTAAAGGAAGAATTATCTATTATGGAATTCCTTCTGGATACGAGTTTGCAACATTTTTGGACACAATAATAAAGGCCTCTACAAATAATCCTGAGTTAAGTTCAAAAGCAAAGAACTTCTTGGACAACTTAAAGCACCAATTAAGGATTAGCGTTTTTGTAACTCCAACCTGCCCTCACTGCCCTGTCTCAGCATCAATAGCTTTTAGATTTGCCATTTACTCAGAAAAAGTAATTGGCGAAGTTATTGAATCCTCAGAATTTCCTGAATGGGCTGACAAGTTCTCTGTAATGGGAGTTCCAAAGACAGTCATTAATGATGATAAAAATAAGAATTATGTAGGGGGTTATCCTGAGGAATTAGCAGTGGATAAGCTAAAACAGATGATCATGTAGATAATTAGATGGTTTTATTTTCCAAATTCAAGCCTTTTCGCATTGTTTTCAGGAAGATTGTTGTTTAAAATCTTTTCCTGGGTTGTTTTGTAATCGTACTTTACCCTTATAAAACTGATTTTAAGTTCAGGATTTTTTTTCTTGTCAAACTTTGAATTTTTAATTTCTTTAATTTCGCAAACAACATAAGAAGCCATGTTATTGTAATCCCTAGGCTGCCCAACACTTCCTGCATTTAAAATAATTTTGTCATAATCTTTTATTATAATTGTCTCAACGCTTTCTTGGGGTGTTTCAAGAGAATTATAGCTATAAGCATCAGAAAAGCCATTGTATATTCCATTAGATATTGTTTTTAGTTCTCTGATTATTTTATCTTGGTTCTTTTTAATTTTATAGTACTGCAATAAAAAGCTGTTGTCTTTTCTATTTATGAACAAAAAAGGGTAGTGGGTGTGTCCTAAAAACAAGATTTTTTTATTAAGGTTTTCAGCTTGGTTTGAAATTGAAACTAAATCAGGATAAACATACTCAAAAACAGGATCTTCTAAAGAGCCATGAACAATCTTGAACAAATTGTTTTCATACGAAGAAGGAAGTTTTTTTAAGAAATCTCTGTTTTCATCTTTTATGTTTTTATCTGTCCAAAGGATTGAATCAGCAGCATCACTGTTGAACCAAGAAAGAATTGAAGCGCTAAGTTTTGCAAGAGCATAATCATGGTTTCCCATAACGCTGACAATCTTATTTTTCTTGACAATCTCAATGCACTCATTAGGATTTGGGCCATAACCGATGATGTCTCCGCAGCAATAAATTTTATTTACATTCCTCTTTTTAATGTTTTCAACAATAGCATTGAGAGCTTCAAGATTTGAGTGTATGTCTGAGATAACAGCGAACTTGTTGATTTTTCTCATGCCTAAAAACTCTAAAATTTTTTCCAATAACATACATGCTTGTAAAAAAAAAACAAATATATAAACTTTCTTGTTTTTATAATATTTTTCTTTATTTTAAAGTGAAAAATATTTTTTATAGCGCAATTAATCTTTAATCAAGTTCCATGGTTCCATGATTTTAAATATTCTCTTTGTTCTCTTGTTGTTTTGTCAATATTTATTCCATTTGCTTTTAGGTAAATTTCTGCTATTTTCTCATCAATATTTTCTGGCAGATTATGAACTCTTGCATCCAACCTTTTACCCTTCTTGAACATTTCATAGGCGTATTCAACAGCAAGGGCTTGATTGCAAAAACTCAAATCCATGATAGAACTTGGATGCCCTTCTGCGCAAGCAAGATTAACCAACCTTCCTTCTCCGCAAAGAAATATACTCTTTGTCTTGTTTTTAAACTTAACAAAGTATTCATCAAACAACGGCCTTATTCTCTTCTTCGCTAAAGCATTTTTCTCCAAGCTTTTGACATCAATCTCAACATCAAAGTGGCCTGCGTTGGCAAGAATAGCTCCGTCCTTCATTAGAGCAATGTGTTCGTAACGAATGACATTTTTATTGCCTGTTACAGTTATGAATATGTCTCCTATTTTAGCAGCTTCTCTTAATCTCATAACCCTGAAACCGTCCATAAATGCCTGCAGGGCTTTAAAATTATCTACTTCTACAACAATAACATTTGCTCCCAAACCTCTTGCCCTTAATGAAACTCCTTTTCCGCAATTTCCATAACCGCAGACAACAACAGTTTTTCCAGCAAATAGAATGTTGGAGCACCTTATTATTCCGTCTATTGCTGATTGCCCTGTTCCATAAACATTGTCCATCAAATTCTTTGTTTTTGATTCATTGACAGCAATTATTGGATACTTTAATCTTTTTTCCCTTTCCATACTTTTTAATCTTATAACACCTGTTGTTGTTTCTTCGGATCCTGCAATAATGTTTTGAATCAAATCAGAGTGCTTTTCATGGACAGCACTAACTAAATCGCAACCATCGTCTATTGTGAAGTTGGGGCAGAAGCTTAAAACTCTTTCAATGTTCTTGTAGTATTCCTCTTTTGTTTCTCCTTTCCAAGCAAAAACTCTTACTCCTGATTTTGCCAGCGCAGCAGCAACATCGTCCTGCGTTGATAATGGATTGCAGCTTGCAACAGAAATTTCTGCTCCTCCTGAAATAAGAGTTTTTGCAAGAACTGCTGTTTCTTTTGTAACATGCAATGCCATTCCTATCCTCAGCCCTTTTAGCGGTTTTCTCTTTTCAAAATCCTTTTTTATTCTCATCAACGCTTTCATTTGCAACTCTGCAAATCTTATATTCCTAAAACCTTGTTCTGCAAGCTTTAAATCCCTGACAGCATATTTTTTTGTTATATTCATAAGAAAATCACCAAAAGAACAGAAGGTTTTCTTGTTTAAAAATCTTTTTGATGTTAAACCAAATATTAAATAAAATTTTCTGCAAATCCAATTATTTTATTTAGTTTATTTTTAATCTTCTTGTTTTTCTTTGAATTGGTTTTTAGCGTATCAATGAGATTTTGCATTTCAAAACTATAGTTTAAAAGAAGAGGATAAAACTCTTTTTCATCCCCAAATACGCATATTTTAACCAATTGAGAATACATCAGAAATTTTAAATATGGATCATTGGCGTTGTTATATATCGCAGTTATTGCAGTTACAATCTTTTTATTGTATTCCTTAAACTGCCTTTTAAACTTATTTAATTTATTTTTTATTTTTTTGTCAGGATTTTTGAGTTTTTCAATTTCGTACTCAAATCTTTTTTTAATGTTGAAATACTTTTGGTAAATATCAGAAATTTTTTCATATTCAATCCTGACAGGGCTTTTGTTGATTTCATAAATCATTCTCCCATACTCAAAGAGTTCATTGTTTTTCTTTAACTCTTCGATAGAACTATTTATTCTGTCTTCTAAACTCAAATTTTCCTCTGTTTTGTTATACTCATTTTTATCCTTATAATATTTTTTCATATTAAACAGCGCCCCCCGGCACATATTTAACAACTATTATTATAAAAAACTTTCTGATTTTTTATTATTTTTTAGTAACTAATCTTATCTTTTAATGCAAAGCCAAAAACAAAAAACATTGGAAGAAATAAAGGTTAAGCAAAAATTCGGTTTTGAAACAATAGATTCATCTTTATAAATTCGTTTTTTATTTAATCCTATGCAACTTACTTTTTTTCTTATTTCTGCTTTTGCAGGCAAAAATATTATTCTAAGAAGATTTCTTTTTAAGCATAAAAAATTCCTCAGCAAAAGATTTGGCAATTTGAGAATTTTCAATTACAACTAAATTTTCAAAATTGCTCAATGCATTATAGCTCGGATTAAAACTTCCTGTGATAACAATATTTTTGTCTATAATAAAAACTTTATGGTGAAGATTGTAAGGATTTGTGTCATTGAAAAGAATGCCTCTTATGACTTCAGGGCTTCTTGAATAAAATTTTTTTTCAATTATTCCCTCTGCCAAAATACCTTCCTTTATTTTTTCAGCAATTCTCTCTGCAATGCTGTTGTCAGTGAAACTAAAGGTCATAAAGTAAATGCTTTCCTTTGATTTTTTCAATGTTTCAAGAATTAAATTTCTGCAATTCTGAAATGGCGAGAAACATATTCTCAAAGAGATGTTGTTTGAAGGATTTTTTATCTCAACATATGAGCTGTTTTTCAAAATTCCTGAAATCTTTGAACGCTCTCCATTTTCTTTTGGCTCTTTTGGCGCATTAAAATCACTCATATTAATTATGCTCAAAAAATCGTTAAGGTAAAACTCTGCAGCAATTCTTGATTTTATTACAATGAGGTTGTTGTTGTTTAGATAAGCATCCCTGTAAGTAGGATTCATGGAACCTGTGATTACCACATTCTCATCCAATATGCAATATTTGTTGTGCATCACAGAAGAGGTATTAATATGGGTTATGCCATAATACTCTGATTTCAGGTTTTTGATATAAACCCCTACAAAATAGTCGTTCTTTGTCTTCAAAATTTCGCTGATATTCTCTAAATTGAAATCATAGAATAAACATCTTATGCTACTTGAACCTTTTAACATATTGATTAAAATTTCAGAGCAGTTGTCTCTTGGGCAGAAATAAGCATATATAGAAATGTTATCTAAAAAATAAATTGGTTTTTTTTCATTTCTGCCATAAGTGGGGTATTGCTTTTCATCATACTGCTTTCCATACAGATTTGAAGTTATGGTTAAAGAGAAAAGGCATAACAATAAAACAAGCAAATATTTGCAATGTCCTATGAAAAATTTTAAAGATTTTCTCAAAAATTTATCCTTCACGCTTTCATTTGTTTTTTTGGAATTATTAAATGCAATCTCTTATTTTAGAATTTTTTTTCAGAAATAAAATCAATGTTCTAGTTTTCTTATGTAACTTGCTACTGAGAATATTGTTCCTGGATGAAATTCTTCAACTCTGTTGAGGAAAAACCTTATCTCCTTGTCAGGACTATCTCTTTTTGTAATCACAAGGTCTCCTATCTCCTTTAGCTGACTATCCCTTAGAACATTCTTTTCTTTAAGAAATCCTTTCAAAGCATTTTTCTCATCTTTAGAATGCTCCTTTGATAGAATGCAGAACAGGAAACTTTCAGAATCAAGCAAGCACTCCAACGGTTTTATCAAACCTGCTTTTGGTATGTATCCTTTGATGCAAGGTTTTTTTCCTTCAACTATGCTCTTTATGAACATCGTTGCAGTGTCGTTTGCTGTCCAAGGGATAAAAATCTTTGCAGATTTTTTATAATCGTTTGGTATTTTAAATTTATATCTAGAATTGATACGCTTTATTTCATAGTTTCTATTTTCTGCTTTTGCTATTGGTAACACTATTTGCAACAAGGTTTCAAAATCATGGCTTGAATCATCAAGAAAAACAAACCTTTCTCTACCTTCAAAAATCTTTTTCTTTCTTAAATTTTTTTTAACCCTTGAACTCAAAACTCTGAGGAAATGTTCTCTACATAGTGGTCTTGAAAAGCCATATTGTATTTCTGCTTTTTTGTTGCAAATCGAGCATTTCATTTTTATTTCTTCTATTCCAAGTGTTTTTTGAATCTTAAAACTTTCCATCTTTTTATCAAGGCAAGAATGAGAATGCAAACTCTTGGATTTACAACAATCTTTTCTCCTGATGCTAAGAGCATCGGGATGTCGTTCTTGCCGTCAGAACAGCTTGCGCTCTTTTCAAGATTAATTCCATTTTTAATTGAGAACTCTTTTATTATGTGGTATTTGTTCCACTTCATTGCATACCTTATTATTTCAAAGCTTTCTCCGCGCAAAGCTATTTTAGAACTTAAATTGTAATCAACCTTAAGGAATTTTTCAAGGGGCTTCAATATGATGTCAGGGGTTGCACTTATCATTACTATTGTATAACCCTCTCTTTTGTAATTATTTATTAATTCAACAGCGTCTTTAAAAATTCTCGGCTTCACTTCCTCCTGCCAAAACCTTTCTATTATGTCATTCACTATTTCAGCGCTCTCTCTTTTTCTGAAATACAGATGCATCTTTAAAGTTGAATTGCATTTTATCAGCCCAAGATAGTAGAGCAGTTCATAAAAAAGCCCTTTTAAGAACATTCTCTTGGATATGAGCCTATTTTTAAGCAGGAATTTCAAGAACAAAACAGGGGTTGAGCCGTCAACTATTGTATGATCAACATCAATGAAAAGCGCTTTATTCTTGCCTTTCTTTTCAGCTTTGCTCTTTTGTTCTTTGTTCATTTAATTTCTGTATTTTTGTTCTGTTTTTAAATTTTGTTGTAAAACAAAAATAATTATGTTACTACTTTGATATACTCAAATATCGAAAAATTTAAATACTACTTAATATATTCTACTTTATAGTAAAAAATATTTTACAGGGTTCATTGTCTATCACCTCTTTTTCCCAGGGCAAACACAGTAAATGTGTTTGCCATGGGTTTTATGTTAATCTTTTCTTAAAAATTGCAAATTTGCAAATTAGATAGATTATGCAACTTATTCTGCAAATTTATAATGCAAATTATCAAACCTGATTTTCTATTTTGATTTTGCTCGTTTAGAATTCTTGAATTTAAAGTTCCTTTTGCTTAATAGAGATTTTCTCTTGCAAAGAAAGAGCACTGACAAGAATACTGAGCTTGCAACGAAGATTCCAAGAACTAAACAAAGAATAAACGATTCTTGTAGTTTTGAGATTGAAGCGTTCTTTGAGCTGTTTTTTGCCTGAAAGTAGACATCCATGCTGCTGAGTTCAATTGCGTATTCTGCATACAGAAGCGAGGAATAAATGTCTGTTTCTTTCAAGGAGTTTGCGTACTCGTAATAGCTGTATGCCATTATTGGAATGACATCTTTTTCAATCTGCGCAGAAATGCTCCTCTCTGCAGCGATTAGTTTTTTTTCAAGCAATTTTTTTGTGTCATTATCCTTTATTCCATAATTGCTCAATATTAAATTTAGCTCTGCCTTTGCCTCGCTTGCTCTGTAAAGGCATTCTTCATAATTTCCAAGAGCGGACTCTGACTCAGCGTCTTTTATTTTGTTTTCAATATTCTTAATAGTAAGAGGAAATATTAAATTTACATACTGCTCCAATTCCTGCGCTTCTCCTATCTTGCTCAAGCAAGAGTCCCTAAGTTTTTGAATATCAATCTCATACTTTTTTCCTTCCATTTTCATAAATTCCTGCCAATAATCAGAACTCTTCAGCCTTTCGTTTGCAAATGCTATATTCTCTGCTGCTTTGATTGTGTTGTTTTCCTCGAGGGCTTTAAATCCTTCATGCAGATGCTCTCTTGCCTCGTACAATCTTTCATTTATTATTAAATATGTCTGAAGCTCGTTTATTGTTTCAAAATTCTTTCTAAGCATATTGTTATAGTAATCTATCGAATAACTTAGAAGTTTTGCAGCGCTTTCCAGTTTGTTTTCCTGAAGCAAAAGAATTGTTGATGCCTTGACATTTGCTCCAAAACAAAAACTTGCGCTTGAATAAAATCTGTTGTTGCGACTTTCCTGAACAGAATTGTTCATTAAATTCATGGTTTCGTTCAATGTTTTTTTAGAATAATTAAGCAAACTTTGATTTATTTTTCCTAAAACGCTTAGATTTATCTGCTTCAACAATTCCTCTGTCCTGTTGCAAAGCTTTTCAGAGACAATCTTCATAATTTTATCATATTCTGTTGTGTTCAATTCTTTGTTGTAACCCTTGCTGACATTCTTCCCTGTTAGATAATAGATTGCGTCACTCAGCTCGCTTATAGGTATTACTTCTACACCAATATCTCTTCCAAAAGCAATAAGATCCTCTTTCTCCATTGCCTTTTCTCCTTGTTTGATGCTCTCATTTGAATTTTGGATTTTTGTTTTGTTTGTTTGGTTCAGCACCTGTTCTATTATCTCTTTCTCAACAATGCTCACATTTTGTTCTGAAATGTTTATTATAACATTTTCCAAATCCTCTTCATCAGAGGAATAAATCTCAATATCAGGTATTAAAACTGTTTTTATTCCGAAATTCTTTGCAGCAGATATTTTTTCCTTTAAGCCCCCAACAGGGCCTATCAGAGCGCCTGAATTTATTGTTCCTGTCATTGAAATGTTCTCCTTAATTCTTAAACCTGCAAGTTCTATGTAAGTGAGGGCAGCTATTGCACCGCTTGCGCTTGGTCCTCCAACAATAGGAGCATTAGCCCTTATTACATAAAAGAAATCATACTTTGAACAGTCAATGTTCAGTTCGCTGCAGGCAATGTTCTTTGCAAATCTCGTTGATATTTGGGTGTCAAGTTTTGTTAGAGGGAATGTTTCCATAAAAACATGCCCTGAACCTGGCTTTACTTCAACATACAAATCAGCTACGCTTCCTTTTAATGTTCCATTCTCCTCGCTTACAGCAAGGAGTTTTATATAGGACGCGTTTGCAGTTGAGATAATTAAAGAGAGCATTAAAAGCATGAGCCCTGTCCTGAACAGAAATCTTTTTTTCATTTTCTTTTTTCTATCAACTTTTTTAAATTTTTTTATTTTCTAAAAGTATTTAATCTAAAACTTTTTAATTTTTGTTTTTTTATTTATTCTTGTAGCGTCCCCTTGATTCAACCTTCTTTAATCTTTTGACTACATCATCCGCTTCTTTATATTTCTTGCTGTATTCTTCCAAAATTGTCCTAAAAGCGTCTTCAAAAATATCATAATGCTTGCTTTCAAGCGCCTGTTTCAGCAGGTGAAGGTCAACTGCCTTGTCTTCAACCTTTAATGATACAAAACTCAGTCCAAAATCTATAAGGAACAATTCGTTGTTTTCTGAAACTATGAAATTTGAGGTTGTCAGGTCATTGTGCACTATGTTGTTCTCATGCAATGATGCTATCAATTCCCCAATCTTCCTGCAGTATGCAACAAAGTTCTGTTTTTTAAGAACATCCCTTAATTTTTTCCCTTTTATCTTTTCCATTGCTATCTCTGCCCTTTCCTCATCAACCTTTATTAATCTTGGGCTTGGAAAATTCAGTTTTTCAAGTTTTTCAAGAATTCTTGCTTCTCTCCTTGTTCTGTACTTTCTAAGTTTCGAGTCAATTTCTTTTATTCTATAATTCTTTTCAGGCCTTGATTTTAAGATTCGATTATTATTCTCATAAATTATCGCTTCTGCTCCTCTGCTTATAACCTTCATGGAATATTGGACATCAAAAGAGTATTTAAAATTTTAGTTGTTGATTGTCTTTTTTTAGAATCAGCGATTTTGATTGTCTTCTTCTAAAACAACACTCCCTGTTGTTAAATAATTGTAAACTCTTCTCAATGCTTTTTTGGTTACATTGACAATGTCATTTGTAAGTTTGATTGTATCATTTTCACTCGGAGGAGCATATGTATAAACTGCTTTTCTGACACTTAGGTTTGAATACTTTTCAGAGAGCAAATCAATCAAAGCTTTAATTCCATCTTTCCATGTTCTGAAATAAGCATATCCTCCTCTTTCTCCAAGAGTTCCATAGCCCCTTAAATTTCCAGGGTTCTTGTTGTAGTAACCCCAGCCCTGCGTTCCAACTGTGCTTTCATTATAAATTATTGAGAAAACAAAAGCAGGGTCCAACTTCTTTTCAAAACAATAATTCACAAAGAACCCTTCCAATCCAAGCAATTCAGCATTATACTCGTTAAAGTAGTATTTAATCAATTTTTTATAAGCGTCTCTTATCGCATTGTTGCTCGTTATTTTATCGTCTATTGTAAATCTTGAATCAGCGCTAAAATTTTTTATCCTATTTTCAACAAGTTTGTAAGAGCTTTCCTTCTCCAAAATATATTCCGTGCTGCTTATCCTTTTTTTTGTTTCTTCGTATATGCTTTGTGCTGTCAGAGAAGTTTTTTTAGCGTTTTTAGCATTGTTTATATTAGCTCTTATGTTGGCGCTTTCCCCATAATTAAATTCCTTGAATTTCAGCGCTTCTGCGCTTTCCTCATTTTCGCAATTCTGAACAAATCTTATTTCTTCTGTAAAGTATCTCTTAGTGAGAGGAAAATGATATATTGTTATGTTAAGCCCGAGAGTTAACAGCGAAACCCCTGCTATGAACCTTGCCAAGAAAGGGAGTTTTTCTCTTTGCAGTTTTTCAGGCAGATTATACTTTTGTTTGCCTGAAATTAATCCGTCTTCTAATTTGCCTTCTAAGGAGTTTTTTCTCGTTTCCTGATTTTTCCTTTCAAAATTCCAAGGTATGTCTAAATAATTGTCCTTCATTTTACAACAAATAAAGATAAATAGTTACTTAGTAGTAATAACAAATATAAAAATCTTTCGTTTTTAGAGTTTTTGAATTTCCTGAACTAAGTTCTTAAATTTTTTGTTTTAGAAATTTTTAGAAAAATTATTTAAACAATGCTGAATTGTTGCAAACATAATGAACCAAACAATCCTTTCACAAGGAATAATGCCATACAATGCTTTATTGCCTAATCTATACTTAGTTCTTATTCTGATCAGCGTTTGGGAGTTAATTTTGAAGGGAATTGCTCTATGGAAATCAGCAAGGAACAAGCACTTGGTTTGGTTTGCATGCATTTTAATATTCAACACGCTTGGGATATTGCCTATAATTTACTTAGCATTCTTTTCACAAAAGAAAAAGAACCCTGCAAAGATAAGAACTGCAAATAAAAAAATAAAAACAGCATAGCGCTTTTTATAAATAAATTTTTGAGAAAATTTATATATAAGCTATAATTTTCTATTATAAAATGAATAAAAAATCAGATCCTTTATGGCAAAATGCATGGAAGAACATTCATAGTTTAGACGACATAGTTACAGAAGGAGAAAAAGAAATAATAGAAGAACTTATAAAAGGAAAAGAAGATAAAGACATTTGCCAGTATTTGAAATTGGCTGGAAAGTACTTTTACTATTGCGCGAAAAGAGCTGATTGGTTTAAAAATACAGACAGCACTGCAAGAAAAAATGAGGGAAAGGTAAACCCTTTTAGCCCGGAATACAAGAGTTATATAGGAGTTCCAGTTCTTCAGATCTTTTGTCTTTGCGATAATTACAAAAAGTGCATAGAATACACTGAGAGCAAGAATTCTGAATGATTTTGAAAAATTAATTTTAAAAAAAGTTTAATAAGGAGCAATAGCCCTGCGCGGATTCGAACCGCGGTCTCGAGGTCCAGAGCCTCGCATGATTGTCCACTACACCACAGGGCTTTAGCAAAATGGTAATTTAACATTAAATTTATAAATATTTCTAAGAACTATTAAAATTTTAATCTGTGTGAAAAAACAAAATAGAGATAAGGCAAAAGAACAATGCGATTTTCTATGTTCTTTTTGCTTTCCTCTAAATTTTCATTCACGCTTATCTCAAAAATTTTAGAATCAATTCCTACTTCCAAGAGAGTGCGTGCGAGCTTTTCATAGTCCTCTTTTGTGTCTATTCTGAATGCCTGCGTGACATAGAAATTTATGGATTTATTTGCACTCTTATCAAAATCATTTTTTAAATCAATAAAAATTCTGTTAATGACTTCAACATAACTGTCATTCAAATCATAAACAATTGAAATCTTTGTGTAGTTCAAATTGGATTCTACAAATTCCATCTCTTCATTTATTTCAACGCAATAATTATCTGCAATGGAATTCATCAACTCGTCTATTCCGCAATAGAAAACATCAGGGTAAATTGTATAAAAAACAACAGGTGCTGAGTAAAAATTTACTTTTCGTAAAATGCAAATATCCTTTAATCTTATCAGCCCATTCTCCAATATTTCAACAATTCTCTTTGCTTCCTTTTCATTGAAGTTTTCGTTTTGCTTGCTCTCTTCATCTTTTTTCATTCCATGATTGTATTCAAAATTTTTGCGATGGTTTTCCAATGGGTTTTTAGAAGCATCAATTAAAAATTCATTAAAATATGATTCCTCAAAACTATTGTACTTGTTGTGCTCAAAAAATCTTGTCAAGCAAGAAACCATTTTTTGCTTGCAGAGGTTTTCATAAAAAAGCAGGTCATCTACGCTCATTTCAAGATTTTTAAGGTCCTTAGTTTCCTTAGAATGCTTTATCATTTTCTTTGCCTTTCCTGAATTTTCTTGAAAATGAAGATAAGATAACTGCCAAAGCAATCATCGCCAAAATAGAAACTCCAATCATTGAGAAAAACGGGCTCTTTTGGTCTTTTGAAGCCTCTGAAGCAGGATTTGTTTTAAAATTCAGTTCGTAACTGATAACCTTGGTTTCAGGAGACATGTACATGTTGAAATCAAAACTGTAGAGCTTGTTTTCAAAAGGATAAAGCAGTGCTATTCCAGGACCCCAAATGTCAAGCAGCAAGTGAGTGAATAAAAAGAAAAAAGCAAATAGCAAAAGTACATAAGGTAACTTCTTGTTTTTCTTAAAAACAATCTTTGAGGTTAAAAAAACAATAATTATGACAAACAATGCAAAAAAGATGTTATGAAAAACCATTCTCTTGCCAAGCAAAATGTCAAGGTCAGGGATTATTGACAATGGAGATAAAAATAGTATTTCATTTCTCAATCTTGGAAAAAATGCGATAAGCACAAAAGTTGGAATTACTAAATGAACTAATGGTTCCATAATTTGAAGTATTTATTTTAAAGTTATAAATCTTTCTAAAAAACAGGAACAGAAAAAAAGAAAAAAATTTGTTAAAAATCAAAATGAAAAAATAAATAATAAAATTTTTTTTTGCTTCTTTTACCTTTATTTCTTCCAGGCTATCAGATACCAACTTATAAAGAAACCAACCAATGGTATCAATGTTAACAGAGCATACCATCCTGGCTTATTAACTGCTTCTGCAACCTTCCAAAATATGTACAGAGACACTGCTAAAGCAATCAAACCCCCTACAAATGGTATAAATGATAAAAGTATGTAGAATATATACCACCAGGGAAGCTTTGCTATGTTGATCATTAACAATATGTTCAATATTGGTATCCAAGCAAACCATGCGTTCTCTGTTTTTGTCTTCTTTGCAACATTCATTAAAGAAAGCGCAAAGAACACATATATTGCTATGGTAACTATCAAATAAACAATTATTATTCCCATAGCAATGCCTGTCAAAAATCCTAATCCTCCTAATCCTCCTAAGCTACCTAATCCCATTCCTAATGCATTTGGCATTTTAATATCACCTCCTATTTAATTTAAATTTTTTTGGTTTAAAAAACTTTGCTTTTTCAACACAAACAAAATTAAGAAAAAGAAGTTAGGATGCAAAAAGCGATAACTTTTTAATAAATGTTAAACAACACTTTTTAGGATGAAGGGTAAACTTAAAAAGATAAAAGAAATATGGAATTTTTTGTGGAATGGAAACTCAATTTGGAGTTGGATTTTTAACATAGTGATTGCATTCCTATTGATAAAATTTGTTTTTTATCCAGGCATCGGACTCTTGTTAAAAACAGATTATCCAATAGTTGCTGTTGTTTCAGAGAGCATGCAACATGATGGAAACTTTGATTTTTGGTGGAATTCTGATGCGGACTGCGGTTACATATGCAAACAATCTGATTTCTATGCGATGTATAACATCACAAGAGAGGACTTTCAAAAATTCAATTTTAAGAACGGTTTTAAAAAGGGAGATTTAATTGTTGTTATTGGGAAAAAGCCAGAGGATATAAAGGTTGGTGATGTGATTGTTTTTATGGGATATGTGAGAGACAAAAAAGCCCCAATAATTCATAGGGTAATAAAAAAGATTTATAATGAGAATGTTAAACAATACTATTTTCAAACAAAGGGAGACCACAACACAAAATCCTTGTATTCAGAGCTTCAAATTTCAAAAAAAGATATCCTAGGGGTAGGAGTTTTCAGAATACCTTATTTGGGTTATGTCAAGCTTTGGTTTATTGATTTTTTAGTAAGAATTGGACTGGTGAGGGCTGATGAAGTTCTGTCCTAAGTGCGGCTCAATCATGATTTTGAAAAAGGAGAATGAAAAAACATATTTTTATTGCAACAGTTGCAAATACTCAGAAGTTGCCCAAGGAAAAGTTGGTTTGAAAGAAAAAACTGGTTTGAAAGAAGAGCTGAATGCAGAAAAAAGGATTGAGAAGGTAGAAAAAGAAGTAAATACTCTGCCAAAGACAAGAGAAGAGTGCCCTAAATGCGGAAACAAAGAAGCGTATTATTGGACAATGCAGACAAGAGGAGCTGATGAAGCAGAAACAAAATTCTTGAAGTGCACAAAGTGTGGTTACACTTGGAGAGACTATGATTAATATAAGCTATGATTAATATAAGTATTATTAGTATCAATTATTAGTATCATTCAAAAAAATTTTTAAACAAGAAAGAATTTATTTTTTGCCATGCCAAAAAACACAAGCATCTTGCCAAAAGCAAATGTTGAAAGATTGATGAAAAGAACAGGGGCTTTAAGGATAAGCAATTCAGCAGTTGAGGAAATGACTGACTTCTTAATAAAGCAAGGTTTTGAGATTTCAAAAAGAGCGGTTGAGATAACAAAGCATTCTGGTAGAAGAACTGTTCTTGCAAAGGATATAAAGTTAGCTTTTAAGTTCTGAAATAAATTTTTATAAATATTTTATGGGTTTATAGGCGGATAGAATGAAGGCATAATAGAATGGACCGGCCGGGATTCGAACCCGGAGCCTCACCCTAGCCAAGGGCGCGTTCTACCATTGAAACTACCGGCCCAAAACAAATAATTTTTGGGAAGCAGAATAAATTTAAAAACATTTTGAATATTTCCTGATTTTTTAAATTTTGTTCATAATCTTTTTTATTGCAAAATAAATACAAAACAGATTTATTAAACTACACTCTTAAACTTGCATTCTTGAAAAAGCCCAAGAGCCAATTATCAACAATATGCTTGTTAATGGAATCAGTATTAACAAATCGCTCAAAATTCCAAAATGATGAATTCCTGAAAGGCTTTGTCTTAACCCATCAACACAATAACTCAAAGGATTTATTCTTACTACTCCAAGTATTGATTTTGGAAGGTTTTCCAATGGGAACAAAGCCCCTGAGAGAAAAACCATTGGCATTACCACAAAATTCATTATCAATTGAAAGCCCTGCATGTCTTGGAGCAGAGTTGCAATTAATGTTCCAAAAGCAGAGAACAAAAACGAGGTTAAAATCGCGAATATTACTGCAATCCACACATAATTTATTATTGGTTTAAAACCAAAGATCAATGAAATCAAAAAGATGATTAAACCCTGAATAATACCTACTGTTGCCCCTCCAATGGTCCTTCCAATCATTATTTTTAATCTTGAAACAGGAGCAACAAGGGTTTCTTTCAAAATTCCGAATTGTCTGTCCCATATCAATTCAATTCCCATCATTAAAGATGTTGTCAGTATGCTCATTCCCATTATTCCAGGAACCAAAAATTGAAGATAATTAATGCCTCCTGCCCTTTGAAAAACAGGACCAAACCCGTAACTCAATGCGATTAAAAACAAGATTGGTTGCCCAAGAGCAGCTATAAATCTTGATTTTGAACGATAGTATCTCTTAACCTGCCTTAGCCACAATCCAAATATTACCTCAATGTTTATTCCAAAGATCATAAATACCACTTCTAATTTTTTCTAATTTTAATGCCTTCTCATTGCTCTCCTAATCCTCATTCTGTCCAATGGAGTTGCTTCTTCTTCCCTTATTTTGTGTCCTGTGAGTTTTATAAACGCTTCTTCAAGAGTTTTTGATTTTGTTTTTTTCTTTATTTCTTCAACAGTTTCTATTATTATTATTCTGCCGTTGTCAATCACCGCAACTCTGTCAGCAATTCTTTCAGCTTCTTCAATATAGTGAGTTGTTAAGAAGATTGTTGTTTTGTTGTTCTTATTCAGTTTTTTGATGTATTCCCATATATGGTATCTTGTCTGAGGATCCAATCCAAGAGTGGGCTCGTCCAAAAATATTATCTTTGGTTCGTGCAGCAAACTTCTAGCTATTTCTAATCTTCTTTTCATTCCTCCTGAAAAATTCTTTACAAAGACATTCCTCTTATCAAAGAGTTCCACAAGTTTCAGCATCCTGTCTATTCTTTCCTTTCTTTCCTTTTTTGGAATTTTGTAGAGTATTGAATGAAAATACATGTTTTCATAGGCAGTTAGTTCCTCATCCAAACTTTGATCCTGAAAAACAATTCCGAAAGAGTTCCTTACCTTATCAGGATTTTTCAGCACATCAAAACCGTTTATTCTTATGTAGCCCTTTGTTGGTTTAAGCAGAGTTGTAAGCATCTTTATTGTGGTTGTCTTTCCAGCACCATTAGGGCCTAAGAAAGCAAAGATTTCTCCTTTGTTCACGCTGAAAGAAATATTGTCAACAGCTGCAAAGTTGTTAAATTTCTTTGTAAGTCCTTTGATTTCTATAATTGCTTCATTCATTTTAAAATAAAAACAAATATAAAAAAAACAAGAAAAATTCGTAAAATTGCTCTTTAAAAAATTCCTGTTTTTTTTATTTTTTCTTTCCTATTATCCTAAAGACCTTTGTCCCGCAAACCGGGCAAACTCCTTGGACAGCAACAAGTCCGTTCTTCATTGTAACTTCTTTCGGATTTTTGATTTCTACCTCTTTTTTGCATTTCATACATCTTGCAGTCGGCATTTTCTCATCTCCTTTCAATTTTTTTGTTTTTTGATTAAACTTTAATCACTTTAATAATTCTATTTAAATGCTTTTCGCTTTTTTGCTCAAGCAATTGCATTTCAGAATTTTTTATGCTTTATTTAGTTTTCTATTCAGCTTTCTTTTAATCCACGCTTTTGCCCTTGTTTTCCTTGTTTTTTTTTGGCATCATTGTTCTTGCTGTCATTGTTGTTGCCATTATTATTGAGCTTATTGTTCCAATTCTTTTTAGAAGGGCAATCAGGATTTATGCAAAGCTTCCACGGTTTTTTGCCCTTTCTTATGACATTGACTATTGGAAAACCGCACAAGGGGCACTTTTCCTTTGTTGTTTTTATGAGCCCATATTGAGGCAAGGAAAATGTTGTTTTACAATTAGGATACTGGTCGCAAGCAATGAACTGCTTTCCTGTTTTTTTGCTTCTTATTATTATAAGATTTCCTTCCTTGCAGTTAGGGCATTTTCCAACAACAATTCTATCCATCTCTGTTTCCTTATGCGCATCCTTCAGAGCTATTCCTATGCTGTTTTCATTCTTCTTAAAATCGCTTATTATGCTGTTTACTGTCTGCTTTGCTTCTTCCAAAACCTCTGTTTTTTCCTTTTTGTTTTGGTTAATCATTTCAAGTTCTTCCTCAAAATGCCTTGTCAGGTTTTCATCAAGAATGGTTGGAGAGTATTTCAAGAGCGTCTCTACAGTGGCTTCTCCAAGTTTTGTTAGGGTTATCTGTTCTCCCTTTATATAGTTCCTGTTGAAAAGAGTATCAACAATCTGCGCCCTTGTTGCCTTTGTTCCAAGATTTTTCCTTGTGAGTTCAGCAACCAAACTCGCTTGGTTGTATCTTGGTTTTGGTTTTGTTTGATCCTCTTTTATGCTTATGCTGATAAGGAAAAGTTTTTCATTTTTTTCTAATCTTGGAATTATTTTATCGCTTATGTTATAATATGGTCTGTAATAATCAAGCCATCCTCTTTCCCTTATTACAGAACCGCTTGCTAAAAACCTTTCTTCATTTGAGTTAATCTTTATTTTAACAACGAGCTTTTTTATAGGATTTCCAAAAACAGAGAAAAACCTCTTTACGATCAAGTCATAAATCTTTGATTCTTCTGCACTAAGTTTCTTTGGAGCGAAACCTGTAGGATATATTGCTGGATGAGCAGGATCCTGCTTTTTTCCTTCTCTTGGATAAAGTTTATCTTTACTTAAAAGTTCTTTTGCTGTTTCATTGTAATTCTTTTGCTCGGCTAATTTCTCGATAATGCTCCTAAAACCTATTTTGACTGGAAGTTTTTGAGAAGATGTTCTTGGATAAGATATAAGACCTTCTGTATAGAGTTCTTGAGCAATATCCAATGTTCTCTTTGGATTTATCTTGAAGCATCTGTATGCTTCTGTTTGCAGTGTGGTTAAATCAAACGGGGTTGGCGGCTGCACCATTATTTCAGAATAATCTACTTCCTCAACAAAGGGCTCTCCTTTTTCAGCTCTTTTCTTTGCCTCAATTGCTTCCTTGTTGTCCCAAAATTTTTCTTTTTCGTGAAGAGCTTCAACAATCTCTGATTTGTTGTTTTTTGCTTTTAGAAACAACTGCCAATATTTCTTTGGAGAGAATTCCATTATTTCCTTTTCCCTGTCATATATTATTTTCAGAGCAGGCCCTTGAACCCTGCCAGAACTAAGAACGCTGAACTTTCCTGCTGTCTTTAAAGAGGATGTTAATGCTCTTGAAACATTTATCCCGTAAAAATAGTCCATTATATGCCTTGCTTCTCCTGCATTTGCTTGACCCCAATCAATGCTCCTGCTCTTTTCATCGTACGCATTTTTTAAGTCGCTCGGAGTTAGGGTTGAAAATTTCATCCTGTTTGCATCATTTCTTCCAAGTATGAACCTTACAATATTCAAGCCGATGACTTCCCCTTCAATGTCGTAGTCAGTTGCAACAGTAACTTCTGAAGCATTTTCTCCTAACTTCTTTAGAAGTTCAATGTACTTTTTTGTATAAGACGCCTTTTTTTGCGCTTTGAAAATCGGAACCCACTCAACATCAAAAACAGGGTATTTCCACTTGTTACCTCCTCTTTCCAGAAGGGTGTAGAGATGTCCTACTCCTGCAGCAACAACAGCCCTTTTTCCATTTATGCTTATTTCATAATAAGGCACTCCCAAATAGTTTTTCTTTTTGATAGGAGTTGTGCTAAGAGCAGAGGCAATCTTAAAAGCGGCCTTTGGTTTTTCAGCAATTACGAGTTCATACTTGTCTTCTTTTTTAGATTCATTTTTATCATCACTTATGTTTTTACCAATTTGACTTGTTTTTGAATCTTCTAAATTTACTTCTTTAGTTACTTTAGTAATGCTCCTTTTTGCCTTCTCTTTCTTTTCCTTTTTTCCGCTTGCTGTTTTTGTCCTTTTAGGCATTTTTAATAATTGCTTTAACTCTATTATAAAAGTTTTTGCTTTTTTGAAATTTTTAACTATAAAATTAATAAAAAAAATTTAATATGCAAAGAAGATTATGCATCATTATGCTTTTATGTTAAAGAGGTGATTTTATGGTAAATGTTGCTATAAACGGTTTTGGAAGAATAGGAAGGATGGCTTTCAGAGCAGGATTTAAGGATCCTGAAATAAACTTTGTTGCAATAAATGATTTAACAGACACAAAAACTCTGGCTCACCTTTTAAAATATGATTCTGTTCACAGGAGTTTTCCAGGGAAAGTTGAATTCACAGACAAATCCCTTGTTGTTGACGGAAAGGAAATAAGAGTATTTGCAGAGAGAGAGCCTGAAAAACTTCCTTGGAAAGATTTAAATATAGATGTTGTTATTGAAAGCACAGGGCTTTTTACAAACAGAGAATATGCAAAAAAACACTTGGATGCAGGCACAAAGAAGGTGATTATAAGCGCTCCTGCTGAAAATCCTGACATAACAATAGTAAAGGGTGTTAATGAGCACCTATACAAGAAAGAAGAACACCACATAATAAGCACTGCTTCTTGCACAACAAACTGCTTGGCTCCAATGGTAAAGGTCTTGAACGATAACTATAAAATAATTGAGGGCTACATGACAACGGTTCATGCCTACACTGCTGACCAAAGATTGGTGGACGCTCCTCACCATGATTTAAGAAGGGCAAGACACGCTGCCATGAATTTGGTTCCAACAACAACAGGAGCAACAAAATCAGTTGAAGAAGTTATTCCAGAACTGAAAGGGAAACTTCATGGCTTGGCAATAAGGGCTCCTGTTGCAAACGGAAGCATTGTTGTTTTTGACTGCACTGTTGAAAAGAATGTTAATGTTGAAGAGATAAACACTCTGTTTTGGAATGTTTCAAACTACCATTTAAAAGGTGTTTTGCAGTACTGCTATGAACCAATAGTTTCCTCTGACATAATAGGCAACCCGCACTCTTGCATATTTGACAGCCTGCTGACTAATGTCATCAACGGGAATTTAGTTCAGGTTGTTGGATGGTATGACAACGAGTTTGGTTACAGCTGCAGGATGATTGATGTCATAAAATTGCTGCTTTAAAATTTCTCAAAAAATCCAATAAGAATGATTTGATAAAATCAATAAAATTAATTTTAGAGAGTTTTTTATAAATTATAAAGTTTTTTATAGAGTTTTGTTAAAATCTTAAACAACATAAACTATTGAACAATGCACAAGCAATTATGCATAGGCAGAATCCAACATAGCATATCTAATCCATAAACAATCCTCTAAAATGTTTGGCATCGCAAGAATATTTTCTGAAACTTAGCAAAAATTTAGATTAAGATTTAGGTTTATATTAAGATTTAGTTTTTTAGATTTTTTATAGTTTTTTCAAAAGGCATATTTCATTCATATCACATTTCATATTTGATTTTAATGCCATTTTAATGGTTTTATTTACTGTAAATCACTGCACTGCTGCAAATCTTTTGTTACTCGTTTAACCTTTCTGACAATTTCTGACAGAAATTTTTAATAAAATTTAAATATGCTTCTTATTTTCAAGAATGCATGAAAGATAAAGAATGGAAAGAAAAAAATGCAAAAAATTCATCTGATAAATCTGACAATGTTCTTGTAGGGATTTACAAATGCGATTCTTACAATCTTGATAAAATCTACAATAAGATAAAAAAGGGTTTAATGGATATAAATTTTGATTTCTCAAAATACAAGAAAAATGGAAAAAAGAAACCATTATGCTTGTTGAAACCAAATATTATAATTCCAATAAAACCAAACAGCGCTGTTGTAACGCACCCATTGATTGTTGAGGCAGCAATAAAAATATTTCTTGAAAACGGTTTTAGGGTTGTAGTAGGAGAGAGCGACGGCTCAGCAACAACCTCCAAAGGATTTGTTGAGACTGGAATTAAAGAGATTGCTGAAAAGTATGGTGTTGAATGCATCGCTTTTGAGGATTACAAAAAGAACAGATTGGTAAAAATAAAGAATGAAAAAAACATAGTGCTTAAAGAATTTTTTGTATCAAAAATAATCAGAGATGCGGATTTAATAGTTAATCTTCCAAAACTTAAGACCCATGTTTTAACAATGTATACAGGTGCTGTGAAAAATATGTTTGGGGTTATTCCAGGAGCAACTAAATCAAAGTATCATGGAATTGCAAAAACTCCTCAGAATTTTTCAAACTTGCTCTTGGACATCTATTATACTGTAAAGCCTGAATTGAATATAATGGATGGGATTGTTGGAATGGAGGGCAACGGGCCTTCAAGAGGAATTCCAAAAAAAGCAGGTTTAATCTTAATAAGCGAAAACGGAATTGCCCTTGATTTAGTAGCAACAAAGAGCATTGGATTTGAAAACATAGTTACGCTTAACAAGGTTGCTTTGAAAAGAGAGAACAATAATCTGCAGAGCAGAATAAGAATTGTTGGAGATTTTGAAAGAGCGCCTATAATAAGATTTAAAAAACCAATGCAGTTGAACAAGGGGATATTCTATTTTGTGCAGTCAAATGCTGGCAGGGTGCCTAAAAAACCATTCATCGATAAAAACAAGTGCATAAAGTGTTTAAAATGCTATTCAAATTGCCCTGCAAGAGCAATATCAATTGTCAATGAATATCCAAAGATAAATCCAAAAAAATGCATTGCATGTTATTGCTGTTATGAACAATGCCCTGCAAATGCTGTCAAACTGAGGAGCAGCGCTCTGACAAAAACATACGAATTACTTAAAAAAAGTTTATTGAAAATAAAGAGTCCGTTCTTAAAAAAGAGGTGGTTTTAATGAGTTTAAACCACTATGAAATCTTAAGCAATATAAAAAGTTTAGAAGCACTTAAGAACAAGATAAGAGGAAAAACAATACTCTTGAGGACAGATTACAATGTCCCTATTCAGCAAAAAAATTCAAGGAAGAAAATAGTGGACGATTCAAGGATAAGATCTTCTCTCAAAACAATAAGGTTCCTGCTTAAGGAAAAAGCAAAGATAATAATCATAAGCCATCTCGGAGAGCCAAAGGGTTTTGACAAGAATTCGAGTTTAGAAATAGTTTCCAATAGGCTTTCAAGGCTGTTAAAAAAAAGGGTTTTGTTCTGCAAAGATCTTGTTGGAGAAAAAACAGACATTACTGTTGAAAATTTTAAAAACAACAGAAGGGCTTTTGTGCTGATGCTTGAGAACCTAAGATTCAATGAAGGAGAAACAAAGAACGATGTGAATTTCGCCTCAAAATTGGCCTCTTATGCAGATTATTTTGTGTTTGACGCATTTTCAGTTGCTCACAGAGAGCATGCTTCTGTTGTCAGCATTGAAAAATTCCTGCCAAGCTATGCAGGATTTTTATTCTACGATGAACTTAAGAATTTATCTAATATAATTGAAACAAGGGAAAGACCATTTACATTGATTGTTGGAGGAGTTAAGATTTCAACGAAACTTCCTTTTATAAAGAATTTCTTGGACAAGGCAGATTTTATACTCATTGGAGGGGCTATGATGTTCAATTTTTTAAAAGCAAAAGGTTTGGAAGTTGGAAAATCAATTTATTCTCAAGAAGAAGTTGAGATTGCATATCAGATACTTGCTTCTGGAATGGATAAAATAATAATCCCAAAAGATGTTGTGGCATCAAAGGAGATTTCTAAGGACTCAGAAACAAAAATATTTAACTCAGAAAAGATAGAAAGCGATTACATAGGTTTGGATATTGGGCCTCAGAGCATAGAAGAATTTAAGAGGATTCTAAGAAACTCCAAGACAATTGTTTGGAACGGACCGCTTGGTTATTATGAAATAAAGAAATTCTCAAAAGGAACAGCGGAGATAGCAAAATTCATCTCAAAACTTAGATGTGATAAATACGCCTGCGGAGGTGACACTTTGGCAATCTTAAATAGTTTTAGATTAAAGAATAAGTTCACATTTGTTTCAACAGCAGGAGGAGCTGCTCTTGAATTCTTGTCAGGAAAGGAACTCCCTGGAATAAAAGCCCTACATTTAAAATAATCTAAAATAATTTTTTTATTTGAAATAACTTTTTCTTTTTGATTCATTCTTGATTTATTATATTCCTGCGTCATCATATTTTATTATAATATTTCTATTATTCATATTATATATATACATTGTTGTTTATTGTTGTTGCTCCATTCATGATTGTAAGATTGTTGTTTTTTATTGTTTTCACTAAATCATACTTTTATAAAATATTTATTTTGAAATAGTGAAAAATAGAAAATTTTATATATTGCATCTTTCTTTATTTTTCTAAGGGGGTGGAGAGTCTTGAAAAAATCAAATGCTGATAATGCTTTTAAAACAAGCCAAAACGCAGAGAATTTAGAAGATGCAAATGAAGACAACAATGAATACAACGATAATCTTTCTCAAGAAAAAATAAAGGAAAGGGATTTGTTTGAAAGAAACATAAGAAATTCTTTTGAAAGCGTAAAAAAGGACATTATTCTGCTTCACAAGGAATTGAAGGACTTGAAGAATCAAGCACTAAATCAACTCAAGAAAAAATGCGAAACTTTTTCTGCAAAAACAGAAAAGATAAGTAAAGAACTTAAGGAAAATGAAGAAACCAAAACAAAGGAAATTGACTCTTTGAAAAAATCAGTTGTCTATCTTGAAGAACAATTAAAAGAATTGGAAGAATTTAAAGAGAAACTGTTGAAAATAGAAACATCTTTGGATGAGATGCTTAAAGAAACGAAGATGAATTCTTATGTTTCAGCAGAGCTTAAAAAGATGCAATATTCATTGGCAAAAAATTGCAAGAGCATTTCAAAGAATTCTGTTCCGCTGAAAAGATATGAGAATGAAATCAAGGATTTATCAGAACAGATAAACTCATTAAAAAGTGAGTTGTATAGAATAGAAGAAATAAAAAATTCAATTCTAAATGCGCAAAAGATAATAAGCAGAATAAGTGAGGAATACGTTTCTGTCAAGGATTTGGAACACCAGAGCAGAAAAATATATTTGAGAATCAACAGAATATCTGCAAACTTCAGAGGAATGCAGAACCAAATCAGAGAATTGGCAGAAAACCTTGTTTCAAAAGAGGAACTAATACAAATAAAATCCGAGATTGAAAGCCAGCTTCTGTTTTTTGAAAAGGGATTGAAAGCGCTTCAAGACGAGTCAATGAGCAGGAAAGAATTTGAGCTTAAGAACAAGGGACTCTTTCAGAGAGTTAGCAATCTTAAGGAAAATCTCTATTCGCTTAGATTGAAGTTAGAGGAGCTTTCAAGCATTTCTGAAAAGAATTCTATTAAATTAAAGGAAATGAATATAATCCAAAAGAAAGTAGCAGACAATGAGAAAAGAGCAGTCAAGCATGAACAAAACATTAGGATGTTGAAAAGAGATTTAGAAAACCTGAAATCAAGCCTAAAAGTTTCAGAGGAGAGAAATGATTTCCTTGAGAGAAAGATTAACTTGATGGGCCAAGAGATTGAGTCAATTAAGGAAAACTTGTTGAGAGTTCAGGGAATAGGACTTAAGACAATGGAAATTTTAGAAGAGAAAAAACCTTCTTTCAGAATGCCGAAACTTCCAAGAATAACAAAAAAGTTTGCTATAAAAAAACCTTCTAAGCAGACATGGCTCATCGCTATACTTCTTTTCCTATTCACTCTTGTGCTCTTTTTGATTTTCAATTATCCGAGCATACTAACGATGGTCATTTCAAAACTTAACATTTCAATAAACATGAGCGAAAACATTACAAAGATATCTTGGCTGGAAAACAGGACAAACATAACAGAAAACATAAGCGAGCATATTGCTCCGAACATTGCAAATATCACTGCAAATTTAACTGCTAATGAAACTCTCAATGAAACTTATAATGAAAGTGCAAATGAGAGCGCAGAAGAAAAAATAAATGTCGAAAACCTTACAATAGAAAACCATGTTCTCTCGGAGAAGGAGTTAAAGGAACTTGACATTAAAAAAGAACTCTGCATTCTAAGATACGAATGCAGGGAAATAAACGGCAAATACTACTATGACTGCTACTATAGTTCTGATGACAAAAAGTGCCATTGTTTTATTGGAGAGCAGAGTTATTGCAATGAGACAGGGGTTGAATTCTTAAAGGAAAAGTACGATGTTTTTCTTCCTCTAAAGAATTTTTTAAAAAACATTTATGCAAAATCAAGTTCATTCTTTTCCATATTCTTTTCAAAGTTGTCAAAAACATTTTTAAGCATTTTTGTTTTCATAGGATCTTATAGAAATTATTTTATAATTGCTTTGTTGCTGCTTTTGATATTGTTCCTGTTTCTGAACTACAAAGAAGAAATCTTTGATTTCTTTACAGAGGTTGAAGAAGAAACTCCAAAGAATAAAAGTCAGAAGAAAAAGAAAAGATAAGATTATGATTTTTTATTTTTTTCTTTTATGTGCCTCTTAACAACTTTCTCTATTTTTTCTATTGGATATGGATCATATGTTCCCCACCAGAACTCACACTCATTGCACCAATAACCCCAAACTCCAAGCTTTCTAACGCTCATCATTGAACCGCATTTCGGGCACAATTTTGGAGTGAATGTTATTTTTATATTTTCCATTTCATCGTTCTTTTTCTTTATCTCTGCAATCTCTTCCTCGCTTAACTCAGCCCTTGATTCTTTTTTATCTTTTTTGAATAGCATTGAAACCACCTCGCGCTTTTTATCGCTTTTTATCTGTTGCTTTTTATCTCTTTTTCTTTGCCTTCACATATTTATTTATTTTTAATTTTTATTCTTAATCTTAATTTTTTTTTGTATCTTTTTATATCTATTTGTGCGTGAACCAAAAAACAAAAACATCTTCGTTTTTTTCTTTTATAATTTCATCCAGTCTGCAAAATCCAAATCTTTCAAACTGAACAACATCTCCTATCTTTATGTTCTTTACATTACTCTCTGCAATTCCATTAATGTAATTGTGTTCAGGAGTTAATATCCTTGCTTTAACCAACTGTTTTTCATCCTTTGGAAGCCAATGAATTATCTTCTTTCCTTCTTCTTTGAAAACCTTTACATCCGATGAATCAAAAACAAGTGCATCCTTGCGCTTTCTGAAATTCAAGCATTCCATAAGCCTGCACAATTCTCCTTCTCTTAAATCCTCAAAATCCTTCTTTTCAATATAAAATTCATCGCTTGTTCTGAAATGCCTAAATCCGTATTCAGGATGCTCTGGATGCAACTTTATATTTATATCCTGTTTAGGAGCATTTTTTATTGAGATGCTTACAGGATTTTCAATAAAGAAAAATCTCTTTGCAATAGGATCAAGTATCTTTCTGTTTATTGCAGAGATAACGCTCCACTCAATATTTGTTTGAGTTGGGCTCAAACCAACAGTTTTTGCTAATTCATAGTATGTTTCTCTTTGTATGCCTCTTCTTCTTAAAGCCCTCAATGTAACCAAGCTTGGGTCGTCCCATCCAATAACCTTTTTTTCTTCTATCATCTGCCTTATTATTCTTCCCTGGGTTACTGCTCCTGCAACATTGAACCTTCCGTACTGCACAACTGTTTGTTTTCTGAAGTTAAATAAATCTTTGATGTAATCCTGCAATTCAACCCTCATCTTCCCAAACTCAGAGCTTCTTAAAATATGAGTTACGCCGCAAAATTCCTCTTCAACAGCGTTCTCAAAATCATACACAGGATAAACACAATACTTTTCTCCTTGCCTGTAGTGGGGTTCATAAACTATCCTGAAAATCACAGGGTCCCTCATTACATAATTAGATGCATTCATGTTGATCTTTAATCTCAAAGAGCATTCTCCTTCTTTGTATTTTCTATTGAGCATGTTCTTCCACTCTTTCAGATTTTGCTCAGCATTCTTTTTCCTACACTCGCATTCTATGCCTTTCTTTCTTAAATCCTGCATCTTTTCCCTTTGGCAGAAACAAACATATGCTTCTTCTCTTAAAATTAATTTTTCAGCAAGTTCATAGAACCTTTCCATGTCATCGCTCACAAATACAATTCTGTCAGGCCTTATGTCAAGATATTCCAAAACATCTTCCTTCATTGCATCAACATACTCCTGTCTTGATGTCTTTGGATTAGTGTCCTCAAATCTAAGAACGCACTTGCCGTTGTACTTTTTTGAGTATAGATAGTTTATCAGAAAGGAAAGAGCATGCCCTATGTGGTTGTATTTTGAAGGTTCAGGAGGAATTCTTGTTACAACCTTACCAAACTCAGCGTTTGGCAGTTCAGGGAGTTCCTTTTTTCTCTTTTTCTCCTCAAGCAATTCAGGAGATAGTTCCTTGAGCTTTTCCCTTTGTTTTTCCAAATCCAACCTATTGACATCCTTAACTATTTCTTCACAGAATTCTAAGACCTCTTTTGCTTTATCCCTCAATTCATTGTTTTCTGCAAGCACCTTTCCGAGTACGGATTTAGGGTCTGCTTTTCCAGAATGCATAAGTGCATTCTGCAGAGAAAATTTAAGAATGCTTTCCTTAAGCTTATTGTTCAAGATTTCGTTTTTTGATTTTTTTGCTCTCATAAGAGGTTGGTTATCGGATTGTTTTTTATAAATTTTTTTAATTTTTTGCAATTTTAATCTTATTTGAAAAAGGACAGGTCAGAAAGATAAAACAAGATGCTGAACTATGCGCTAAACAAAACAACTAAAAAATTTAATGTAAACAATGCGCAAACAATGCTTACAAATCCTTGGCCATTATTGTCTTTCTGCCATTTGCTTGCGCTCTTTCGCAGGCCTTCTTAATCATTTTCTCAACTTCCCTTGAGAGCGCTTCTGGAAAATCGCTTGCAACCTGAAATTTCGCATTGTTTAATTCAGCATAATCCTTTATCCTGCTCTTTATGATGATCTCGCCCATTGCAACCACCATTAATTGCATTTTTGATTTGCCTTAAAATCTTATTTTTTGTTCCATTTGTTTTTTCCATTTAACAAAGCATCAACCTTTGATTTCAATTTTTTTATTCTTTTTTTTATTTTTTCCCTTTGCTTCTTTTTGAGTTTTCTGCTGATGATAGAATATTGAAGTTCAATGTTCTTTATGATTTCCTTAATCTCCTCTATCTTTTTGCTTCTCTGATTTTCAAGAATTCTTTTTTCCAATTCAATTTTTTTTTCTTCTGATGCTTTCCTGTTTGCAATCTCCTCATAAAGTTTCTTTAACTTTTCATATGCTGTTCTTGCATCCTTTTCAATTTTTATCGAATCAATCCTGTGCTCTGCATAGAACTTGAGGTCTGCTCTTGAATCCTTTATCATTCTTTTTATTTCATTTTCATACTTCATCATCCCAACTTTCATGTCTTCTTCTGAACTAACACTCTTAAGTTTTTGAGTTTCTTGGTTCCCAATATTTTTATTGCCATGAAAATCCTTTTCAGAGAATATTGACTTTTCTGCTTGCTCTTTCTGCAGCCTGTTCGCTGAATTTCCAAGGGCTATTATAAAATTCCTCAGTTTTGATTTTGAAATCATTCTTCTCCAAATTAGTTTGACTTAGTTTATTAGAATTTTAGCTCGTGTTTTGGAAGTGGTTTTGGTTTTATTTCCTGACTTTGGGTTTGAGGAGGAATTGGAATTTGCATGTTCAATGTTTGCCCTGATTGCTGTTGCATTGTTGGCTGCATTGAAGGGCTTAAGTTCTGCGATAAGGTTTGAGTGCCCTGAGTTGCTTGAGCTGTTTGAGCTGTTTGAGGAGCTTGAACCTGCTGCGGGTAATATTGGAATTGAGGTCCTGCCTGAATTCTTTGCTGAATCTGCTGAGGATTTTGCTGCATCATCTGCTGTTGGCCTTGGTATGCTTGATTAGGCATTTGCACAGGAATTCTTATATAACGAGCCCTTACCTGCTGCGTGTTCTCCTTTATCTGAGGGAGGTGCTCATTTAGAATATCAGCCAAAGCAAGGATGCCCTTTGCTATTTTTTCATTCTGCTCAATCAAAACTTTCAGCGGAAGTTCATAATTTTCTTTATATTCCTTAACTTGGCTTGGATTCTTCAGTTCATTTACAGCTTCTCTGAAAACAGCTATTAGCTCTTCTATGGATTCCTGAAGGCTTTTAGAACCAGGAATCTCTTGATTGGACTGAGAATAATTTTTTATATCCTGCTTGAGCAGCTTTATTTCCTTTTTTAAATCTTCTAATTCCTTCTTTGGAACAATTTCATAATCTTTTGTCATTTGAATCACCCTCTTTTTTTGCAAGTTTGGAGCATTTGCCTCACAAACTTAATTAAATAGTGCAAGGTTTTTAAATATTTCTCATTTTTTATTAAATTTTTGCTTATAAGATCCAAAGCAAAAAATAAAGCAATAGAAAGACAAAGTTTAAAACAGAGAAATAATTTGTTTTAAATTATGGAAATAAATAACAAAGATATAATAAAATAAAAGAAAAATAAAAAGAATAATAAAAATCAGCAAATTAAAATTAATTTAGGGAAAAATGAATGAGAAAAAAATGCGCTCTGAAACAAATCATTCCAAAAGGCATAAAAGGACTTTCATTGCTACAAAGCGCATCACCAATTTTGTGATACTGTTTCTAATGCTTATTTTGATTTTATCTCTAATTATTAGATTAAAAAGTTTAAGTTTAAACAATTCCAAGGATTTTGGGTTAATTCTTTATTTTTTTGTTATACTCATTTGCATAATTGTGTTATATAAAATGATTGAGAGAATAACTAAGAAACATGAACTATAATTAAAATATGATAAGCGAAAAATAAAATATAAAAAGCAAAATAACAGAATAAGCAAAATAAAGAAAAATAAACTTTAAAATATATTTTATAAAAATTATTTTTAAAAACCACAATATTTAAATAGTGATGTAACTACTACGGGATAAAAAAGATTTATAACTATAAAAAAATAATTAAAAAAAGTAAATTATTTATATTTGAAAGCATTTGAAGTTTTAGAAGATAACAAAATATAAAAAATGCAAAAAAAATAAAAATAATTGGTTTACAAAGACAGATTAAAAACAGATTATAAAAGAAGATTAAATTCAAAATAAATTCAAAAACATTTGGGGGTTGAAAAATGAAAAACAAGATTATAACTTTTGCAATATTTGTTCTGTTTAGTTTATTTTGCAGTTTATTGGCAAGCGCGGCAACACCGACAGTAACTTTGATTACGCCTTCTCACAACACTGTTTTGGCTCCAGGTACTGTGAATTTTGTTTACAATGCAACAAGCAACTATGCTTTAATAAACTGCAGTTTGTACACAAACGAAACAGGAACATTTTCCTTGGTAGAAACAGACAATTCTGTAATCAATGGAACAAACCAGTTCACAAGGGAATATACTTCAAGAATTGTTTTAAATTGGAACATAAAATGTTATGACAGCACTGCATTTGCATGGGGCACAGCAAGAACGCTTTACATAAATAATCCTCCTATATGGTTGATGCCATTGCCTTCTCAAACAGTAAGCGAGGATTCTGACGCGCAGTCAATAAACCTGACAGATTTTGCATCAGACGCTGATTTTGACGCTTTGACATTCAGCATCTCAGAGGAAAATATTTCAAAAGTTGATTGCAACATAAGCGGAACATTGCTCTATTTTAAACCGGCTCCAAACTATTTTGGAACAACATACTGCAAGGTAAGGGTAAATGATGGAATATCAACTGCAAATACAACATTAGAAATAACAGTAAATCCAATTCCAGATGCTCCTATAGTGAGCGACATCCCAAATCAAACAGTAACCGTAAATCAAGCATTAAATATTCAAGTAAATGCTTATGACCCTGATGGCGATCCATTGACATATTCTTTGGTGCAAAAACCTAACGGGATGAGCATAACAAACACAGGATTGATAACTTGGACACCAACGAACACAGGAAATTATTTGGTAACAGTTCAGGTTAGCGACGGGACTTACACTTCAACAAAATCATTTTATGTAAATGTTGCGGTTCCAAATAAACTTGAGATTTACAATGTTGAAGTAACAGTAGACGGTTCAAGGGATTCAAGCGTTGGTTCAGGAGACATAATAACTATAAAACCAGAATCCCAAGTAAGCGTTAAGGTTTCATTAAAGAACATGTACACTTCAAGCGAGAGAATTACGATAAAAGATGTTGTTTTAACAGTTACCGCAGTGGGAATAGACGACGGGGACGACATTGAGGAAGAAACAAGCGAATTCAACATAAGGTACAATACAGTTGTTTCAAAAACACTTGACTTTAAGATACCATTAAAGGTTGAAGAAGAAGAGTATGATTTGATTATTCATGCAGAAGGAGAAGATGAAAATGGTTATGAACAGGTTGCAGAGATTACAATCAAACTTAGCGTTGACAAGAAGAACCA
This sequence comes from Candidatus Woesearchaeota archaeon, assembly GCA_049700835.1. Lineage (GTDB taxonomy): Archaea > Nanobdellota > Nanobdellia > Woesearchaeales > WAPY01 > JAWBOW01. Next base: position 104,857 of record JBNAUL010000002.1, read on the forward strand.
CGACCTGAGAATAAGAAGCGTGAATTTGATGCCAGAGGAGATAAGCTGCGACCGAACAATAAGCTTTGAAACTCAAATAATAAACTTGGGAAGCAGCTATGAGGACGAAGCTGGTTTGAGCGTAGAGAGCCAGCAGTTGAATATTCTCAAGAGAGAGTCGTTTGAATTGAGCAATGATCCTTTTGACGAAGACAACGAGAAGCGATTTGCATACACATTCACAATCCCAGACGATACAAGGGCAGGAACCTATTCAATCATCGTCAGGACTTATTACAACAAAGACATTCTAAGCGACCAAAACACGGTGCAGCTTACAGTGAAGGATTGTTCAGCAGCAACTCCTACTCCAACTCAAACAGCAACTCCAACTCCTACTCCTACGCAAACAATCGTTGTAGAGACGCCAACTCCAGCGGTGACAGCAGTTCCTGTGAGCGAAGAGAAAAAGTTCACAGAAACAACAGAATACATGATTTTGCTTATTGCTGCGAATGTAATAATTGTTGCAATAGTATTGATACTTTTGGTAAAACTGTTTTTGAGAAAATAAGTTTTTAATTTTTCTTTTTTATTTTCTTGTTTTTTTCTTTCTTTTGATTTTTTAAAGAAGATAATAGGTTGCGCAAGTAAAAGCCATAAAAAAATCATCCAAAGATTTAAAAACATGAATTAGATATATTCATTTTTATGAATGAGAAAACGCTCTCCAATAAAGATTTAGAGTTCAACAATGAAAAGAAAAACATTCTTAAAAAAATGATTGTTTATGACAAATCAAAAAAGGGAAGCATCGATGAAGAGATAAAAGAGCTTGTTTTTCTAATAAATTCCATTGAAAACTACTATACAACGAGTTCCTGCGCAGGAAGGATAATGCTAATTAAAGTTGACAAGAACAGAAGAAAGGACAAGTCAGAATGGTTGTATGTAACTCACAAAGAAGCAAAATTTAAAGAGATGAAGAGAGCTTTGGAAGAAGGAATAAAGAATGCAAGAGAAGGGGAAAGTATTTGGTTCAAACAAGAACCGCTGATACTTCATGTGTGCGCAAAAAACCTTGAGAGCGCAAATAAGATTTTAACTATTGCAAGAGATTCCGGGCTAAAAAAATCAGGAATCATAACGCTTTCCCGCAGAATAATAATTGAGATTGAAGGCACAGAGAACATAAGCGCTTTGGTTGCAAAGAATTGCAATAAAGAGAAAATTATCCTAACAGATGATTTATACCTAAAAGCCTTGGTTGACGAAGCAAATCGCAAGATGCTCTTGAATAAGTCTAAAAACAGGAATTTTTTTGAGAGAATAAAAAGGGAATTTGGGTTTGAAAGATAAAAATCAAAAAGTTAAAGATAAGTTGAATATTTGTTTTTATATTTTTATATATCATTTGCAACTCGTTTTGCAACTCGCAAAAGTTTTAAATTTTTTTAAAAAGCAATTGCAGCTTTTCTTTATTGTTTTTGGATTTTTAGAAAATTTTTTTATTTTCTTTTGGAATTTACTATCTTGTGCATTCTGTCAACAAAATCCTTTGCTTCTTTGTAATAATTGTCAAATTCCTTTCCTGAAATGCTCTTTATTTCTCTGTAAATGATTTTCTTTGACAGGTCATAGAATTTTTTCATTACATCAACATATCTTTTTTCTAAGAGCTTATTCTTGACAAGAACATCATCTAGCATTTCTGCAACATGCTTTGGAGTTGGAGGAACAGCTCCTTTTCTCATTAGCGCTGCATGCGCAGAATCAATTACAGCCCAGTAAAGGTCAAGCGCTGCCTGCAACACTCTGCTCTTTGAAAGTTCTATGGTTCTTGGGGCTCTCGCATAATAAGCCCAAATAGCTTCTTCGCTTGGCCTTATTCTTCCTTGGAACAATAATGCCTGCAGCGGTTCAAAGAAGCCAGTATCAAGTATTGCAACGCCGTCGCTCAAAATATTTATTGCAATAGGATCTCCTGCTCTTACATAATCCCAAAAATGAGTGAATTTTAGAGAAGTTACATGCAATCTCTGGCTTGTTTCAACAATTAATCTTTCCATTATTATTCTGTATGTTTCAACTACCTCTGGTGTTAGTTCTATTGTCAAGTCATCAACTATGACTAAAATATCGATGTCAGATTTTTCATCAGGATTTTCCTTGTTGATGCTCTTAAATTTTCTTGATATGCTTCCAAAGAGAACTATTGCTTTTATAAAACTCTTGAATTCATTGTATACCTTTTTTGAAAATTCAAATGCAGTATCAAGTTCGTCCTTGTTATACTTTTCAAGGTTGATACTCCTCTTTTTTTGTATTCTAAACTCCATATGATAGAATAATTAGTTGTTGTTTTTATTAAACTTTTTAACTTTTTAATAATGGTAAAAATATTAATGGAATGCTTATTGTGCGCTTCTCTAAAATTCCAATAAAAAAATTGCTTCACACAGACAATCAATTATTTCTAATTGCTTTCTCTTGCATAGTTGAAATTCATTTTATATAAATAAAATAAAAGCAATAAAATAAAAGCAGAAGCTTAAATGCAAATGTTTTCAAATTTTTTGATTATTCTATGCTCTTGCTAAATTTTTAATATTGACAAAATTTTTAAATTTTGAAACAAAACCAAAGAATATGAATGCCTACGAAGAGAAACTTTGGAAATTCGTTGAGAAGCACAGCGTCAAAGCAGAGTTCTTTAGGTTTGAAGAATCATGCCACAGTGTTAAAGAAGCTGCACAAAGAATTCATGCTGAAAAGAATGACTTGGTAAAGAACATTTGTTTTGTTTTATCTGACGGAGAAATTATTGTTGCAATTGTAAGGGGAAATGACGGAATAAGGGTTTCAAAAATAAGAGAAATATTTTCAAAGAATGCGAGAATAATGGGTGCAGAAGAGATACTTCAAAGAACAGGGTACCCTTGCGGAGGAGTTCCTTCATTTGGTTTTAATACGGTATTTTTAATGGATAAGAAGGTTATGGAAAAGGAATTTGTATACACAAGCGGAGGTTCTGAAAATTCTCTGATTAGAATCAGCACAACAGATCTCATAAAGCTTAACAAAGGCATAATAGCAAATATAAGAAAATAAAAATATATTTATGATATATTTATAAATAAGTTTTACAGGAGGAAAGATTTTATGAAATCAAAATTTTTTAAAAAACAAAACAAGTTAATGACTAAATGCTTGGTCGTAATTACTACTACGAATAAGATGGAAAATGCAGAGAAGATAGCCACTATTTTATTAAAAAACAGATTAGTAGCATGCGCTCAAATACTTAGCATTAAGAGTTTTTACTGGTGGGAGAACAACATTCAAAAGGACAAAGAGTTTTTGTTGTTTTTAAAAACAAAATCTGAAAACTATAAGGTTGTTGAGAAAAAGATAATTGAGAATCACAATTACAAATTACCAGAAATCATTGCTTTAGAAGCAAGTAAGGGAAGTAGAGATTATTTTGAGTGGATTGAAAGAACATTGAATCGCAAAAACAAGAATAAAAACTTAAAATGAAAATCAAATTTAAGTTTTAAAATGAAAAAAAATTTTTGTCTTGAAGATTTCAATTATGAAGTTCCTAAAGAATTAATCGCGCAAAAACCTATAATTCCAAGGGACCATGCAAGAATGATGGTTGTAAAAGATAAGATTTATCACAAGCATTTTTATCAACTTCCAGAATACTTGGAAAAAGGAGATGTTATTGTAGTTAATAACACGCGAGTTATACCTGCAAAATTTTTTGGGAAAAAAGAAACAGGAGGAAAGGTTGAAGTCCTGTTAATAAAAAATTTAGGAGAAAATGTTTGGGAATGCTTAGTAAAAGGTAGACGAATAAAGGAAAACACAAGCTTGTTCTTTGATGGTTTAAAAGCAAAAGTAGAATCAAGAAAAGAAGGAAAGTTCATACTGAATTTTAATAAGAAAATAAGAAATGAGATTTTCAATAAAGGAGAAATACCTCTGCCAAACTACATAAAAGAGAAACTTGAAGACAAAGAAATGTACCAAACAGTTTATTCAAAGAGATTAGGAGCAATAGCCGCCCCAACAGCAGGACTTCATTTCACAAAAGAATTAATTGAAAAATTAAATTCAAAAGGGGTTAGATTTGTAGAGATTACGCTGCATGTTAGTTTGGGAACTTTCAAACCAGTGAAAAACATTGAAACTCATAAAATGGATGAAGAATACTATGAAATCAGTGAGGAATCTGCTTCTATGATAAATGAAGCTTTTGAGAACAAAAATAGTGTTTTTGCAGTCGGAACCACAGTTGTGAAAACATTAGAAACAGTTTCGGATAGCAATGGTTTAATAATCCCAAAAACAGGACTTTCTGATCTGTTCATAAAACCTGATTACAAGTTCAAAACTAAACTTAGTGCAATGATAACCAACTTTCACATTCCAAAATCCACTTTAATAATGATGGTTTGCGCTTTTGGAGGTTACGAAAGAGTTATGAATGCTTATAAAGAAGCAATAAGAGAAAAATATAAATTCTTTAGTTTTGGGGATTCGATGCTGCTTTTCAGAGAGCAGTAATTCAGCAGAACTTTTAGAATTAATAATAAAAATTTGCAAGTTTGATATTGTTTTAAACCTTTTGTATTTTATTTTTATTTTGACAGTCGAATAGAAAAAACGCAACCGCAGTAGTTTTGCCTGTAAATGTTGCATTCCTTACATTTTTTAACGCTGAACTTAAAGCCTTCTTGTTTTTTCAGATTTATTTCTACAAAATTAATTCCTTTTTCCTCAGCTAAGTTTTTGCCTACTCTATTTATCAATTTACTGTTTTTATTTTCTCCTAATGTTAATGTTGTTGAAATGAACTTTATGTTTTTTGAAAGCGCAAAATCAGCTGTTTTCTTTAATCTTACTTTAAAACAAGCAGAGCACCTTTTTCCTCCTTCAGGTTCTTTATCATAATCTTTTATTTTCTTTATCTCTTTAAACCACAAATCAATATCATACTCTCCTTCATAGAATTTTATACTATTTAAATTGCAATAATTTCTTGCATTTTCCAACCTTTTCTTGTATTCTTCGTAAGGATGAATGTTTGGGTTAAAGAAGAAAACTATGATTTCATAATTCTTTAATCTGTCAATGGCTGTAATCAAGCATGGAGCGCAGCAGCAGTGCAGCAGCAATCTTGGCTTATTCATGCGCCTCATCACTCCTATGAATTCTTATTTTTATTAAAAATTATCGTTTGTTTTTATTTATAAAAAAGGCATCAGGCAAAAACAATAAATTTTATAAACGCGCAAAGAAATTTCATTTTCATGCAACAGGAAAAATTTGAAAGAGAGATACTCGTTGTTCCAAGAAATATTCTCTTTGCAGAGAAAAGTTTTCAGGGATTTCTCAATTTTGAAGAATACAACTACATCCCAATAATACTTAAAAATTTCATTTGGATTAAGAGAAAAGAAGCAGAATTCAATCCAAAGTATCAGCAAATAATACCATACGGAGTTATTGTTGATTCAAAATCAAGAAGCATCTTTGTTTACAGAAGGAGTTCTGGGCAGGCATATGCTGAAAAGAGATTATACAATAAAATTTCATTAGGGGTTGGAGGGCACATTGAAAAAGAGGACTTGGCAGAAGAAAAAAATTACTCAGTAAAAAATATTTTTGAGAGATGCCTGTTGAGAGAAATTAGAGAAGAAATAAATGTTGAGAACGCTCTTAATCTATTCCTGTTCAGCCTGTTCGGGTTCTTGAAGTTAGAAGACAATAGCATTGACAAAGACCATTTTGGAATTGTCTATCTAATTGAAATGCCAAAATCCAAAATGAAGCTGAACAAGGGAGAGATTAGTTCTGGAAAATTTGTGAGTTTTAAAGAACTATGCTCGCTGAGAGAACTAGCAGAGGGTTGGACATCTGCATTAATAGATCCATTGGTTGATTATTACGAAAATACGAATCAAAGCAAAAAGTAATAAAAATAAAAAACAAGAAATTCAAATGAGCGAAGCAATAGAAATAAGCAGAAACGCGTTTGCTGTAAAACTTTCAATTTACCTTAAAGAACACAAAACTCTTATTCTGTCAGATTTTCACATAGGCTTGGAAGAGGCGCTTCAAAAGCAGGGATTTTTGATTCCAAGATTTCAACTCAAAAGCATAATTGATAATTTGAACAAAACTTTTGAAATTCTTGAAAAGAAAAAATTAGAGGTTGAAAGAATAATAATAAATGGAGATTTAAAGCACGAGTTTGGAACGATTTCAGAGCAGGAATGGAAAGACACTTTAAAAGTAATTGATTTTTTAAAGGAAAAAACCAAAGATTTAGTTTTAATAAAAGGAAATCACGACACGATTTTAGGGCCCATCGCATCAAAGAAGAGCATCAGTTTGGTAGAATATCTTATTTTAAATGATACTTTAATAGCGCATGGAGACAAAATAATCAGAGAAGCAAACAGCAGCAAAATCAGTAGGATAATAATTGGGCATGAGCATCCTGCAATCAGTTTGAGAGACGGGTTAAGAGTTGAAAAGTTCAAAACCTTTTTAATAGGAAAGTGGAACAAAAAAGAATTGATTGTTATGCCTTCATTCTGCTTTGTGACAGAAGGAACAGACATCCTGAGAGAAGAGCTTCTTAGTCCTTTTCTTAGGGAAGCAAACATAAAGAAATTTAGGGTTGTAATATCTGAAAAGGAACTCTATAACTTTGGAACAGTTGAGAAAATACTTGATGCTACTGATTGAAGAATTTTTCTAAGAATTTTTCTTATTTGTAAAACTTGTTAAGCAAATCTGTTTTTGTTATAACCCCTGCATAATGCTTTGAGTCCTGCACAAGAACAAGAGGAAAGTGTTTCAGCAATTCTGAGATAACATTCAAATCGGTGTTTATTGAAACTATGGGAGGTGCTTCTTCCATTATTTCCTTTACAAACTCCACTTTCTTTCCTTCAGATAAAACTTTTATTATTGAAGATTCTGATATTAAGCCAATGCACTTACCTTTGCTTATTACAGGCATTTGTGAAATCTTGCGCTGCTTCATAACAAGCACAACATCTTTTATCCTGTTGTTCGGACTTGCAGAAAACACCCTCTTTGTCATTATGGAAAACGCTTTTTCAGATTTTCTTGATTTGCATTGCTCTAAAACATTTATTATTTTATAAACCTTTGAGTAAGAAGGGTCTATTTTCTCTGATTCTATCTTTGCAATCAATGACTGCGAAACTCCGCTTAGCTTTGCCAACTCTTTTTGAGTAATCCCAAGATTTTTCCTTAGGTGCTTTATCTGCGAAGGGTTTTCTATCATAAACTAAAACTTCTTTGTTTTCTATTTCTCTATTTTTTATTTATTATTTTCTATTTTATTTTTTTTGTTTTTAAACTTCAAAAAAGATCTTTAAAGCAAGCATTAAGAGTATTCCAACGATTATCCAAAAGAAAGAACTTGCCCTTATTCTTCTGTTGGAACTATGAACCTCTGGTATTAAATCAGATGCAGCAATATAAATAAAACCTCCTGCAGCTATCGGCATTAAATAATCTGTGATTTTCAACGAACCAAACATTATTGAAAAATAGCCAAAAATCACCCCTAAGAAAACACTGCTTTGAGCCACTAAGCTGTAAATTATTGACATTTTCTTGTTGAAACCACCGTGCACTAAAACTCCGAATATTCCAATTTCTTGTGAAAGTTCATGTATTAAAACAAGAACAGAACTTATGATTCCAATCTTTAATCCAACAAAAAAACTGCCAACAATTATAAATCCGTCAATTATGTTGTGAATGAAATCTCCAACAATGATGAGATATCTGTATGATTTTTCTTTTATTCCTTCTCTGTGTTTCTCGCAAAAATCTTTATCAGAGCCGCAATGGTGCCAAAACAGGTATTCTTCCAAAAACAGGAAGAGTATAAAACCCAAAACAACAAAAACAAAGATTTTTATTGGCTCTAAAACTCCTATGATCTCAGGTATAAGATGGAAAAACGCTCCTCCGAGCAATGAACCTGCTGTAAAAGCAACAAGAACATTTACTATGCTCTTGAAAGTTTTCTCCTTTATTCCAACAAAAAGTATCCCTGCTGCTCCTAATAGCGTATTGAGAAATGCAAACAAAAATGAAAAAATCAAGATGCTTATGTTTTGGTTCATTTTACACCACAAGAATACTTATTGCTATTTTTAAATCTTTTCAAAAAAATCAGTTTGCTTAATTCCATCATTATAAATCCTAAACTTGAAACCAAAACTATTTTAGTCCAATCATAAAAATTTAAAGGAACTGTTTTAAAGATTATTTGCGCAGGATGCCAATTGACAATGATGATTTGAAGAAGAACTGAAAGCAAAACAGCTCCAAAGAGCCATTTGTTGTTAAATGGATTCAAGTGTTTGAGCGAAAAATACATCTTTCTACTGCTCATCACAGCAAACATTTGAAACATTACCAAAGTAGTGAAAGTAACAGTCTGAGCTTTACTTGGATTTAAATTCAAATAATGGTGGAACATAAGCAATGTTCCAAAACCCATTATTAATCCGAAAAATACTATTGTAAACAAAATGTCTCTTGAAATAGGATTTTCCCTTGGATTTTTTGGAGGACTCTTCATGATTTCTTCATCATTCGGCTCCAAGCCCAAACCCAATGCCGGAAAATCATCTGTGAGCAAATTCATAAACAAAACCTGCAAAGGCAGTAATGGCAGAGGAAGCTTTAACAGAACAGCGATTAAAACAGTAGTTAGTTCTCCGCTGTTACATGAAAGTAAATATTTTGCTGACTTTATTATTTTAAGATAAATGTTTCTTCCTTCTTCTATTGCGTTGACTATAGTTGCAAAATTGTCGTCAACCAATATTGCTTTTGAGACCTCCTTAGCAACATCTGTTCCATTAATTCCCATTGCAACTCCGATGTCTGCCTTTTTAAGCGCAGGGGCATCATTGACCCCGTCTCCTGTCATTGCAACAACATGCCCCTTTTTCTGCAATGCTTTTACAATCCTTAACTTTTGTATCGGTAGAGCCCTTGCTATTATTTTAACCCTTTCAATCCTTTCTTCCAATTCAGAATCGCTCATTTTTTCCAGTTCTTCCCCGCTAAGAATTAAATCTCCCTCTTCATATAGTCCTATTTGTTTTGCCACTGCTTTTGTTGTTAGTGCGTGGTCTCCTGTTATAATCATAACCTTTATTCCTGCATCCTTGCACTTTTGCACTGCTTCCTTAACCTCATCCCTTGGAGGATCTATCATTCCAACCAATCCAATAAAAACAAGATTTTTTTCAACACTTTCCTTTGTGTAATAATCTGGTCTCTTTTTAGGAAGCTTTCTGTAAGCAAGAGCAAGCACTCTTAAAGCATTCTCAGCAAAAAGATTGTTTGTCTTTAGAATATCTTTCTTATCTTTGTTTGTTAATCTTTTAACCTTTCCATTTTTGATTGAATAGGAGCATTTTCTCAACAAAAGGTCAGGAGCTCCTTTAACATAAACTTCAATCTTTTTATCCTTTTTATTGTTGAAAATAGCAGACATTAACTTTCTTTCAGAATCAAACGGAATCTCTTTTAACAATACAAAATTGTTCCTAATTTCTTCTTCGTTTAATCCTGCTTTTTTCGCAAGCACAACAAGAGAACCCTCTGTAGGATCTCCAAATATCTCATAATTGTTTTCTTTTACAATAAGCTTTGCATTGTTGCACAAGAACCCTGTTCTGAATAAAAGTTCTATTTTTTTATGATCAAAAGTTCTGCCGTTATAATAAAAACTTCCTTTTGGAATGTAACCTGAACCGCTCACCTCAATTATTTTATTATCATAAAATAGATGGGTTATAGTCATCTGATTCTTTGTAATTGTTCCTGTCTTGTCGCTGCAGATTATTGTTGCAGAGCCCAAACTTTCAGCAGCATTTAGTTTCTTAACAAGCATGTTCTTTTTAGCCAATCTTTTTGCTCCTAATGACAAACTAACTATTGCAATAACAGGTAAAGAATTAGGAATAACAGAGACAGTTAAAGCCAATGAGAACAAAACCATTTTTCCAAAACTCAACTCCTTGTTAAACAACAACCCTAAAGAGAAAATAAAAGCAATCAGAGCTATTATTATTATGCTTATTTGCTTTGTCAGTTTTTCAAACTTTGTCTGCAAAGGAGTTTTAACTTCCTTTGTTGTTTGCAGGAAATGGGCAATCTTTCCAAACTCTGTTTTCATTCCAGTGGCTGTGACAACTCCTAATCCCTTTCCATAGGTAACTGTTGTCCCCATAAAAGCCATGTTCTCTTGATTGGCAACATGTGTTCCTGGTTTGAAAGGCAGGATTGTCTTTTTAGAAGGAACAGACTCTCCTGTCAGGGTTGCTTCATTAATTTCCAAACTTGAAACTTCTATTAATCTTATATCAGCAGGAACGATATCTCCTTCTTCCAAGATTACAATGTCACCTGGGACAAGCTCTTTTGCAGCAATCTTCTCCTCATTTCCGTCTCTTAAAACCTTTGCAACTGGCTGAGAAAGCTTTTCAAGTGCTTCTATTGCTTTCTCTGCTTTGTACTCCTGAATAAATCCAAGCAGAGCATTTAGCATTATTATTCCGAAAATTGCAATCGCTTCAATGAAGTCTTTCAAAACAAGGGATAAAATTGAGGCAAAAACAAGTAGCCTTATTAAAGGGTTCTTGAATTGATTTATAAAAATCTGAAATGCAGTTGTTCTTTTTCCCCTGCTTAACTCATTATAACCGTGAATATTTAATCTCCTCTTAGCTTCCTCATTTGAAAGCCCATTTTTAGATGTTTTTAGAATTTCTAATGTTCTAGAAACGCTTAAACTATAAAACTCCATTAAAACAGCACCTCTTTTTTAATGAAAGATTTTAATATGCTTCAATTTTAATACGCCTCAAGCTGTTAATTTAATTTTTTATTTGTATAATAATATATAAATTTTATGTTTCCTGTTTTTGATTTTTTATTTTTAATGTTAATGCAAGCTAATAAGCAGTAAAGAGCAGAGAAGAGCAAAGAAAATACAGAGATTGGCATAAAAAAGGAAAACTTTATAAATAACTGCTAAAACCACATACTAAAATCAGGATTGCCCTGAGACTACTTACTAAGAAGTAGGAGGGTGTGATTTTATGGAAAAAACAAAGATATTAAGTGCTCTTAAAGAGCTAAGGAATGCAAAAAAGAGAAATTTCGTACAGAGTGTTGATTTAATAATACTTCTAAAAAATATTGACCTTAAAAAAACAGAGAATCAAAAAGAACTTTTTCTAACACTTCCAAAAACAATAGGAAAAAATTTCAAGGTTTGCGCTATCGTAGGACTGGAGACCTATGAAGAGGCAAAAAATAATTGCGATAAAGTAATACTTGATAAAGAATTAGAAGAGTATGCAAAGAATACAAGAGCAATGAAAAAACTTGCAAGGGATTATGACTTCTTCATAGCACAAGCAAATATAATGCCTCAAGTTGCTTCTGTTTTTGGAAAAGTCTTGGCTCCAAGAGGAAAGATGCCAAATCCAAAGGCAGGCAGCATATTTCCGCCAAGATCAGCATTGAAACAGCTTGTTTCAAAATTAAAAAACACCGTGAAGATCTCAATAAAGAAGAACCCAATGGTCCAAGTCATAGTTGGGAATGAAAGGATGAGCGATGAGGACTTGGCAGAGAACATAATTGCGGTGCACGAATTTGTTGTTCATAATCTTCCAGGAGGAAAGAACAACATAAAGAGCGTTTTGTTGAAATTGACAATGAGCCCTCCTGTGAAATTGGAGTAGGGTGATTTTCATGAAACCTGAAAATTATAAACCTCACATTTCAGAGAGAAAAGAAAAGGAAGTCAAGGAACTCTTGAAGCTTATAAAGGAAAACAGCGTAATAGGAATAGTTAATATGGAAAACATGCCTGCTTCTCAACTTCAAAAACTTAAATCCTTACTCAGAGGAAAGGTTATCGTAAGGATGAGCAAGAAGAGAATAATAAAAAAGACATTTGAACAGGCAGATAATGAAAAAAAGAACATAAAAGAACTTGAAAAATACCTAAAGGGTATGCCTGCTCTTCTGTTCTCAAAAGAAAACCCTTTCAAACTCAGCAAGATCCTTGCAGAGAATGTTTCTTATGCTCCTGCAAAGCCAGGGCAATTGGCTCCTGAAGACATAAAAATAGAAAAAGGTAAAACGCCATTCTCTCCTGGACCAATAATTAGCGAGCTTTCCTCTGTAGGGCTTAAGACAGGAATAGAAGACGGAAAGATAGCTATAAAAGAAGAAAAGGTTCTTGTAAATAAAGGGGAAAAGATAAATGAGAGGATTGCAAGTGTTCTTGCAAAATTAGGAATAACTCCTATGAAAATAGGACTTGAGATGGTTGCTGCATATGAAGACGGAGAAATTTACCTTCCTGATACTTTAAGTTTAACATCAGACAAAATCTTTGATATGATAAGAAAAGCATACGCTGAGAGCTTTAACCTTGCATTGAGCGCAAATTACATTACAAGAGAAACAGCAGAATTTTTGATAGCTAAGGCAGAAGCTCAGGCAAAGTCCTTGGCTTTGAATGCAAAGATTATGACAAAAGAAACAATAATTCATTCACTGGCTGAGAGCCAATCGCAAGCTTCTGCTCTTTCAGAGAAAATCAATAAAGAAATAAACAAAAAACAAGAAATGATAAACAATGAATAAACAATTTTGAGGTGGGTAAAATGGAGTATATATACGCTGCGATGCTTTTGCACAAAGCTGGAAAAAAGATAAATGAAGAATCAATGAAGAAGGTCATTGAAGCAGCAGGAATAACTCCTGACAACAGCAAGATAAAAGCAATAGTTTCTTCTTTGGAAGGAATCAATATTGAAGAAGTAATATCAAAAGCACAGACAATGCAAGCAGCTACTGTAGAGAAAAAAGAAGAAAAGAAAGAAGAAAAGAAAGAAGAGAAAAAGGAAGAGAAGGTTGACGAGGAAAAAGCAGCAGCAGGGCTTGGTGCTTTGTTCGGTTAATTTGTTCAGCTGATTTTTGATTTTTGTTTTTTGCATTTTAATTTCGTGGTAAATATGGAGAACAGCACACCAGAGGACTACAAAAAACTGAATGAGTTGAGGAAGGATTTGTTAGAGTTAAGAAGAAAACTCAACGAATTGGGAGAACAGAAAGAGAATTGGTTCAAGAAGAAATTAGAACAGAGCAGCAAGATAGCAGAACTTATAAAGAACATAAAGGATTGTAAGGCAAAGAGAGATGAACTGACTGCAAAAGTAAGGGAGCTGAAAAAGAAAAGAGACGAAATAAACAGCAAGGTAAAACAACTGATTTCTCAGGTTAAAGAAGAGAGAAATAAAAAAGAAGAGCTTTCTAAAAAACTTGGAATCAAAGAAAATCCTGAAAGAATAAAAAAACAGATTGATGCCCTTGAGTTCAAGATAGAGACAGAAGCTCTTTCCCTTGACAAGGAGAAAAAAATCGTTAAGATAATAAAAGAAAAGAAAAGGGTTTATGATTCTTTGAAAGATGTTACTGATATAATTAAGAGGATATATTCCTTAGAGGACGAGATAAAAAAATTCAAAGCAGAGAGCAGGGAAATTCACAAAAGCATACAGAACATAGCCCAAGAATCGCAGAAAAAACACGAGGAAATGTTGGAATACTCAAAACAAGTAGATGAACTAAGAGTAAAGGAAAAGGAATGCCTTGAAAAATTTCTTAAGTACAAAACAGAATTCAACGAGATAAATTTGAAATTGAAGGAAAAACTCACTGAGAGCAATGAAATAAGAAAGAAGTTCAAAGACGAAAGATTGGAAAGCTTGAGCAGAGAAAGGGAAAGAGAGATGGAAGAATTAAGAAAGAAGGAGCAGGTTGTTTTGGAAAAGATGAAGCGTGGGGAAAAACTGACAACAGAAGACCTTTTGGTATTCCAAAAGATGGAAGAGGAACAGGCAGAAGAAGAACAGCAAAGCACAGCGCAATGAATTCTTACAAATTCTTACAAATTTTTATAAATACTAAACAAATTTTAAATTTTAATTTTTGATTTTGATTAATTCTGATTGCGTCTTTTATGTTATTTTATATTTTAATTGATTTTTGCATTGCAAAACCCTTGGCAAACGAAAGATATAAAAACAAGAACTATTATAAAACTTGAACTATTATCATTTTTTAATAGTTACTTAATGCTTAATTTAAAGGTTGTTTTTATGGGAGATAAAAGTTTGATAAAACCTTTAGAATATTTAGAACCAAATGAAAAATATACTGAAGAAATTATAAAAGTCATGAAAAGCTCTTACTTTGAAAACAAGAAAGAATTCTTTGATTCAATATATGTTTATCTTGTAGAGGACAAGATATTCAGTCAGTTTCTTCTAAAAGTTTTAGGGGAAGAAGGTTATTACAGCGAAACAGCAATATTTACATACCATCTTCTCAACACGCTTTTCCCGAAATCAAGTATAAGCGCAAAAAATTTTGAGTATGCAGTTAACAAATACAAAAAAATAACAAAAGACAAGGTAGTTTATTCAAAAAAGGAAAACCTTGAAAATCTTTTGAAAGACGAAAATTTTCTTGCAGAGATTAACAATGACCTTGAAGAGGAATTTAACTTCTACAAAAGGCTTAATTTTGAGATTGTAGGTAATAAAAAAGAGTTAAAGGAGAAATTTAAGTCGTTAGAAAATGAGGAAAGTTATTATTTTTTTATAATGGAGAAGAGCGCGAGATTGATAGAGTTTATGCTCTACAAGCATTTTCAGATTGGAAAATTAGTAACAGAAATCTCTTTGTATGATGCTATAGATTACATCTTTGATATTGAAGCCAAAAATTCATACAAAAGTATTAGCGAAAACCAGGTCAAGAAAATGCTGTCAAGCAATGAAGCTATGAATTTCTTTAACTACACTGTAAACAAGTCATTCTTTGTATTTGTCACATACGAGAAATATCTCTTTGACAGAATAAACAAGGAGCGTTTAGAATATTTTAAAAATTCAGGCAAGAACAAAACCAAATAAAAAACCCAAATAAAAACAGAAAATTACAAAAAAGAAATGCAAAAACAGAATAAAATTCTCAGCATTACTTTTTGAATTCTGTATAGCCACAATGCCCGCAAGTGTATCTGTCCTTATGCTCTGCTAAGAAATAACCAATTCCGCACTTTGGGCAGAACCTTCTCTTTCTCTCAAGTTTTTCTCCTTCTTTTGAATAATAAGCATAACTCTTGTTCTTCCCCTTTTCTTTTTCCTTGTTTTCCTTTGCCATGAAAACCACCGTTAATTTTGTTTGCTTTGTTCAGCTGTAGTTTTAGAGCTCTTTTCCCTTTTTATGATTCCTGCTCTCATCAGCAGGCTCTTTTGTTCAAATCTCTTCAAGGCCTCTTCGTTATCGTATATATGTACTTCTACTACAACTTCTTTTAAACCAAAGATCTTTCTGATTTTTTTTATTATCATTAAATTGCTGTTTGTTCCAAGGAATTTTGAAAGCTCTGATTTAAGTTCTTCTCTTGAAGGGGTTTTGCCTTCAAAATCAAATTTTACTTTAGCATAAACCCTTCTCAGCAACCTCAAATCTTTTTTTTCCACAACCTTAAATTCCATAAAAACCACCTTTCGCTGTTATTGCGCTATTATTTTACTCTTATTGCATACTCTCCTTTATTGTTGAAATTGAGTTTTTTTGCAATTTCTGATTTTGATGGATCTATAACAACAATCTTTCCCTGCCAGTTCGTGCTGAAATCAGTTCCATTGCAGACAGGGCATCTTTCCTTTTCAAAAAATATTCTGCATTTCTTGCAAACCTTTTTCATCAAAAACACCCTTTACTTTGCTTTATGTTATTAGCTTTATGTTTTCTTTTGCTTTATGCTTTTTATTTTTTCTTTGACTGCTTTTTTGCACTTTCTTTTTCTTCCTCAGAAGAGCTTGGTTTCTTTTTCTCTTCATAAATCCACTCAAGTTTACCAAGTCCTTCTTGCCTCATTGTAAGTCCAATCTTTGGATTGTTTATGTCTTTGTAACTTATTGCTATTATTCTTGCTCTGCACAGGTCATTTATTTTTAGAGAATGCTTGCTCTGTTTTCCAAGCAAAACCTTATCCTTGCTGAAACTGACAAAATCGTCCATTGTCTGCGAGATATGAACCATTCCTTCCATAGGGCCTATTGATATGAAAGCCCCAAAATCCTGTATGTCCTTTATCTTCCCAAGCACAACCTCTTTTAATTCTGGTTTGTAAGTTATTAGGGTTAAAACAGTTTCATAATAAGCAGCTCCGTCTCCTGGAATTATTATTCCTTCTCCAATTGATTCTATTTCTGAAACGCTTATGACCATTCCAATCTCTTTTGAAACAGTGCCTTCATAAAGCTTTTCAGTTGTTTTCTTTATTGCCTCTTTTATGTCGAGCCCGAACAAATTCGGCGGAACTCTTATGTGGTCTTTGATTTTTACCTTGTAAAACATTTTCATACCACCTTTGAAAAAATGATTTCTTGCTTTATTCTATTTTCAAAAAACTCTTCTTTCTTAAAAATATTATGTTGCAGCCAACATTACTTAACCTCTTCTTCAATTCACTGTCCTGAGTTGCAACATAAATCCTTTTTTTATTTTTTGCTCTTAAAACAAATTCAAAAATCAGGTCGTCAACGCTTTTATGAACGCCTGCTAATGGGATTTTATGAGTATTTAAAAAGTTTTTTGTTTTTAGCTCTGTTTTCAAAACTTTTATTCTGTTCCTTTTGAGCATTTCCATTGCAACCCTAGCATGCATCTTTTCCCTTCCCTTACCCTTTCTTATAATGTTTTCAAGTTCTCCGATGCTCTTGTCCAAAACAAAAACCTTGTAATTTTCAAGCATAATTCTTTTTAATTCTGAGAAAACATCAACCCTTAACTCTGCTGGTATGAGCAGGAAGTTTGTGTCTAACAAAACAATTGCAAAATCGTCTTTGCTCTTATTGCTATCGCTGCTTTTATTGCTTTCTTTATGCTCTTTGCATTTATTGTTGTTTTTTTTCATTTTTTATTTTAATTTAATTTTTGATAATTCTGATTAAACTTATAGCCCAATCCTTCAAAAACAGATTTTATTTTTAAGGCATCCCTCCAAGTGGAAGGGCTCTCGCATATTATTGTTATTCCAATGTTCCTCTTCAAAATTTCCTTTGCCAAAGGCAAAATTTCATCCTCGCTCAAATCTCTGTGATGCTTTTCTCCTTTATCTCCAAAAACTATTCCTGAGAAATGCGAATGGATTTTCTTGATGCCTGCTCTTTCAATTTTGTCAAATAGCTCTTTATAATTAATGCTCTTATTCCTCGCGAGAATATGGGCAAAATCAATGCAAATGCCGCACTTTGTTTCCTTTCTTAATCTCAAAAGTTCTTCCAATGTTCCAAATTCAGACTTTTTTCCAGTTGTTTCAGGGCAGAGTTCAACATTCCACGAATTTTTTTCAATTTTCTCTTGCATGGCAAAAACAGCTTCCTTTACAATGTCGTATGTTTTTTCTTCGCTATTCTTTCCATAGTAAGCAGCGTGAAAAACAATGCTCTTGGCTCCCATATAATTACCTAATTCGCAACTCTTTAGTATTCTCTGTACTGAGGCATTTTTCTTAGCACTATCTTCAGAAGCCAAATTTATGAAGTAAGG
The DNA here is from genome assembly GCA_049700835.1 of Candidatus Woesearchaeota archaeon. GTDB lineage: Archaea > Nanobdellota > Nanobdellia > Woesearchaeales > WAPY01 > JAWBOW01. The sequence continues at coordinate 122,569 of JBNAUL010000002.1, forward strand.
AGCATGCACGCTTAGCACAACATTATAATTTTTGTTTTCATTGAAAATTTCCTTTGCCAAATAATCGCTCATCTTTATCCCGTGAGTGAACTCAACTTCCATTGCCTGCAATCCAAGTTTCCTTATCTCTGAGATTCCCTCAATGGTCGATTTCAATGGAGAACCTGCTGGTCCTAAAAGAATCATTTTCTAAACCTCTCATCATTTTGGTGCATAGGAAATGTTTTTATCATAAAAGTTGAAATAATAATTGAATAAACAAAGAAAAGGAACAAGAACCCAAAGAACTCTTCTGGTAATATGTTATAAGCAGAGAATGTTATTGTAACAGCAACAAAAGAAATCCCCTTGGGAGTTGCCAATGACGCGAAAATCCTGTCCCTTAATGGATAGTGGCTTAGAGAGATTGTAACAGACATAAACCTCAAAATTATGGACACTACATAAATGAGCAAAGACGTTATTATTAAATTAGTTTTGTTTGGAAATGTTGCAAGATAGCCAAATAAGAGAAAAACTATTATTTCTATAGAACCTGAAATCAAAGATGAAAACTCCTGAAGAACAGGTTTTTTCTTTACATGAATGTTGCCAAAGAAAATTCCAAGAACAACAACAGCAAGGACCCCGCTGCCCTTTAGCTGCTCTGCAAGAACATATGTTGTTAGAACTCCAACAACAAGCGCTATTGGAGAGATGTTTTCAGAATAGTATTTTCTCATGAACTTGAAAATAATTATGCCTACAAATATTCCAGATCCAATTCCAATTATCAACTGCTGAACAAAAGGAACAGAGTATTCCAAAATATTGAAAATGTCAGCTTCGCGTGATGATAAATTCTTGAAAAAATCATAAAACATAAAAGGCATGATAACAGTGAAAGGAGTGTTTAGTATTGATTCTGTCTTGAGAAGTTCTGAAACTCTCAAATGGTCCTTCCTTATGAATATACTCAGCACTTCAAATGCAGTAGCGGTTATCATTGAAGAGAATATCAATGCAAACATTAATTGAAATTTTAATAAAATTATGAGAATAGGAGTTATAACGCTGAGGCACAAAACAAGGAATATCAAAAAAACTTTTAATCCCAACATTGAGAATGTGTCAAATTCCTTGAACTTAAACCTTGAAGCTCCGTCGAATGTTATCAATGCAAGAGCAACAATGCTTGTTATCAGTATAAAGATTTTTGGTATTTCAAGAATTCCAAAGCGCATGATTATCAATCTTGAAATTATTCCAGCAAGTACTAGAAGCATGATATTAGGAATTCTAAACCTATTTGAAAGCATGGTTGCAAGAATCCCAACAAGAAACATGAAAACGATTTTAGTAAGGTATGTTATTGCTTCCATAAAACAGCCTCTCAACTCTAAGGACAGATATCTTTAAACTGAATTGTTTGGCATTTCTTCTTGATTAAAATTGGTATTTTATTACTTCTAAACCATTGTTTCCAAAAACTAGGGTGTGAAATCCTGGCTGAACATTTGTGTTTCTCATCTTTTTTATTTCAAGTATTCTCTGAATGGTTCTGCCCATGTTTATATCCTTGAGCCTCAAAACGCCGTCACAAACAAATTCTGAAACAGTGTCCCTTGTCAGATAAGCGCCCTGTTCTGCTGAATCAGCGATGTATAGGGTTGTTGCTCCTATTTCATTAATCTTGTTTATGAAAACATAGATAAACTGCTTTATCTCTTGGTCATAGCCCAAAGAGCTTGGTTTTAACTCTGCTTTTGAAAACAGCACATCCTTGTCGTAACCTGCCTTTAAACTTATCTTGTACATTGGAGCGTTTATTGAAAGTATGGAAAGAGAATCAATTACTATTCTCTTTGCTCCTACTTCCTTTGCTGTTTTTTCTATTAAAGCAATTATGTCCATATCAGTTATATCAACAGGTATCTTTAGAAAAATAATTTTTTTCTTCTTTTCCAAATCCTCAAAGTCCTTGAAAAAAGCCCTTGCCTGCTCTCTCAATTTTGCAGGTTTTTCCTCAATGCTGACATAAATCCCTGGCTCGTTGTTCTTTGCTCCTGTGTAAATGTACTGCAATGCAAAAACAGTTTTTCCAGCTCCAGGGCCACCGCAAATGAGAATAGAAGAACCAATTGGAAAGCCACCTTCAAGTAACTCGTCCAAACCCTTTATTCCTGTCTTAGCCCTTTCCAATTTGACACCTCTTTTTTATGAACAATAAAAACATATAAATAAAAAGCTTTTTATAAATATTTTGGTTTGATGCATTTAAAAGGATTTAATACTAAAAAGCTATTAAGTATTTATAAATTTTATAAATTTTTATAAAGATTGCAAAATGCTAAGAAAATGTCAAGAATAACTATAAAAAACAAGGTTTGTAATGCTAATAAAAAGGTTGTTTCAAAGAACTACTATGACTGCATTTCAAATGGTTATGAGGAACTTTACAAACAAGAACAAATAAAGAAATTGTTGATAGTAAAAGGTCTTCTAAATTTAAAAAAAGAAGATTCTCTCTTAGATGTTGGATCTGGGATTGGACTTTCAGCAGAGATTTTTGATTGCAAAATAACAATGCTTGACAACAGCAGAGAACTCCTCAGGGTAGCAGAATCTAAAATCCTAGATAAGAGCAGAATTGATTTGGTTCTTGGAAAAGCTGAAAAAATGCCTTTTAATAATGAAAAGTTTGACGCTGCAATCTGCATTACAGCAATGCATAATTTTTCAAGTCCTTCCAAAGCATTGAGGGAAATCAGAAGGGTAACTAAAAAGAAGAAAGGTAACATAGTAATATCTGTTTTAAAAAAGAGCAAAAAGAGAGAGAAAATAATAAAACTTTTTGAGCGCTGTTTTAAAATAAAGAAGATTGTTGATGAAATTAATGATTTGATATTCTGCCTTGAGCGCAAGGAATAAATTTTTAATTAAACGCATTAATATAAAAATTATATAAAAATTAAAATACCTAATAAAAAATAATAAGAAAAAATAAATAGGAAAAATGAAAAAGATTAAATATTAGAAATAAATTAATAATATCAAAGCACAAGAACATTTGATATTAAAATCAATATGCAAACAAGCGCATGAAAAGAAATAAGCAAGAATGGGAATTTGAAACAAAGAGAACGAACGTGCTTAAGGATTTTGCAATATTCTTAATAACAATTATAAAGAGTTTGAATCCTGATTCCTATCAAAGGTTTGAGAGCAGAAAATTGAGCGAGTGTTACTTATATCTATTGAAGCTTGTAATATTCTGCGTTTTGGTATCATTTGTTTTTTTGATTCCGCAGGCATTCTCAAGAATGTCAGAAATTCAGAACACTCTCTCAAAAATAGAAGCATTGAAGTTTAACCCTGAGATAACAACCAATGAAACAATAGATTTTGGGCTTGGAATAGTTATAAACAGGAATGCAAAAAACATAACAAATGAAAACATTTTAATCACATCAGAAAAGGTGTTTAAAAAACCTTTTTTTTGTTTTTTCTCAAGCGAACTCTGCGCTCTCTTTGAAAAGAAAACAAAGGAATACACAGTTGAGGAATTCTTTGACATAAAGAATAGGAGTTCAGAAATAATCAAGATGGCAAAGATTGTTTTTATTGTTTTTCTACCAGCAATTTTAATAATAATAACAGCATACTACTTCTTGAGATATTTAATAATAACATTTGCAATAGCATTTATAGCTTATCTGCCCTTGCTGATCAAAAAGAAGGTCGAATTAAGCAGAATAATGAAAATTTCAATACATGCTTCCACTATAATGGTTCTTTTAGAAATAATAGGAAGATACTACTATGCCAACAACATATTTCTAAAACTAATACCATTTGGGATATACATCCTGCTCTTTTCAATAGGTCTGATACTCACTTTATGGAAAATAGATTTTTAAAATAAATGGAGGTTGAAAATGATAATATACGATTATAAAGTTATGGAGGTAATGACAAAGAATGTAAAAGGAGTTGCGAAAAACATCAGCATAAAAAAGGTAGCAGAGATAATGGAAGCCTACAAAATTGGTTCTGTGGTTGTGATGGAAAAGAACAATCCAATAGGAATAGTTACAGATACAGATGTTGTCAGAAAGGTTGTTGCAAAAGGGCTCAATCCTGAAAAGACAAAGGTTTCTGATATAATGACTAAGAATGTGATAACAGTAAATCCTGAAAGTTCAATAAGGGAAGCAAGCATTCTCATGGCAACAAACAATGTGAGAAGGTTGCCTGTTGTCGGAAAGGAAGGGTTAATTGGAATAATAACTGAAACCGATATCACGAAAATCATTTCAAACATAAAACAATATGTCTGAGAAATGTGAGCAAAATGCCAAAAAAATTTGAAGTTACAGGAAATGATGAAGTAGAAGAACTTGCAAGGCAACTTAGGGAAAAAAAGATTGCAGGAAGCTACATTGATTCAATAGAACTTGCCAAGAGAATACTTGGAAAAGACCAGGCAGAAATAACTCTTGAAATTGAAAAGGAAGAAAAAGCAGAGGAAGAAGAGATTTCAAAAATCAGCGAGAAAATTGAGGAGGAAGAAAAAGAATTAGAGAATGTGGAAAAGTGCATTGAAGAAATTGATGAGGAATTGAAAAGAGAAGAATCTCTTACAGAGGAAATTAAAGCCAAAGACATTGTTCAGGAACAGAAAATAGAAGAGCAAGAAAAAAAAGATGAGAATTCATTCAGCAAAGATGAAGGAGAAAAAGGAAGAAACAATAGCAGAGAAGACAGGGAAGACCCTCTGAGATTCTACAGACCGGATTATGACATTTCAAAAGAGGACAAACTGCTGATTGAAGTTTTAAAGGAAGCAGGGGAAAAGAACATTCCATTTAAGACAGAGGATTCAGAAACAGGAATGGAGTTGGAAGATTACGAAGAAAAGATTCCAAGTGAGAATATTGCAGAGGAATCTGTTGAAGAAGACAAAACAGAAATCAAAGAAAAAAAATATGTCCAAGATGAGATTTTAGAAGAGGATTTTGAAGAGAGCGCTGATGCAGAAAAGCAAGAACAGGAAAACTTTGATTCTAAAGAAGCCGATTCAAATAGTTCAGCTGATTTTGGAGAGATTAGTTCTGAAGAGAGCGTTGAAGAGAAAAAATAACAAAACAGCAAAGATCAGATTAAATAGATAAGAATAATTAGAAAAAGCAGGTTAAATAGAAAACCTAAAGATAAGAGCTCATGCAGATAAGTAAGCAAATAATACTTGCAGTGCTTGCAAGAGAACTAAAGAAATAATTGGTTCTGCTGATGCAGAAGATACAGAATTAGCAAGGATTTGTGCTTAGGCAGCGAGTAAAGATACTTGTTTATGAAGTTGCGTTAAACTTAAAATCCTGCAAGAAGATCCTTGCAAGAAGACATTGAAGAGTTGAACAACAGCGATAATAAATGCCTAATAAAATTTTTAAAGAATCTTACAAGAATCTTACAGATCCATAAGAAATAAAGCAAATTTTAACTAAATTTTTTGTTTTTTTTGTTTGTTCTTCTTAAATTAAATTTAAAAGATTTTTTAAAATTTATTTTTCAGAACCGAAAAGTATTTAAATAAGTTAATATATTAGTATACAAAATAGTAATAAAAGTATACCAAAACCAAAATTTAGAGAGGGTGAAAAAATGAGTGGAGATATGCTTAGGGTTTCAAAAATAAACGAGCTGGCAAAGCAGTTGGTAAAACATGGAATAGCAACAAGCATGGATGAAGCAGTGAATCAAGCACAGCAGTTCTTGGGAGAGGATTCCTATGATAAGATTAAGGAAGCAAAATCACCAGAACAAATGCTTAAAGAGGATGAAGTAGATGCTAAAAACAAAACAGAGAATAAGGATTTTGCCGAGTTGAATAAGAAGATTGAAAGCCAAGAATCAATGATAATCGAGATGCAAAAGAAGATGAATGAAATGATTTCAGAGATAAATTTCTTAGAGGAAGCTATCAAGAAGATTCTTGAAAAGGTGCAAAGTCAAAGCTCCGCACCAATGCTAAAAGTTGCCCAAACAACAACTGGCTCAACAGAAGAAATTGATTATGAACCAACTCAAAGGACTGTAAAAACAGAGGAAGCAAGGCCAACTCCAAGAACAGGAAACTACACTCCCGAAAACATAAAGATTGAGGATTACTTCTATTACGGAAACAAGAAGAAATAATTAAGAAACGAATTTAATAGAAGCAAATTTTTTTATTTTTTATAATAAGAAATTGGAAAAAAACAAAATAAATAAAAATATTTTATAAAAAATATTTGTTTTTTTATTTCCTATTTTGTTTCTTTATTTTTTATTAGTCGTACTCTGGCATCTCTCCACTAGGCATTTTAGGAGAAGAACTTCCTCCTTTTGAGCCTGATGCAATCACATCGTCTATCCTTAAAATCATCATTGCAACCTCTGAAGCTGATTGTATTGCTTGTGTTTTAATCTTTAAAGGTTCAATTATGCCCAATTTCCAAGCATCAACAATCTTGCCTTCAAAGACATCAATTCCAGCCCATTTTTCTCCTTTGTCGTGCTTTGCTTTTAACTCAGCAACAATATCTATTGGCTCTAAACCAGCGTTCTCTGCTAAAGTTCTTGGAATAACTTCAACTGCATCAGAAAATGCCTGAACTGCAAGCTGTTCCCTGCCGCTTAAAGAATTTGCAAACTTTCTGAGTTCTTTAGCAAGTTCTGCTTCAACAGCTCCTGCACCAGCAACTACTAAATTATTTCTTAGAGCAGAAGCAACATCTCCAATAGCATCTTCCATTGCCCTCTTTACTTCATCAATAACATGCTCTGTTCCTCCTCTTATAAGGATGGTGACTGCTTTGGGATTTTTGCACTCAGTTACAAATGTCATTGCTTCATCTCCAATCTTTCTCTCCTCTACTAAGCCGGCAAATCCAAGGTCTTTTTCAGATGCATCGTTCAAACTTGATACTATTCTTGCTCCGGTTGCTCTTTCAAGCTTTTCCATGTCTGAGCGCGTTATCCTTCTAACAGCGTATATTCCTGCTTTTGAGAGATAGTATTGAGCTGTGTCGTCAATTCCTTTTTGGCAGAAAACAACATTTGCCTTTGTCTTTACAACCTTGTCAACCATCTCCTTAAGCATCTTTTCTTCCATGTCAATAAATGCCTGAAGTTGAGAAGGATCAGTTATTTGAATCTTTGCTTCTGTTTCTGTGTTTTTTACTTCCAAAGCAGAGTCCAACAACAAGATTTTTGCATTCTTAACAATCTTTGGCATTCCAGGATGAACTCTTTCTTTATCAAGTACTAATCCCTTTATTAAAACAGAATCCTCAACTCCTCCGCCAATCTTTTTCTCAATCTTAATGTTGTCTATGTCAATCCTCTTTTCTCCATTCACTTCATCAATTATACTCTTCACAGCATCAACAGCGAGTTCTGAAAGTTTTTCTTTTGAATGCTCAGCACCTTTCCCTGTCATTGCTGTCATTGCAATGTTCTTAAGTATATCGTGATTATTCTCGCTTACCTTTTCTGCAATCCTGTTTAAAATTTCCTGTGCTTTTTCAGCAGCAATCCTGTAACCCTTTACAATTACAGTAGGATGTATCTTCTTGTCAAGAAGGTCGTTTGCATTCTTTAGAAGTTCTCCTGCAAGAACAACAGCAGTTGTTGTTCCATCCCCAACCTCATCCTCCTGAGTTTTTGCAATCTCAACCATCATCTTTGCTGCTGGATGCTGTATTTCAATCTCTTCCAGTATAGTAACCCCGTCATTTGTAACAACAACATCTCCTAATGTATCAACCAGCATCTTGTCCATTCCCTTTGGTCCTAATGTTGTCCTCACAGTGTCAGCAACTTGCTGTGCTGCTTCTATGTTGTTCTTTTGCGCATTTCTTCCTGTGGTTCTTTCGCTGCCTTCAGGAAGGATAAATATTGGTTGTATCTGTTGTGGCATTCAACTCACCCCGCTTTTTTGTTCATTTTTGTTTTTTAAGAAAAATACACTTTTTTGTTTATAACTACTAATATATAAATGTTTCGGTTTTTGGTTTCTGTTGGTTTCTATCGCATTGTTTTGGGCAATTGGCAATTTATGCTTTAAGAGAAATAGTTTAAGATTTCTTTTATTTTATAAAAATTCGTGCCTTTCCACCACCCACTTAACAGCAATTAACAAAAAATCCCTGCATGATTTTACACAAATTTTTGCTTTGCAAAAAATTCTCTTAAAACAACTCAATCAAAGATACTTAAATTTAATTTGAGGATATTAATAAAAATAAAAGCAGTAGAGATAAGCAAGACAAATAGTTAGATAAAAGAGCTGGAATAAGAAGATAAGAGAAGATAAGCAAACAATATTGTTAAAAACGGATTAAATAGTGATTAAGACAGGATTATTCACTTCTTGAAAGAACAAAAAACAAACATTTAAATAAAATAAAGAATTAAAATTTGGTTTGGAATAAACAAAAAATTTGAGGTGGAAAATATGAAACTTATAAAGGAATTTTTGGGTTTTCTAAAAGAATACAATGTGCTTAGCTTGGCGATTGCTTTTATAATGGCGGTCGCAGCAACTGCAATAATAAAATCTTTAGTTGATAACATAATAATGCCCTTGATAACTCCATTCATTCCAGGAGGAACTTGGAGAACAGCAACTCTGCACTTGGGAAGAATAGTTATTAGTTGGGGAGCGTTTTTAGGAGATTTGATAAACTTTATTATAATAGCCTTTGTTGTATTCTTAATTGCAAAGGGCATTATGAAAGAGAAAAAGGTTGCAAAGAAATAATAAAATTTGGAATTCAAAATCAGAATTGAACTTTTATTTTTTGCTTTTATTTTTAATTACTTCTTTATTTTATTTTTTAATTTTGTTCTTATTTCACAACACTTTATTTTTTAATCGCTAAAGACCTCTGCTTGAAACTTGTAAATTCTGTTCTTCAGGTCCTTCCAAGCATTTGTTGGAAGCATCGCTTTTTGGCAGAGCATAATCAGGGCCTGTTCAGGGGTGCAGTTGTACTCTGTGAAAACCTGAGGCAATAAAAGTCCTGAACCAAAATCACTTTCAATTATTAAACCATCCTCTCCAATCTTTATTTTGCTTAGGTATTCTTCTGGATTTTTGACCCTTATGAGTTCTGGAACAGTGAGCACAGAAATTTCTATCTTTATTCTGTCAAGTTCATTCTTTCTCAAAGGAAAGAATCTTGGATCTTCAAAAGCAGCGCTTCTTGCAGCAAGTATTATTCCTTGCCATAATGGATAATAAGCCCTTGGAAATCCAATACAGCCCCTAAGTTCTTCCTCTTCTTTCAGCGTTACAAATACTCCTCTTTTCTCAGAAAACTTCTTTTTGATGCAACTTTCAACCTTTGGTTCTTTCTCTTCAAAAGCAGATTTTATTGCTTCCCTTGCAAGGTTTAATAGTTTTTTTTGCTCGTCAGAACTTATCATGAGAATTGATAAAACTGCTCAATATTAAAATATTTCTTTTTTATTTTTTGAATGCAGAAGAAAAAACTTCAGCAAACTTTTCATTTGTTTTTAGTATCCTCTTTGCAGCTTTCACCAAAGCTTCTCTTGGAGTTTCATTGCCATTTGTTTCAACTAAAAACCTAGGGGTCTTAAGCAGAGGATGGTTTATCCTATATATTGCTATCTTCACATTCTCATCGTTTAAAAGTTCGTTTTTCAGCATGTTGCACAATGTATGGCTTTCGCCTTCAATCTCAAACTCCATCCTCTTTTTTTCTTCGTTCAGAATGTTTATTTTCATTTTAAATCCTAATTTTGGAAATCTGTCTTATTTATAAATATTTCTCTTTTGCAAAAAGGAAAAATTTAATAAAGAAAACTCATTTTAAAGTCATGATGAAAAGAAAAAATAACAAAATAGTTTTTAAGAAGTCATTTCTTAGAAGGAAATCAAGGACTATAAATAAAAAGTTTATTTATTTTGTTTTAGCAGGGGTTCTTTTGGCTGTGATTTTTTTAGGAATGCTGTATTATTCTGATTTAAAGAAAACAAAGAGAATCACAGAACGCAGCTGCGGAACAATACAGGGCTATGTGCTTCAAAGCATAGCAGATGAAGCGCAATGCAAACAATTCTGCACAGTAAGGTGCGAATCAGAACAACTTCGTTATAAAAAGAGCATTTTTGAGCAAGGAGCTCTTGGAGAGTGCAATACCTGTACATGCATATGCCACTAATTCTTTTTAAAATATAATTTCTTTTTAGAATTTCAAACAATATAAAATCAAGAATATAAAAATATATAAATTTGTTCTGTTTTTAAAAATGCAAGAAGGAGAAGTGGGGGGTCTTATGTTTGGTTTCAAGGACAGCAGAGATGAAAAACTGAAAAAATCATTCTCAAAGATAAAAGAAGAGATGGAAGAACACCTAAACTCAATAAATCAAAACACGCAAGAAATACAATCGCTCTACGATTATATTTATGAACTCGAATCAAAGATTGACAAATTGAACGAAAAAATAGAAGAGTTGCAAGTAAGCATAATGAATTTAAGGAACAACAATGAGAAGCAGGAGCTCAACCTCAAGGAGCAGGAAATCTTTTTAATGCTTTACACAGAAAAGGACTTCTTAGAAATTAATGAAATTTCAGAAAGAACAGGTTTTAGAGAGGAATTTATAATAAGCGCTGTGAAGGAACTTATTAAAAAAGGGGTTCCAATAATAAAAAGAGAAGTTAAAGATAAACAGCTTATAAAACTTGATGATTCTTTTAGAGAGATTCAAGCAAAGGCAGGGATTATTAAACTTAGTCAGGAACTTAGCAGAAATATGCAAAACTTTTGATGCAAAACTCTTTAAAAATTTAAAAGAACATTCAAAATTTTTTATTAAATATTAATTAAATCTAACTTTTTTATTAAGATTTGTTTTATTCTGCACTTTTTCTATTTAATTTTCTTTTTGAAGTTTTTTGAACAGAATTTAATGGTGCCTAAAAAATGCTTAAAGTTTGTGTTTTAAACTTTGTTTTCTTGTTTTTTTAAGATTATAAACTCTTTGGATGTCTCACTTTTCATGAATATTTCATGATATTCTTAAAATATTTATGAATAAAGTTATAAATAATTGCTTTATTTTTATTAATTCTTAATACTTTTTTTATTCATCTCAATTTTATTAACTTTTTAAATTAGATTTTTAGGAAATTTAATGTAAAATATAATTTTTAAAATATTAATTATAAATAGTTTTTTGTTATTAATATTTTTTATTTATTATTTATAATTAGTTTAAATTAAAAATATATTATATTAAATATTTTATGTTTTATATTCTTTATTATTTATATAATATATTTATAGAAAGCAATTTTATTTCAAATTATTTTTAAAGATTAATAATTATTATTTAGTGGTATCTGTAATTTAAATAGAGTGATAAAAAACCAACACTTAAGAATTGAAATTCAACCCATTACAAATGCTTTTAGTGCTTTGCAAAAAAATTATATTAAATATTATAATCTTTGATCAAAAGTTATTATCTAATATTTAATAAATATTTTTTATCATAAATTAAAATATTTAAGCACAATTTTTATAATATGAAATTGCATCTGCTTTTTGGAACCTGCATAATCAGCCCTTAGAATTAGCAGCATTAAACAATTCCTCATCTATTATCGCAGGGTGTTTTCCTTTATAATATGTATTGTTAAACATTACAAATCCAAGATAGAACTTGTTTTTGAGCATCTTTTTTATGCCGACATGGCTTATTCCAACAATCTTTGAAATCTCCCTCAATGATTTTCCTTCAGCCCTCATCTTGAATATATCTATTACTATCTGTTTTTTCTCTTCATCAACAACTGTCTCTTTGTTGATGATTTTGTAACCCAAAGGAGGCCTGTTTTGAGTATATCCTGATTTTGCTTTGTTGTTCATAACATCCTTTAATCTTTCAACTATCTGTTTTCTCTCAAACTCATTTACAGCTCCAATAATCTGCCTTATAAGAACTCCTACAGGATCTTGGCCGTATTGTTCTTTTAAACTTATAACCTCTATTCCAAGCTTCATTAACCTTCTTACAATTCCTTCTGTTTCATAGTTATCCCTTCCAAGCCTGCTGTAGGAATATATTAATAGAACATCAAAACCCTTTTTTTCTGCTTCGTCAAGCATCTCTTGAAGACCAGGCCTTGATTCAAATTTGCTTCCAGAAATGCCTTCATCTTTAAATATTTTAGTAACAGCCATATTATTTTTTGTTGCATACTCTGTAAGGTCCATTACTTGGGAATTTATGCTAAAACCTTCTTTTGCTTGTTCCTCTGTTGAAACTCTTACATACAAAGCAGCCCTTCTCATAAAAACACCAATTTAATCTGTTAATTAAGGTTTGTTCTTTTAAATTTTCAATTTTTAATTATTTTTTATCAAAAATTTATGTTAACTAAGGTAAAAAATCAATAAAATCCTGTTAACTAACCTGTACCTTAGTAAACAAAAACAGAACAAGTATATAAATTTTTCTATATTAATATACATTTTATTATATTTTTTAAATATTTTAAGTACTTTAAATATTTTTAAGGATTCAATGAGATTCAATGAGCTAAAAATAATTTAAAGAATTCATCAATAATTTCATTTCTTATACAGCATATTTTGTCTTCTAATATAGAATCTTTAGATAACCCATCTGCCATTTTGCCATTAGTTTGAGTGCTGTATTTGGCAATTATAAAATTTAACTCGTTTAATTTCTCATTTATAACTATGTACTTTGAATCAAGAACCTGCTGTTTAAAACTCTGTGAAACCATGTTGAATAATAAATCATCAAAATGGTGCATTAATAGTTTGCATTGGTTCTTTATGTCAATTGCTCTTGCATAATCCTTTATTTGTCCAAAGTAATGATTAACTAAGCTAATGACATTTAATATTAAGCACATAAATTGATAAAAAAACAATGTGTTTATATATTTTTCTAATTTATTTACTTTATAGGGATTAATAAAATTATCTAATAAGATCATGCAAGAATAATTAATATAAACTTATTGTTTATGCTAAAAACATTTAATTATATATTAAATTAAATATTGTTATTTTTGATAAAATATTTTAAGCATTATTGTATTTGATATAAAATATTTTATAATCTATATTAAATATTAGTTATATTATAATTATACTAATATAATAATTCTTATTTAATATACCTTTTATAATTATAATAATAAAAAAAATATTTTAAAGTATTCTCTTTGTTTTATTTCTTATTTTTAAATAATGCAAAAAAGATTATTTTTATACAGAATCAATAGGTGCAATAAAAATTAATTAAAATTAGTTAGGCACCATTTATCTTATTGTTTTTTTTGAAAAAGTGAGAGTTTGAGTTTTGAAAAGTATTATTGTAATAAGATCAAAATAAGATTACAATATTACAAGCAAAAAATCAAAAAATTTTATTAATAAATATGGAGTGTTAAATCTAAAATATGCAGTTCTTATTTAATGATTTTCTTTGTTTAGTTTTTTGCTAAATCACAGCAATGTATACAAAAGTTAGTTAAAAGATATAGGTTCACTCTACTAAATTTTTGCATTAAGAACCTCAATAACTTAAAAATAGACCAAAATTTTTTTATAAATTCTTTTGCAATCTTTTTATAATTTTTTAATTCCTTGTTTTGATTAATTCTTGATAATTTTTTTAAAAGTTGTTTTTTCTAAAAATAGAAAATTTGAAGATTTTAAATGGATTTTAAATGAGATTTTCCATAATCGTTAGTTTTTTAAATAACTCCTTTTTATTTATTCTCAGAGGTGAGAATATGCTTGTTGAACCGAAGAGCGCCGAGGAACTTTACTATTACACTGATAGGGATATTTGTTCTGGTTCTGCTAGAGTTTGGGTTTTCAAGCTAAAATGCCCAAAATGCAGCAGTTATGTTCAAAAACCAAGAGATAAAAACGGAAAACCTATGAAAAAAGCAGATTATTATGAATGCCAAAAATGCGGTTTTAGAATGGATGCGAAAGAGTATGAAAGCAAGTTAATGGCTAACATTCAATACAAATGCCCTTATTGCGGGTTCAAAGGAGAATTGCAGATTCCTTTTTCAAGGAAAAATGTGTATTTTAAGGAGTTTGATGAGGCAAAAGGCAAGGAGAAGAAGAGCAAGGTTTTAGCCCTTGTCTTTAAATGTGAGAAGTGCCAAAAAGAAATTTATGTAACTCAAAAGATGAAGGATGTAAAGTAGTAAAAATTAAAAAAATTTTTGTTTTTTAATTGGGTTATCTAGCTGATTTGTAATGCTTAAGACATCTCTTAATTTTACCCTCAAGATTTCCATTGTTGTTATCTTTAACAAATCCGTCCTTCAACAGCAAAATTAGTTTGGGCAGGTGGACTTCTAAATTTTCGTGAAACATTTCAATATCGTTTTCAGAAAATTGATAAATTGCATTAAAAAGAACATAGTATTCCTTTTCAACAAGTTTCCTGTTAAGAGAATTCCTTCTTTTCTGAGAATAGTTTTTGAACTCTTCTTTGTCCTCTTGGCTGAAACCATCTTGCCTGTCTCTCTTTAATAAAAATTCTATCGTCAGCATCTCAAAAAAAAGTGCGTATCCATGAGCAAGATTTTCTTTTGAGGAATTTATTGTTTCAGAACTTAGAACTTGTGAGAATCTTTTATAGAAAGACATTTCAGAAATTTCATGAACCAAACTGATAAAATAAGAATTCTTTCTCAGCATCTTATAGTTAAAATCTATTACATAATCATAATCGCTTACAAATTCCCTTTTAAATTCAAGATTTTCAAAGAATGGTTCATAGGTTACGCCCTTTAAAGATGGAGAAGAGTTAAATATTTTCTTTGGTATTTTGAGTTCTATTGTTTTCTTGTCATGGCTAAATGTTTGGGTGTCAAAATTCTCAGAAGGATCTACGATGAACTCTGGAAAACTTATCTTTGTGTTGGGGTTTATTTTCTTAAATTCATTTGAAAAATTTTTAGAAAGATAGTTTTTCGCATTGTTCATTGCGTTTTCCAAGTATTCTTCCCTTTTTACAAGGGGTTTATCTTTTGAATGCATGTTTTTTAGTTGAAATAATTGATATATAAAATTTGTGTTATTTTTTAGTGATTAATTTTTTCTAAAAAGCTTTAAATAATATTTAAATAACACTCTTATAAAAAATTATAAAAACTAAAAATAAGTTGAAATTCAACATGAAAGCAAAGAAAACAATAAAAGTGGATTTTGGAAAAAATAATAAAACCAAAGAAAGAATTTTAATTACAGCAGCATTGCCTTATGCCAATGGTTCAATACACATAGGTCATCTTTTAGAATACATAACAACAGACATTTTTGCAAGAGCTTTAAAACTAAATAGCAAGGATGCTATTTATATCTGCGCTGACGACACTCATGGAACTCCAATACAAGTAAATGCAATGAAGCTTGGAATAAAACCTGAAGAGCTGATAGCAAGGTTTTATGAAGAACACTTAAAAGATTTTTCTGAATTCCATATATCTTTTGACAATTATTATACAACACACAGCACAGAAAATAAAGTACTTGTAGAGTTTTTCTTTAAAAAAGCTCTTGACAAGGGTTTTGTTTACAAAAAACAACTAAAACAACTCTATTGCGAGCATTGTAAGATTTTTTTACCTGATAGATTTGTAAAAGGGAAATGTCCTAAGTGTGGTGCTGAAGACCAGTATGGGGATGTTTGCGAAAAGTGCGGTGCTGTTTACAAGCCAACAGAACTCATAGAGCCTTACTGCGCAATCTGCAAGAACAAACCAATATTGAAAGAAACAGAACATTTCTTCTTTAAACTTAGCGCTTTTAGCGATAAGTTAAAGCATTGGCTGTTAAGCAATAAAGAATTGCAAAAAGAAATTGTTAATTCAATAATGAACTGGATAGATACTGGTTTGGAAGATTGGTGCATAAGCAGGGACGAACCATATTTTGGTTTTGAGATTCCAAACAATCCAAAAAAATACTTTTATGTTTGGTTGGATGCTCCAATAGGTTACATTGCAAGCACTTGGAACTATTGCAAAAAAAGAAACATTGATTATAGAGATTATTGGCAAAATGAAAACTCAAAAATAATTCATGTTATAGGAAAGGACATAATTTATTTTCACTTCTTGTTTTGGCCTGCATTGTTGATGACTGCTGATTTTAACTTACCATTCAAGGAAATAGTCCATGGTTATGTTAATATTAACAATGAGAAAATGTCAAAGTCGAGAGGAACATTCATAACAGCAAGGCAATTTTTGAACACAGGAATTAATCCAGAATACTTAAGGTTTTACTTTGCTGCCAACACATCAAACAAACTATCAGATGTGAATTTTGATTTTAGCGATTTTACTGAAAAGATAAACTCTGAGTTAGTCGCGAAGATAGCAAACTTTTCATACAGAATTCTAAGCTTTATAAACAACAATTTTGATTCTAAAATAGGTAGTTTCAATGAGAATGAATATAAAGAATTGATAGAAGAATTTAACGAAAGCAAAAGAAAAATAATAAGAAATTATGAGGACTTCAATTTTAGGGAAGCTGTTAAGGAATTGATAATGATTAGCGATTTAGGGAACAAGTTCTTCCAAGAAAAAGAACCTTGGAACTCAATAAAATCCGAGAAGCAAAAAACGCTTGAAATAATAAGTTTCAGCGCAAACTTGGTTAAGAATCTTGCAATACTCATAAAACCAATACTGCCTGAGTATTCGTCTAAAATTTTAGAACAGATGAACTTGAGCAAGGAGTTGAGTTTTAAAGATATTGATTTTAAATTAAGAAATCACGCTGTTAAAAAAGCAGAAATTCTGCTTAAAAAAATAGAAAGAACTCAGTTAGACAGCATGATTGGAAATATTGCTGAAAACAAAACAGAAGAAAAAAATTCTATGAGAGATTTTTCAAAATTGGACTTAAGAGTTGCTGTTGTTGAAGATGTACAAAAACACCCGAATGCAGATAAACTTTATGTTTTAAAAATAAATCTTGGAGATCACAAGAGACAATTGGTTGCTGGTTTAAGAGCTCATTACAAAGAAGAAGAACTTTTAGGAAAGCATTTAATCATAGTTGCAAACCTTAAACAAGCAGTAATAAGGGGTTTTAAGAGCGAGGGAATGCTTTTGGCAGTAGACGATGGGAATAAAGTAGTTGTTTTAGAAGCAAAAAAAACAAGTCCTGGGGAAATGGTTTTTATTGAAGGTATAAACAGAAATCCTGCAAGAGAAATCAGCATAGAAGAATTCTTACAAATAGGATTAACAACTAAAAACAAGAAAGTCGTTTATGATGGAAAACCATTAAAAACAAGAGATGAAGAATTAACAATAGATATTTGTGATAATGCTAAGATTAAGTGATTTTTAAAACCTTAAGAATAACCAATAGATTTGCTTTCTTGTCAAAAATTTCTATCTATTTAATTCTAATTCTCATAACTTTCAAAATCATAATAGGATTGCTAAACACAGATTTTGACTTCAAATTGGTGTACATAACATTTATTGGAGCACTTCCAATTATTCTATTCAGCAAAAAAAGAATTTCAATAATAAAAAAGGTTGATTGGCATACTTTAATCTTCTTTGCTTCAATGTTTGTACTAATGGAAAGCGTTTGGGAAACAGGATTCTTTCAACTAGTAATCATTAAGCTAAACATAAGCATTCTCTCAATTCCAATGATTTTATGCATAAGCATTTTACTTAGCCAATTGATATCAAATGTTCCATTAGCTGCTCTTTATCTTCCGTTGCTAATTCAAACAGGAGCTGAAACCAAAGAGTTCGTTGCTTTGGCAGCTGGAAGCATGATTGCAGGAAACTTGCTAATATTAGGAGCAGCGAGCAATGTAATAATAATACAAAACGCAGAGAAAAAATCAGGAGAAACAATAACTTTTGTTGAATTTGCAAGAATAGGTATTCCGATGACAATAATAAACATGCAAGTTTATTATCTTTTATAGGCTCTTGAGAATGATCCAACTTATTATTCTTAAATTCTTCTCTATAAAATAGTTTTAACAGTAAAAAAGCAGCAACCAAGTTTATCATTGTTGGCAGGAAAAGATGTTCAAGAAATGTTATGAAAGGGTTTTTAATTTTTGATTGTGTTGCAATCAAAAAATTCTGCGGGTTTCCAAGAGGACTCATAACACTACTTAAGGTTATGGAAAATGCTAATGCAAGCAGAAGGGTTTTTGGTTTGATTTTGTGTTTTTTAGCAAGCAGTAAAACCATTGGAGTTCCTATTATTGCTACAGTATCATTCATTAGTATTGCTGAGGAAAAACCCATAACGAAGATTATTAACAATAAGAGTTGATTGGTATTTCTTGCCTTTTTGAATATTTTGTATGAAAGATGAGCCAAATAACCGCTTTCTTCCATTGCTGTTCCTATGATAAACATATTAAACAAGAAAAGCATGACTTCTAAGTTTATAGATTTCAAAGCATGGATTATAGAGATTTGTCTTGTTATTATTACGACTGTTGCTCCGAAGAGCATATCTGCCATATCTCAAATTTAATGTTTCCTATTCTCCTTATTGCAATGAGAGCAAATACAACAAGCAAAATTATGAGAGGAATTATCATTTTTTATTGGTTTTTTGTTTTTATTTATAATCTTTATTGTTTTATTTTAGTCACTAATAAGTGATAAAAATAGAAAGATTAAATATTAGTTCTGCTTTCTATTTATTTATGACAAGAAACGAATTGCAAATAATAAAATTGGACGAATTGAATAAATTAATAAAAGAATCCAACGAATCAAAAAATACTGAAAACATAGAGGACTTATTAGGAGTAAAACTCTTCTCAGATTACACTCATCCAAAATTAGAAGAATTTATTCAAAATTTTATTGATAGATACAAAGCTTATTTGCCAACAGAATTTAATCAAAAGTTAGTAAGAGAATTCTTGCTCTATTGGTTTATTAAAAGCAACGGATAAGAATTAATAACACTGGAACAGAAAATAATAAAAGTCGGGAAAAGCGATAAAACTAAAAAGTTTTATACTAATAATGGAGTTTTAGCACTTGCTGATTCAGATGGAAATGTTTACATAAGATGCTCTGATAGTTATCATGGTTGGTTCCCAGGAGAAAAATTTCCAGACGGAGCTCAAGGCACTCTTATAAATTCAGGCTATGAAAGAGACGTTATTTTTGTTCCTCATAGCAATGGAGAGGTTTTTAAAGATGAAAAACTAGAGAAGTTATTTGTTCTTT
>JBNAUL010000002.1:141975-272646 GCA_049700835.1 Candidatus Woesearchaeota archaeon
TTTAAAGATGAAAAACTAGAGAAGTTATTTGTTCTTTCGTATTTATTTTCAACAGAAGTTAGAAAACTTATAGGAGAACCTATTGTCGGAGTAATTGTTAAAGACATTTTAGATGAAACGCAAGCTCCTTATAAATCTAGAAATGAAAAACTTCCAACAGTTTACTGCGGAAGCGAAAAAAGAATATTGATTCCAGGAGACAAGTATAATATAATAAATATTGATGAATTCTAAATTTTAACGCAAAACCAAAAGATTTAAAAATAACTGCTAAACTCTCTTTGATGAAAATGGCAAAAAAGACGCGTGGTTTAAACGCAGGAAGAAAATTGCTTGAAAGAAGGAAAAAGTTCAGGTGGAACAATAAATGGTTTACTCGCAGGGCTCTTAACTTGAACAAGATTTCTGATCCTTTGGAAGGATGTTCTCAAGCAAGAGGCATAGTTCTTGAAAAAGTTCAAATAGAGGCAAAACAGCCGTGTTCTGGAATGAGAAAATGCGTCAAAGTTCAACTCATAAAAAATGGAAGGCAGGTTACTGCCTTTTGTCCTGGAGACGGTGCTTCAAAGTTCATTGACGAACACGATGAGGTCATAATAGAATCAATAAATGGTCATATGGGGCGTTCTAAGGGAGATCTTTCAGGGATAAGGTGGCAGGTAATAAAGGTTAATGATCAAAGCCTTGAAATGCTTAGAAAGGGAAAAATAGAAAAAGCAAGGAAGTAATTTTTAATTACATACATAAGTTCTTAAACCGCAAAATTTATAAATAAAAAATTCTTATGTTAAAAAGAGTTCTAAAAACGCGCAAACTTTCAAGCACAGAGAATTGGATTAGAGCAAAAGATAATTCTTTTTTATGGGTTTTAAAAATCCATAATAAAGATATAAAAGAAGGTGTGCTGTCATGAAGTACTTTCAAAAGATAAACAAACCAGAGGTTGGAAAAACTTGGAAGGAAAAAAAGAATGAAAAATGTTCGTATTGCGGCAAGGAGATAAACAAGAGTGAGAACTATCTTGTTTTGGCTATATTCTGGAAAATAAAAAATAAGAGCGATGTCAGGCACTTTTGCAGTTTTAAGTGCGTTGAAAAATGGCTCAAGAGCGTAAGATAATGCTCAATCTCTCTAAAAATGAATGTCTCAAACGAAATAATAAAGGATGTTGCAGGAATGCTCTCAGCAGAGGATACTATAAACATAATATTCAACATCAAAGACAAAGTCAATGTTTCTGAATTCAAGATAGCTGAGGACTTGCATTTGGAAATAAGGGACATAAGAAAAAAGCTCTATAAACTCTTAGAAAACAATCTCGTTACATTTAAGAGAAAGAAGGACAAAAAGAAGGGTTGGTACATATACTATTGGACATTCAATCCAGTTCAAGCAAAATTCCTTTACACTCAATTGAGAGAAAGAAAATTGAAGCTTCTTCAGGAGAGATTGGAAAGGGAAAAAAACAATCAATTTTTCATATGCCCAAATGCCTGTGTAAGATTAGATTTTGAAAAGGCGTTTGAGTTTGACTTTAAATGCCCTGAGTGTGGTTCTTTGGTTAAGGAGCACAACAATGAAGCAACAATACGAAATTTAGAGGAGGAAATTGAGAGGTTGAAGAAGGAGCTTGCTGAAATCAAGGAAAAGAAATTTAGGCCTGCAAAGGAGAAAACAATTGAAAAGAAAGGAAAAAGAGAAAAAGAGAACGAAAAGCGAAAAGAGACAGCAAAAAGTAAAACAGGGAAAAGAGCGAAAATCTCTGTCAAGCAAGTTAAGGTTAAAAATGAAAAGAATAAAAAGAGTAAGAAAATTAAAAAATAGAGAAATTTCAAAGCAACAGCAAAACAAAATTAAAAATAACGCGTTGCGCTAAAAACAAAACATAAGCTTTAAATATGAGTAGCCAATTACCTAAAATAACAAAAAGAATTCTGTGATTAAAATGAATGATGTGGTTAAGAGCGGAACTACAACTATAGGACTTATTTGCAAGGATGGAGTTGTTTTGGCTACAGACAAGAGGGCAACAACAGGTTATTTGGTTGCTGACAAGAACATAAGAAAGATATATAATCTTACAGATTCAATAGCGGTTACAATGGCAGGAACTGTTTCTGATGCTCAACTGCTCTTGAGATACACAAAAGCAGAGCTCAATCTTAAAAATATAAGAACAGAACAGGAGATTTCTGTCAAGGAAGCAGCAAACCTAATTGCAAGAATGGTATATTCTAATGTAAGATCCTTTAGCGCAATTCCAGGGCTTTCCCAATTCATAATGGGCGGAAAGGACAAAGAAGGATTTCATCTGTTCGATATTTATCCTGACGGCACTGTAACAGAGTGCGAAGATTATGTTTGTTCTGGTTCAGGATCAGTTGTTGCATACGGAGTTTTGGAAACATTGTACAAGCAGAACATGAGCGTTGAGGAAGGCGTAAAGCTCGCTGTCAAGGTATTGAATGCTGCATTGCAGAGGGACATAGCATCAGGCAGCGGAATTGACATAGTAACAATAACAAAGGAAGGTTTCAAAAGGGTTTTGGAAAAAGAAATAAACACAAAATTTGATTTTTGAATTAAAAATCTGAGAGATTAAGGCTTTTAAAAAGCAAAGTTTTTGTTCAAAATTTTTAAGCATTTTTAAGCAAGCTTATCTGTCTGAAATTATTAATGCTGCAAGAAGAACTTAAAGAACTTTTAAAATCAAATAGAGAGTAATCATAATAATCATAAAAATTCTTAGTGTAGAGAATTGGTGGAAGAATATGCCAAACATAATTGACGAAATAATGAAGTTTTTGCCAAAAGAAAAGATAAGTGATGCTGTTTTTGAAGGAGCAAACATTGTGCTCTACACAAAAGACAAGAATTTTTTTCTTGACAACAATGGCTTAATAAAACAGGTTGTTGACAGCATAAAAAAGAGAGTTGAATTAAGAGCAGATCCGAGCATAGTAACGCCTGTGGAAGAGGCAAAGTTTTTAATAAAAGAACTAATGCCTGAGGAAGCAGAAACAAGCAACATCTTTTTTGAATCTCAAAGGTCCATAGTTAACATCGAGGCAGAAAAACCAGGATTGGCAATTGGAAAGCAAGGTTCTTTGCTTAGAGAAATAAAGGAAAAGACCTTGTGGATTCCAATAATAAAGAGAAAACCTGCTATCAACTCAAGATTGATAAACAACATAAGGACAGTTCTTTACTTGAATTCTGATTACAGGAGAAAATTCCTTGACAAGGTAGGTCATAGAATCTATGATGGTTGGATAAGAGAAAAGAGGGATGAATGGATAAGGGTAACTTATTTGGGTTCTGGAAGAGAGGTTGGGAGGTCATGCATTTTGTTGCAGACCCCTGAATCAAGGGTTTTATTGGACTGCGGAATTAATGTTGCAGTTAAGGATGAAAATGCTTATCCTCATTTTGAAGTCCCTGAGTTTAATATACACGACATTGACGCTGTCATAGTGAGTCACGCTCATCTTGACCATTGCGGTTTTCTGCCTTATCTTTTCAAGTACAATTACAGAGGACCTGTTTATTGCACAGCGCCAACAAGAGATATGGCTGCTTTAACATTGCTTGATTTCATAAAAATCATGAAATCAGAAGGAGAAAAACTCTTGTTTGATGTTGAGGATGTAAAAGAGATGGTAAAGCATACAATAACATTGGAATACGACGAGGTTACAGACATAACTCCTGATGTTAGAATTACTCTCTACAATGCAGGGCACATCTTAGGAAGTTCAATGGTTCACCTGCACATCGGAAATGGACTCCATAATCTTTTGTATACCGCTGATTTCAAGTATGCAAAAACAGAATTGCTGCAGCAGGCAGTCACTGAATTCCCAAGATTAGAAACACTTATGATTGAATCAACATACGGAGGAAGGGACAATGTTCAGCCATCAAGAAAAGAAGCCAACGAAATATTTTTTAATCTTATAAAAGAAAGTGTTAAGAGAAAGGGAAAGGTCTTGATTCCTGTTTTGGGAACAGGAAGGGCTCAAGAGATTATGCTGCTGCTTGAAAAGGCAATGCGCGATGGAGAAATTGAAAAGTTCCCGATATTTGTTGACGGCATTGTTTGGGACATAACAGCAATACACACAGCATATCCAAATTTCATGAATTCAACAGTGAGAAAAAGCATATTCCATGAGGATGCAAATCCTTTTCTTTCTGAAGTATTCAAAAGGGTTGGCTCTCAAAAGGAGAGACAGCAAGTCATTGACCATTCAGGCCCATGCATAATATTGGCAACTTCTGGAATGCTTGTCGGGGGGCCAAGCGTTGAGTACTTGAGGCAGTTGGCAGAGGACAAGAGAAACATGCTAATCTTTGTCTCTTATCAAGGAGAAGGTTCTCTTGGAAGGAGAATACAGAAGGGCGAACGAGAGTTTGTTTATGGAAAAGAAATTGTTAAAATAAATCTGCAAGTTGAAACCATAGAAGGCTATACAGGGCACTCTGACAGAAAACAGTTGATGCAGTTTGTTTATGCCTGCAATCCAAGGCCAAAGAAGATTATAATAAACCACGGCGAAAATTCAAGATGTTTAGATCTTGCGAGTTCTCTGCACAAAGCATACAAGGTTGAAACAGTTGCTCCAAGAAATCTTGAAACAGTAAGGTTAAGATAAATCAAATTTATTTTTATCAACATTTTCAGAAATAGAAAAGTTTATATACTTGCACATTTGCACAAATATGCAAATGACTAAAAAAGAATTTCTCTCTGGGGAGGAATTGAAGTTACTAAGAGCGTTGTCAGACGAAGCAAGATTGGGAATAATAAAAATTCTTTTAGAAAAAGAATGTGAGTGCGTGTGCAACCTGAGTTCAAAAATAAAAAAGGACCAGTCAGTTGTATTCAGGCACATAATGATTCTAAAAGAAGCAGGAATAGTAAAAACTGAAAAAAAGAACAAGTTCTTGTTTTGCAAGATAAAAGACAAAAACTCTCTCTTGAAATTTTTTAAGCTTGTCAAGAATTTCAAAAAATAAAAAACAAAAAAGACACTGCGATAAAGATGGAGGTAGAAAAATGAAGATTGAAATCTTTGGTTCAGGATGTCCAAAATGCAAGAAATTAGAAGAGAATGCAAAAAAAGCAGTTGAGGAATTGAAATTGAATGATGTAAAAATAGAGCATGTGTACGATGTGAATAAGATTGTGGATAAAGGAATTTTATTCACGCCCGCAATAGCAGTTAATGGAGAAATAAAAGCTCAAGGAAAAATTCCTGATGTTAAGGAAATAAAGGAATGGCTTAAGTGATCATTTCTAAAATTTCTAAAAACAGAATAAGGTGAAAATATGAAAAGAATATATTTTGGAATAATTATCATTGCATTGCTACTTGGTGGCTTAGTAAGTTATGAATGGTACAGCTCTTTTAAAAAGAGCAAACTCATAGAAAAAGGGATTTATCCAAAGGAACCTTTTCCAATAAGTTCTGAAACTCCAAAATACTTAATACCAATCTATACTTTGTTGTCATATGCTCAAAAAGCATGGGTTTGTTTATTAATTGCATTTTTAGTAGCAGGAGCATTTCAGGCGTTTATTCCAAAAGAACTTGTAATAAAGAGATTAAGTGGAAATGATTTTAAATCATACCTTATTGCAGCGTTTGGGGGTCCAATGCTCTCTGTGTGTTCTTGCTCAATAATTCCTTTGTTTGCAGCAATAAAGAAAAGAGGAGCTGGTTTAGGCCCTGCAATAACATTCTTATTAGCAACCCCTGCAATAAATCCTGCAGCAGTTATTCTAACAATAAGCTTATTGAGTTGGAAGGTTGCGCTTGCAAGAATAATTCTTGCTATCACTGCTGCAATGCTTACTGGGTTAATGATCAACAAACTTTTTGGCAAACAGGATCATGAAAGTTCTCAAAAACTTAAAATAGATTATCACGAGCAGAATTTTTCTTTCAAAAGAGACATTAAGGAATGGTTTTTAAATGTTTATGAGTTCACAGCAAAGATACTACCATTAGTTTTTTTAGGAATTTTCATCATAGGCATTGTAAAGATTTTCCTTAAAACAGAAATTATATCAAAGTATTTAGGACAAGGAATACCGCAAACAGCCCTTGCCTCAATAATAGGGGTTATAATGTACACTCCAACTTTAGTTGAAATTCCTTTTGTCAGTGAATTGTTGATTTTAGGGATGGGAACAGCGCCAGCAATTGCCTTTTTGCTGACAGGACCTGCTCTTAGTTTGCCCTCACTTCTTGGAGTTTCAAGGGTTGTAAAGTGGAAGATAGTTTTGACTTATGCAATGCTGATGTTTGTTTTTGGAGTTATAGGAGGACTTTTGTTTGCACATTTTGTCCCGCAGATAACTCTTGTTTAAGAAACAAAATATTTGTTTTTATTTTTATCTTTATTTTTCTTTTTTTTATATTTTAAACTCTGTTCTTAAATTAGTATGATACCTTATAAAGTCCTTAAATCACTCCACATTTCTTCTCTTATTTTTAAAATATCTTGCAATTTGTCATAGTGTCTTTTCTTGTAATCTTCAACGATCTCTTTCTTGTATGCATTGAACATTTGAAGCGCTGCTAAACTTAAACCATTAATGATTTTTCCTTTTCTTATAAGTTCATCTATTTCTTCTTCTAAGAAAAATCTTCTTTTGCTGATTAGTTCAAGTTTATCCTCTTTAACATTTAGTTTTTTCTCAGGATCAACTTCTGCAGCATATGCATTAAGATAATTTGTGAATCTTGCAGGATTGGCATTTACCTTACCAAGATAATTTAAGCTTATAACCTCGCTTAAGAATTCCTCTTCAACTTCTCTTTTCGCTCCTTGCTCAAATGTCTCATTTTCTTTAAAAAACCCATTGGTATTTCCCAAGCATCAATGCCAGATTCTTTTGTATCAAAATTATAAGGGTCTGCTCTGTATTCTTTTATTAGTCCTAAATAAAATATTGGTTTTCCTTTCTTATTAAACTCAGCTATATACCATGGAACTATTGCAGTACCAGAAATATATGTTCTGTTCCCATTTTCATCTTCAGGTCCTTCTGTAATAACAATCTTATCATATGTTCCTATTATTTTTCCTGTTTCATCATCTTCTATTACATGAATAATTTGTTCATGTTTTCCAAATCTTTTATCATTAAATCCTTCTATAATTGTTACTTCTTTGTTTCCAATTTTGATTTTTTTTCTATTGGTTTGTATCCAAGGTTATTAATATTAACCAATCCTTTATCAACCGCCTCTTCTAAACTTAGAACCTTTTCTATTTTTGCCATTCAAAACACCCCTATTAAAAATTTTTGAATTACAATGTTGAAAATGTTTAGGTATATAAATTTTATTATTATATAGTTAAAACAACACCGGTGTGTTTTTTTAAGAGTATTTTTTCATAAAACAAAAAAATTTAAATACTAGTGTGAGTGCAATATTCATAACCAAAGTTTTTATGAAAACAAAATGGTGGTTTTTATGGGCTATGATGCTTTTGAAAATGCAAAAAAACAATTCATTCAAGTAGCAGAGAACATTGGTATAAAAAAAGAAATTATTGATTATTTGTCAGAACCAAAGAGAATAATAGAAGTCTATTTTCCTGTGAGAATGGATTCTGGAAAAACAATAATGTTTAAGGGTTATAGAGTACAACATAATGACTCATTAGGCCCTTTCAAAGGAGGTATTAGGTTTCATCCCCAAGTTAATCTTTCAGAGGTTAAAGCATTGGCAATGTGGATGACTTGGAAGTGCGCAATTGCTGGAATACCATTTGGTGGAGGAAAAGGAGGAGTTGCTGTTAATCCAAAAGAACTCTCGAATTCTGAGCTTGAAAGATTGAGCAGAAGTTATATAAGAGCAATATTTGATTTTATTGGAGAAGATGTTGATATCCCTGCTCCTGATGTTAATACAAATTCTCAAATCATGGCTTGGATGTTAGACGAGTATGAAAAAATCAAGGGTCGTAAAAGCCCTGGAGTGATTACTGGAAAGCCAATTGAAGTTGGAGGTTCTAAAGGAAGGGAAATGGCAACTTCCTTAGGAGGATATTTTATTCTTGAAGAAACCTTAGAAAAAACAGGGATAAAAGCAAACAAAATAGCAATACAAGGAATTGGCAATGTTGGAGGCGGAATTGCAAAAATTCTTTATGACAAAGGATTTAAGATTGTTGGAATAAGTGACTCTACAGCAGGACTTTATAATGATAAAGGATTAAACATTCCTGAGTTGTTAGAATTTAAAAAATCAGGAGGCTCTTTTAAGGATTACAACAAAGCAAAAAAGATCAGCAACGATGAACTCCTTGAATTAAATGTAGATGTTTTGATTCCTGCTGCTCTTGAAAACCAAATAACAGAAAAGAATGCAAACAAAATAAAAGCAAAGATTGTTTTAGAACTTGCAAATGGGCCAACAACTTTGGAAGCGGATAAAATTTTAAAGGAAAAAAATATTTTAGTTGTTCCTGATGTGCTTGCAAATTCAGGAGGAGTTTCAGTTAGTTATTGCGAATGGGTTCAGAACAAACAAGGTTATTATTGCGATGAAGAAGAAGTGAATGAAAGGTTGAGCAAGATAATGAAGAATGCTTTTAGAAGCGTCTATGATGTTATGAAAGAAAAGAATATAAGCATGAGAGAAGCTGCTTATGCCGTTGCAATAACAAAGGTTGCAAGAGCTGTTGAACTTAAAGGTTTCCAATAAGTTTAAAATAAAATTAAAAACAAGGCGGTGCGAAAATGTTTAATTTTGCCTGTAAGAGCATTTCAATGGAAGAGATTGTGAGATGTGGTTTTAAGATAAACAAGACAGAATACAAGGTTTTATACCAGCTGCTTAAAGCAAAGAGCGAACTTACTGTAAATGAGATTGCAAGGGAATTAAAGAAGAATAGGACAACATTGCAGAAAGGTATAAAAGGATTGCTTGAAAAGAAAATGATTAGCAGAAGACAGATGAACCTTGATAATGGGGGTTATGTGTTTGTTTACAAAGCGCATGACAAGGAAAAAATAAAGAGTGATTTGTTGGCTATAATCAGCAAGTGGAAAGAAGCTGTTGATATTGCTATTAGGAATTGGTAAGCTTCCTGTTTTTATTTTATTCTATTTTATTTTTTATTTTAATTATGACTTTTGCTCAGGTATTTCAAGAATTTCTCCATAGCCAATCAATCTATAACGGTCTCCTATTCTCCTAGATATCGTTGCCCTTGAATCCTTGTAAGCGCAGACAGGAATCAAAAGCTTGCAGGTTATTTCCTCAGGACTAAGCTTTACAACTATGCCGACTGTTGCTGTTGAATTGATGTTTATCATTAAATTTTCTCCTTGTTTTATTGGCTCAACAACAAGCTCATCCTGAGCCCCGACAACTCTTTCTAACAGGTGCAATCTTAATCTCAGGAATTCCCTTGTTGGAGGGGTCTTTCCTGGTTTTCCAACTATGTTTCCTGCTAAACTGTCTGATTTTACAATTGAAGGGTCTAGTTCTGTTAGAACTCCTATTGAGCCGCCAGGACCTACTTCCTCAACATCAAAGCCGCCTGTTTTTAAACCGATTATCTTTGTTTTTATCGGCTGCCAAAAAATCTTTCCATAACTCTCAACCTTTCTTCCTGGCTTAATTTCTATTTCGTCTCCGACTCTAAGAATTCCTTGTTTTAAAGCCCCTCCAAGAACTCCTCCTTGAAGTTTAAAAGGCTCTGTTCCTGGCTTGTTAATGTCAAACGACCTTGCCACAAACATCAAGGGTTCAACTTCCCTGTTTCTTTCAGGCACCTTAAAGCGCTCAACTATTGTCTTTATGAGCAAATCAATATTTATGTTTTGATGCGCTGATATGGGAATTATTGGGGCGTTTTCATAAATCGTTGCTTTTAAAAAATTCTTTATTTCTTTATAATTTTTTAATGCTTCTTCCTTGCTTACAAGGTCAATCTTGTTTTGAACAACTATTATATCCTTAATTCCAATTATTTGCAGGGCTGTCAAGTGCTCTCGTGTTTGCGGTTGAGGACATGGTTCGTTGGCAGCGATTATCATTAAGGCATAGTCCATTATCGCTGCTCCTGAGAGCATTGTTGCCATCAAGCTTTCATGTCCAGGAGCATCAACAAAGCTTACCTTCCTCAAGAATTCTGTTCTAACTTTATGCACTTGGCAAAATTCTTCTTTTGTGTAAGCCTCAACTCCTTGGCATAGAGGACACTTCCTGAAGCTCACATCAGCATACCCTAATCTTATTGTTATTCCTCTCTTTATTTCCTCGGAATGAGTGTCTGTCCATTTGCCACTGAGTTTTTCAGTTATCGTTGTCTTACCATGGTCAACATGACCTACAAGCCCAATGTTGAACTCTGGCTGTTTTTTTGATTCCTCTTTTCTTTTTTCAATAAGCTCTCTTTCACTGAGTTCTTCTCTTTTTTGCATTTGTTTTTTGCTTTCTTCTGCTTGTTTGACTTCTCTAACTTCTTCTATAATCTCTGCTTTTTTCTCTCTCTTTTTCCTTGTTTTTTTTTCTTTAATTTCTATCTTCTTAGTTTCCTTTTCAGTTTTCTTTTTTTGCTTTTGCTCTTTTTCAATTAACTTTTTAGATTTTGCGCTCCTTTGATCTTTTGCTTTTTCAAAATCTTCAGAAACTACTGAACTTTCAGATTCTTCTTTTGCAATCATATTCTTTCTTTGCATTTTTATTCAACATTCATTCAATCTTTTTATCAATCTTTGCTAAGAAAATCTACTTTTCCTTCGCTTGCTTTTCTTCTTTCTGTTCTTCTAATGGTTTTGTTCCGTATTCAATGATTTTAAGATTGATTTGAACTATCTTTGGGTGTATTGTGTTCCCGCAAACTGTTTTTCTGAGCTTTTTTCCTTTTTCCTTTATTCTAAATCCAACACCTTTTTCAGAGTAAATCCTCTTTCTTACAGGTCCTGAGATTTCTGCTCTCATTGGAAAACCAGCATAATCAGAGCCCCCTGTTATTTGAAATTTGTAACCAGAAAATCCAGGAAGTTCAACGATTTCCCCGATTTTTTTGCCCAAGAAAACTGTTGCTTCCTTGTCCTTTGCGTTCTTCTTATATGTTTTTTTGTTCTTTGGATCAGCAATACTTAGTTTAAACTCAACCATCAAGACCACCCTTTCATTTTTTCATTGTTTTTTCATTGTTTTTGTTCTTTAAAACAAAATAGAATAGTTAATGCGGCTAATTTAAAAAGTTTGTGTTTTGTTTGAGAAACAAAGCTCCTTCAGTTTCTCCACATAAGAGTTTTCTCCAAGCAGAATGTGAGGATTTTCCAGCGCAACCTTGATTTTCAATCTTTTTTCCAAAGGAATGCTGCAAATTCCTTCTTCTATTTCAGAAGCGTTGAACTCTGATATTTTTATCCACCCATTGTCAGTTTCTAAAGAAGGATTGTTTGAGAATATTATCAAATTTATTTTTCTCTCAAGTTCAGATTCATTTTTGATATAATCTGAACTAAGTATAAGTTTTATCTTGCTGAAACCTGTTCCATAAGTGTTTCTAAGGTATTCCAATAGTTTTTCCTTGCTGTACTTTGCTGGAAAACCGAGCTGAGCAAGAAAACCAAATTTTGTAAGAACATAGTATGAGTTTTCAAATGTTTTTAGCAGTTCCTGACTTTGCTTAGACAATGCATCCTTTCTTTCCTTCCAAACATTATAGTTTCTTGTTTTCAAGCACAGAAATTTCTCAATCCAAAGAGCAAAGCCCTCATAGTTTTCATAATTGTTGCTTGAAATTCCAAGATTTTTTTCATTCTCATCTTTTTTGCAATAAAAAAATTCTTTGAATTCTTCTTGTCCTGCATCTTTTTGAATTTCCAAAGTTTTTCTCCCCAATCTTGAGTTTTC
Organism: Candidatus Woesearchaeota archaeon; assembly: GCA_049700835.1. GTDB lineage: Archaea > Nanobdellota > Nanobdellia > Woesearchaeales > WAPY01 > JAWBOW01. The sequence goes on from JBNAUL010000002.1 coordinate 153,876, forward strand.
AATGAATAGCCCATGCCCAAAATAATTGTGGAGTATTTCAGGAATAAGGAATTTGCTTTGTTCGCAAACTATTGCAGAATACTCTTTTGGAATATATATGCCTTCTATGGTTTTATCAAGATTGTTTTTTTCCAAAAATTTTGACCAGTTCTCTTTTGAGTATAAGAGCAGTTTTGATTTTTTCAGTTCCAAATTTAAATCTAACTTTGCTGCTGAATACGCTTCTCCAAGGATTATTTCAAGTTCTTCCATTACAGAGCTTCCCCTTTATCTTTCGTTGGCAAAAAAGAAAATAATAATTTAGGAAACCTTATGAAACCTATCTATTATATTCATGCTAAAAACAAAACCCAATCCGTGCTTAAAGAAAGTTTATATTTAAGTATAAAAATTTTACTGCAAGAAATAAAAAAACAAAAAACAACATAAAAAATTTGCTCTTAACCCTTAATTAGCATTAAAATATATTTGAAGTATTTTAATAGCATCATCAATGTTTTTTTCGTTCACTCCGTTTATTTTTTCTATTTTTCTATTTCCTTTGTCAAGCATTATTCTTATCTCTTCAGCGTCATTGTAGAAACCCTGTTTTGCAAAACGAATCTCTCTGCCAAGGTATAGGTAACTGAAACCTGTATTTAATCTAAGATTTTTTACATTCAACTTTGATTTTTCCTTGACTTCATCTAATAGCGTTTGTTTATAAGCATACAAGAAATTTTTGTTTTCAAAAGCATTTACTATATTTTCATTGACTTCTTTGTCATCAAAACCTGAATAAAATATGTTAAAATTATTTCCAAGTTCTAAAACAATGGCTTTTTTTGGATAACAAACGCTTGAGTCATAGTAGAGTTTTATTCTGTCGTTTTTTTCATTTTGAACATAAACCGCTCTTTCAGAGTTAAAGAGCATTTGCAGTTTTCCTTGATCAAAAAACATTTTTTTGACTATGTTTCTTGCAAGTTCAGGATTTTCGCTGTATTCTTCCAAAAACTCCAAAAGCTTTGTTGAATTCAATAATTTTGGTTCAAACTCTTGGAGTTCTAAACCATAATTCCTTCCAATGCGGTCTTTTATTTTTAGCCAATAATCATTCAAGTACCAGTTTATTTCTGATAGATATTCTATTATTTTTTCAGGTCTTAACTTTGTTGTGTTTGGTTTAACACTAAAATTTTCCTTGTTCTCCTTGTCAAATTCAATCTTAATTTCCAGCTCGTCTCCTGTTGGTTTTTTGTAATCTATTATTAAAACATTATCCTTATCTTTTTCTTTGCGTACTTGCAGCTCTCCAATTCTCCTATATTTAAAGTCCTTGAGCACTTCAAAAAGGTATCCTTCCAAACATTCTATGTTATCCTTTGTCATGTTACTCATGCTATTCATAAGGTTTTTAATGTTGTCTGAAAATTCGTTTATGCTTTCTTCAAGATTTTTTAAAGCCATAAAAACACCCCTTCATGATTTTTAACATAATTTTTTTAACATGATTTAATTAAAATAATTAAGCATGATGTTGAATTATAACATCGAATGATTTACTTTTTAACAGGCAACTATTATATAAAGCTTTCGTTTAATCATTTTTCAGTCATTATTTTTATTTAGCGCTTTAGAGTTTATTAATTTGATTTAATTCATTTTATTTATTTAATTCATTTAATTCATTTGTCTAATTCATTTATCAATACTTTTTTATAGTTGAACCTAATTATTTTTAGTGCTATGGAAAATGAATTGGACAAGGAAACTATTGAAAAGTACAGGAAAGCAGGTTCTATTGCTGCAAAGGCCCTTAACTATGGAAAGGGTTTAGTGAAAGAAGGTGTTTCATTGGTTTATGTTATGGATGAAATTGAAAAAAAGATAATAAGTTTAGGAGGGGAAATCGCTTTTCCTGCTCAGATAAGTTTGAACAATGTTGCTGCCCATTATTGTTCTGTTGATGAAAAAGAAGTATTCAAGCAAGAGGATGTTGTAAAGATAGACATAGGAAGTCATGTTGATGGCTATATAGGAGATTGCGCATTGACTGTTTATTTAGGGGAAAGCGAAAATTTAAAAAAACTCCTTGAATCCTCAAGATTGGCTTTGGAGAACGCTCTTAAGATTTTGAGGGCTGGAGTTAAAATCTCAGAAATAGGTAGAGAGATTCAAAAGACAATAGCGTCCTTTGGTTTTTATCCTGTAAGGAATCTTTCTGGGCATGGGCTTGAAAAGTTTAACCTACATGCAGAACCTTCAATTCCTAATTATGACACAAGCAGCAATATCATTATAAAAAACAACAGCGTAGTTGCAATAGAACCTTTTTCAAGCACAGGCATCGGCATTGTAGGAGATTCAGGAACAGCAAGCGTTTTTTCAATGATAAGGAGCAAACCTGTGAGAAATATTACAGCAAGAAAGATTTTGAAGGAGATTGAATCTTACAACGGACTTCCATTTACAACAAGATGGTTCTACAGAAAATATTCTAAAATTTTGGTTGACAATGCAATAAAAGAATTTCTCAACAACCAAATAATTTCAGAGTACAAGCCATTGAGCGACATAGGTAAGGGAATTGTTGCGCAGTTTGAACACACAGCGATTGTAACTGATGAAAAAACAATAGTAACAACCATGCTTGACGACTAAATTCTTTTAATGATTTGAGATTAGACACTCAGAAATACTCAAAAATTTTAGAATTCACTTTCAATGCAATTTAAAATATTTTGTTCATTTACATTTATTAATTTATTATATTTATTGGTTTTCTGTTGTTTGGGTTTCCTTTGCAGGGGTAACCTTTCTGTTGAGTTCAGAAACCCACATGTTGCCTATTCTGACTAACTCTGTGTTGAAAGCATTTGAAAGTTTGTATGTTTTTTTGTAAAGATCATAATATATAAGCCCCATGCTTTTCATAGGAGTTAGAATTCTGTCATAGAACTGCCTCTTGTTGTAACTTAGCTTGACCTTTTTTCCAGTAAAAGGTTCTCTGTCAATTACAGTTACAAGTTTTCCTTCGTGAAGTTTTGTTGCAAAATCAGACATTTCAGGTTTTGTAAGTTCTCCCTTATGGAGTTTCATTTCCCTTACCAATGCCTTAGCAACAATTATCTGCTGTTCTGTTGCAAAGATTATCTCGTATATGTCTTCAGGAAGATTAAATCTATCAAATAGTACTACCATAAAAATGCACCCCCTAAAATTTTGTTAAAACAAACTAATATATAAATTTTATTATTTTCTATATTGATTTATTTTTAGCATAGATTAGTTTTATAAAAAATGCAAATACCTCAAAACTTATTTAACCACTACATAGTGCTAAAAAATAAAAAGATTTATAAACTCAGCTTGAATACTCCTTCTTAGAGAAACTCTTAAAGAAACTCATAATAGATTTTAACAGATTTCAAAATTGATTGGGGGTTTTCATGAAAGGGCTAATTTTTGCTTTGATAGTAATCGCTTCATTTGCATTGGGTCTAATTTTTGGAACTATTGCAAGGGTGAATTCTATTCAGAGAGAAAATGCTGTAAGTTGGATAGATGAAATTGCAGGCAGTAATAGCAAAAATCATCAAGAGAATTATTATGATAGAAGCAATGCAAATAGCACAAACAAAGAGATCTGTGAGTTGAACAAAACATGTTCTGAAATACTGAGTCCTGTTGCAATAAACGAAAAGCAAGAAACGAGTAATGCTAAAAATGAAAAGGAAAACTCAAGGGTTTCAAAAGGACCTATTGATAGGATTAAGGAAAACCAAATACAGGTTTTCAGTGATAAGATAGTAATTTATCTTCAAAATGCTGAATGGGCTTCTTTCACTCCAACTGGTTCAATGGAGCCTGTGCTTAACGAGTACGCAAATGCAATACAGATTGTTCCTAAATCAGAAGATGAAATCTATATAGGAGATATAATTTCATACGAGTCAGAATATGCTGAAGGAATCATAATACACAGGGTAGTAGAAATTGGTTATGACAAAGAAGGGTGGTATTGCATTGCAAAAGGCGACAACAACCCCAAAAAAGACCCTGGGAAGATAAGGTTCTCGCAAATAAAGAGAATTCTTGTTGCAATAATTTACTAATTCAAAAAATTTAGATAGCATGCATCAGGAAAGATTTATAAATTCTCAAGAATTAAAATGTGCTATGCTCAACTTTGTCTTAAAGTTGAAAAAGCAAAAGCAAAAGGAAAAATCCAAAAAAGAGGATGCGAGCGTTAAATACGGAAAGTGTGAACTCTGTGGAAGCGAATTGGTCAAAATAGGAGAGAAGGTCATAGGAACAACAAAATACATTCTGCTTAAATGCAGCAAGTGTAACAGAGAAGTAGCAAGGGACATAGAAAATTTAAAACAGGTTGAATGAGTTTGTTTTTATTCATTTTATTGTTTCTTTCTTAACACTGTTTAAACTGTTTATTCTGCGGAAATCCAATCCATAGCTTAAAAAGTTCTCAAGCAGGAATTTGCGGTTCCTATTGAAGTATTCTCTTAAAACAATTAAAGGAAATATTTTTATATTTTTAATTTCTGAATGCTCATAGAAGTTTTTTATAAGCAATAAGTCTGTTTCGCTATCTCCAAGATAAACAATGCTTTCCTTAATTTTCATACTTTCAATCATCTTTTCAAGAACTCTATAATCAGGTTTTACAAAATCATAACTTGAATTGTGAATTACAAAATCTTTTCTTATTTTCAGATTTATTTCATGCTCTATCTTTTTTATTTCTGCAAAAGCAATCTCTTCTTGGCTTTGAGTTATTATTCCTATCTTTGTTCCTTTTTCAGATAACTCTTTAAGAATGCGTACATCATCATAAACCTTTAAACTCTTTATTCTCTTTTCCAACAAATCCTTGCGCTTTTCAATCCTGTGGTATTCCTGCCAAAAATATTCCCTGTCGAAATCCATTGATTTTTTAGCATACAAATCTTTTATCATCTCTTCTCTTTTCGCATTGTAAAACAAATCCGTTGCTGTTCTTTTATTCAAATGTTCGCTCTTGCCAATCAGATTAAGCGCTTTGAAAACTTCTTCAAACAATTCCTTGCAGTATTCATCGCTAACTTTAACCAAGGTACCGTCTAAATCAGAAACCACTGCTTCCAATCCTGATTTGCATTTCTTTTTCATATTTCCGATGGTAACAACGCTTTTAATTATTTTTCTGCTTAATGTTACTACTGAAAAGATTTAAAACTTTTTAAAGTTTTTGATGAAAAATATTTTCAGCAAAATGCTTAAATGAAAAGGATTTAGGAAGAACAGCATTTGCTGCTTGGTTGGAATTTAACAAGAGAAGTTTTCAGCAGCAATTATTGTTCTTATTTGCGTTCTATTTGTTGTTTATAAAATCATCTATAACCCTTTTTAGATGGTGCTTTGGAGCAAAACCTACAAAATTTCCAACAAGGTTTCCATTCTTGAAGAATAGAAGGGTAGGAATACCCTTTATTTTATACATCTCTGAAAGTTCTGGATTTTCCTCTGTGTTTATCTTGTAGATTTTTAGAATACCTTGATATTCAGCAGAGAACTCCTCTAAAACACGGCTCAATGCTTTGCAAGGATGGCACCAATCAGCCCAGAAATCAACAACAACAGGAATGTCTGATTCCAAAACCTCTTTTTTGAAAATCTCCAAATCACTCAATTTTGCTTGCTGCATGTTTTTTATAAAATATAGCTTATTTAAATATGTAGCGGTTGTGTTATTATTAACTCCATACTCGCAAAAATCGCAGCAAATCCCAGCAGGATTGCGGGAATTGCATCAGGACTTGCAATAGATTACAGCGGGGCTATTTTTGCCAATTCCTTGTCAATCTCCTTTGTAAGCATTTCTGCCTTCTTTTCAAGCGCTTCAATGCTTGCATTTTCTAAATCTCTATCAGAATTTTCATAACCTATGTCCTTAAGAAGCCTTTCAAATGCGTTAAAGAATATTTCTGCAATCGTTTCCTTCTTTGCTGAAAGCTTCTCAAGTTCAGAAAGTTTGAAAAGCCTTTTATCTCTTAACACAAGCTTTTTATTGAACTCTCTCAAATTCCTGAATCCTTTTTTTCTGTGTTCAATAATCCTTGAAATTCCAAGAATGATTTTTGCTTGCGGTATTATTTCTTGTTCAGAGAGTTTCAAAAGCACTTCTCTGTTTTTTATTGCCATAAATTCTCTTTGCTTGTCAATGATTTCAAGCATTTCAAGGATAGAACCCTGAATGTTTTCTCCCTTCAATTCATCTATGAAATGTTCAAGGCGGTTGCTCAATTCCTGATAAAAATCTGCTTCAACAATCAAGTCCTTTAGGATTTCCTCTGTGTTCTGCCTTGCCTCAAGATTTTCTTCTCTGTTAAGATTTAGTTTTTCAATTGAAAGGAGTATGTTCTTTATGATGTAAATCTCCAATTTCAAGAGCCTTAATTTCTTTGCAATCTTTTCATTAAGCTTATTAAGTTTCTTCGCATACTTTGCTATTGAAAATGCAAGCGCTACGCTCAAACTCTTATTTTTATCCAAAATGCTGCTAAAATGAATATCCCATTCATCTTCATTTTGATTTATTGCAGCAATTCTGTTATAATTTTTTGTTTCTTTGATGTATTTTTTCAACAGGGCAACAAGAATATTGATTATTCTCTGCTCCTCTATCAGAATTTCCTTTGTATCCGTTTTAATAAGGTTGCTTAACATTCTTAAATAAATAAAAACCTTCACTATTTAAAACTTTTATTAGAAATTTACGAGTAATAAAAAGCAATAAAAAATCTTTTCAGTTACTTTATACTTGTCACAATAAAGTTTTTTCTGTCAAACTTTCCTGAGAGGATAACATTCGCATTCTTGCTCATTGAATAATTTTTATGAAGCTTGTCTTTGAACGCAATCCCGTTTACTATGCTGCAAACCTCAAACTTGAAGCTTATTTTGTTTTCGTCCTCAGAAAAAGAAACAATCCTTCCTGAAACAAGAATCTCTTCTGTTTCCCTGTCAGAGAATTTTGCAACAACAAGCTCCTTATTGTTTGGTTTCATAAATTCAAAAACAAACGCAATCACCAAAATTCCTATCAAGCTTGCCATGAATGACAATTTTGTAAGGACTCTCTTGTTAAGCATCATTTTACTTTTTTTTTATTTTACTTTTCAAGCGGAATTCCCTTTTCCAAAAATCCTTCTTTGATTATTTCTTCAACTACAAAAAATTCAAGGAAATCATAACTGCAGTCCTTCAGAGCCCTCTTAAAATCATCGTATGAATTGGCATCATGGAAAATAGCTTCAATATAGTAGTCAAAGTTATCGTTTATTCTGTAAGCATTATTTACATTAGTCTCGTCAAGCAGTTTCAACAGTTCAGCCCTATTTTCCTTCTTTGCCTTTATCAGAAAAACAACATTAAACTTGAAACCAAGTTTTGAGAAATTTACAATGCAAGAATACTTTTTGATAAGTTCTCCGCTCAATTCGTGAACGCTCTTTATCAGCGTGGAAACAGTTAAGCCTGTGTTCTTTGAAATTTCAAGGAAACTCATCCTTGCATTTCTCCTCAAAGCACTCAAAACGAGCAATTCCTTTTTAACCCTACTTATCCTTTTCATTTTAACCTAGAATATTTTACTAATCTGCTTTTTAAAAGCTTTAAACAAAAAAAATCGGAAGAATTGCGAGAGTTTTTGATAACAAAACTTTTTCTGCTTTAAACAATATTTATACTTTTATTTTTTCTTTTTCTTTCATTCTAAAACTCATTCAAAATAAAGATTGATTTAAGGAAAGACATCGGCAAATTGAATATAAATTGGTGTTAATATTTTTCATACAAGTTGTCATATGAGAAAAAAGAAGATTAAGACAAGTTTTAGACATAGAGTAATGCCTGCAACTCAACAGATTACAAAACAAAAAAAGCAAACTTTATAAATAAGCGCTTTTTTACCAAAACCAAGGATAAGCCGGTCCTGAAAAACCTTAATGTTAAAAGGGCTTGCTTATGCCAGGGCTTAAACAAAATATTCTGCTCTGGTTTTTATAACTAAAAAATATTAGGAGAGGTGTTTTATGGCAAGAATGTATTCAAGAGCAAGAGGAAAGGCAGGTTCAAAAAAGCCTTCAAAATCAAGTTTGAGTTGGATAAGGTACAAACCAAAGGAGATTGAACTTTTGGTTGTTAAGTTGGCAAAACAAGGAGAAAGTTGTGCAAAGATAGGATTAATTCTAAGGGATACTTATGGAATTCCTTCAACAAAGGTTGTGTGCGGAAAGAGCATACTGCAGATATTGAAAGAAAAGAACATTGCTCCTGAAATACCAGAAGACCTTGTTGCGCTCATGAGAAAATACCTTCAGGTTAAGAAGCATTTGGAAAATAATAAGCACGATTACACTGCAAAGAGAGGACTTCAAATAACAGAATCAAAGATTTTCAAGCTGATAAGATACTATAAATCTGTTGGAAAACTTCCTGCTAACTGGAATTTTGATGTAAACAAGATAAAGGTTTACACCCAATAATTTTTGGTTGTTTCGGTGGTTTAATGGATGCTGCAATTCAAAAGAGAGAATCAGAGGATTCTGCTGATTTTAAAATATTAAATTTCAAGAAATCCTGCAGAGAAATTGCCGAGGAGTTCAGGAAAATCCCTAAACAGGAAAACATAAGAGTTGTTTCTCATTTGGATGCTGACGGAATTTCTTCTGCTGCGCTTATAGTTAAAGCGTTAAACAGGGAGAACAGGCCATATTCAATTACAATATTGCAGCAGATAAAAGCAGAGGATGTCAAGAGATTGTCTACAGAGGATGCAAAAAATTTTGTCTTCACTGATTTGGGTTCTAATCAGATATCCCAATTTTTGAACTATTTCAACGGAAAGAAGGTTTTCATACTTGACCACCACGAGCCAGAAAAATCAAAAAACGCTTTTGACTATGAATTGTTGAAGGCAAAGGGAATATTCCATATAAATCCACATCTGTTCTCAATAAACGGCTCAACCCAAATATCTGGTTCAGGGGTGAGTTATTATTTTGTAAAAGAGCTCAACAAGGAGAATGAGGATTTAGCTCATATTGCTTTAATTGGAACATTAGGGGATATACAAGAACCATCAGGTTCTGCATTGAACTCAGAAATCGTTGAACTCGCAAAGAAGCACAACAGGATAAGCGTAACAAAAGGATTAAAGGTCTTTGGGGCTCAAACAAAACCTTTGCACATGGCTTTGGTGCAGAGCACAGAGATTTACATTCCAGGAGTCACTGGTTCTGAATCAGGAGCAATCCAATTCTTAAAACAGATAAACATTGAACCAAAAAAAGGAAACGAGTGGAGAAGGATAATTGATTTGAGCGAAGATGAACTGAAGAGGTTGGTTGAAGGAATCATAATGTTGAGGCTGAACGAAGAAAATCCTGAGGACATAATAGGAGATATTTATCTATTGAATGATGAAGAAGAGGGCTCGACATTGAAGGATGCAAGAGAATTTGCAACTGTATTGAATGCTTGTGGAAGATTGAACAGGGCTTCGTTAGGGGTTGGAGCTTGCCTTGGAGACAAGAGATTGAAGAGCATGGCTGTGGAAACATTAAAAGATTACAAGAAAGAACTTGTATCTGCACTAAAATGGTTTGAACAGAACAAAAACTCAAACAGCATAATCCAAGAACCAGGATTCATCATAATAAACGCAGAGGATAAAATACTTTCAACAATAATAGGAACCGTTGCTTCGATAATCTCAAAATCAAGCATTGTACCAAAGAACACTTTTGTGGTTGCAATGGCTAGAATGATGAATGATTACACAAAGATTTCAATAAGATACTCAGGGAAGAACTTTGGGGATGAGGATTACAATTTGAGGGAAATAATAGCAAAAGTTATTGACGATTTTGAAGGAGAAGCAGGAGGGCACATAAATGCTGCAGGAGCATACATCCCTGTTAATCAAGAAAATGTCTTTGTGGAGAAACTTAAAGTTGTTTTGAGAAGGTTCTCCTTGGAGGACAAGATAGATTAAACCTTTGATGTGCTAGTAGTTTTGATTTGCAAAAATTTTGCGTTTTATTTTTTAGTTTTAACAAAAAATTTATAAATAAAAAGTTTTTAAAAAAATATAAAAAGATTTAAATATTTTAGAAAGTTAATTATGGAAAGGTTATAAAAAAGTAAATATTTATAAATAAGCTAAAAATACTAATCTTGTAAAACAAAAATTTTGATTTTAATTTAAAGAAATTAAATAAAAACTTGCAAGGGGGTAATCATGGAAAACAAAAAGGTTTTTAACATAATCTTCAGGATAAAACCAGCAATGCTCCTCATTGAGTTAAAAAATGCAAAATCAGAAATCTATGCTTCTTCTATTGCAAAAACAATAGATTGCACTTATTCCCATGTTGTAAAGATACTTCAAGAGATGCAAAAGGCAGGGCTTGTTAATTTTGAAAAGCAGGGAAGATTAAAACTTCTAACGCTGACAAAGAAAGGTACAGAGGTTGCTAATTCAATAGAAGCAATAAAAAACATGCTCCAATAAATTCTTAGAGTTTAACTCTTAAAACACTTTAATAAAATTTCATTTAAAAAGTTCTGCGATGATTTTTTTAAATTACTCTATGAATTCTGCATCATCAACAATTCCGTCAGAATCATAATCAATGCCTTCAACGATTTTTGCAGGAATCTTTGGATTATAGATGTTGCCTGCAGTTACTTTATCAAAATGTTTTAGAATTGCAACAATCGCAGCCCTTGTTCCTGAATACCTCTTGCCTGCGATCACAAACACACTAGAATCCTTGTTGTACGGGTTCTTTGCCTTTACTATTATGCCGTTTTCTTCTCCATAATAGGACTTTCCTGAAATAGAAGAGTAAATATTCCAATTTCCGTCTTTACTGAATTTTACAGGAAGCTTGTCATTTATCTGCTCGCAAACCCTATTTACTATAGGTCCTCCTATTAAGATCAGGTTGTGTTTTAAATCCTCTTCCTTGACTTCGGTATCTAACTTTACATTCAATCCAGGAACATAGTTCAAAAATGTTCCTAAGAACAATGCTAAATCAATCCCATAGTAACCATCCCTGCTCCTCGCCTTTTCAGGGCCATGAGGGTCAGGGCTTCCAACTATTATCCTTGCATTCAATTGCCCATCTTTTATGAAGTCATCAAGAAAATTGCTCTCGCTCCTAAATTGCATTATCTTTTGCGCCTGCTCAAATTCTTTCAGTTTGAAAAAGAAGGCAGGTTTTTCAACAGCATATACCTTTGCAGTTGAACCTGCAATCTCTTTTGTTTCTGCAACTTTTATTAATCCTGCTCTTTCAAGATTTTTTATGTGATAATAAACTTTTTGTTCATGCACTTTTAATTTTTTTGAGATTTCTATTGGGTAACTTGGCTTTTCAGCAATTGCTCTCAGTATTCTTATTGCGAGTTCAGAACTAACTGCCTTTATAACTCCTGGTTTTATCTCTTTGGCAGGCAAAGTGCATACAAGATTCTTTTCTTTTTTTACGATAAGCATATTCAATAAATACGCTTTGTCTTCTTTAAAAAGTTTTCTTTAAGTTTTTTCAAAAACAATTTTGTAAAATAAAAATAAGAATTAATTTTATGTAACATCAAAATCCAATTTTAGTTGTAATCATATAATGGTAAAATTTTCAAATAAGAAATCTTATCTTAAGATTATGCAGGAAATAACGATTTATATTGCAAGAGGAATTTATAAAGAGCAAACAGACAAATTAAAAATTATAGAAGATGAACTGTACTCAGAAACAAAAACAAAGATTAAACTGCTTCCTCAGATAAAAATCGCAAAAAAAATTTTAAAAGTGAATTTTGAACGATTTTTTAGAATATTTTTAAAGAAAAATTTGATACAAAAGCATTGCATTTGCACGGGATTGGTTTTGTAAAAAACGATGCGGATAAGGATTTGATTAAAAATCAGATAAATGTGATTTATAATATAAAGAAAGAGTTGAATTTATAAAAAGTAACTTTGAATGTTCACTTAGAAAGCGTTCTAAACTATGTAAACAATGGTATTGAAGTTAATTTTACAATGGATGATTTCTTGAGAGAAGTTGAGCATTCTAAAAAAGTTGGAAGAACTTGTAAATTATTGTTAAGAAAAAGGCGTTGTTCTTTTAATAGAAGCATCAGGATATTTTAATTATAAATTTGTAAAGTCGAGGCAAGAGTTAGAGAAAGAACATCCTGATTATGTTTATGATAAAAGACAACTTCCTTGGAGTTGGATTCCTGAGATAAGTCAGCAAGGAGATTTCTTAGGAAGTTTTGAATATCATAAATACTTTTTAGAGCAAATAAAAAAACAAAATGTTGGCATAACTTTAGATTTAGGACACATAGTAAAAACAATACTTTACTCTAAAATATTCAATAAGCATAACATTGATAAAAAATTCAAGAATTTAGAATGCTTTGAAGATGTCTTTAAAAGATTAGGGCTCGTTCAAAAAAAGGGCAATAGTTACTTTGTTAGGTACAAGAAAGAAGATAATGTTGTGTTCGAAGTTAATGAGAATTTTAAAGTTGATGAATTTTGTTTTTACATGGAAAAAGGCAAGCCGATTGTTTTTGATAAAGAGTTAAAATTTAAGGATTTTTATTCTGAATATGTAAAGTTACTTCATCTGCACATCGAGACAGGAGCTGCTATTTACGATTTAATATTAATTGACAATAATTTACAAGAAGTGAAGAAGATACCTACTCATGCGCCCTTCATAGAGAACATTATTGATAGAGATGATTGGATTATTAACAATTTACGAAGGAAAGAACACTCTAAATTACAGTTAGATTTGATTAAAGAAACCAAAAAAGATTTAGGAGATAAATTAAAGGAACATGATATTGTAATAGAGATAAATGTTCCTGAAAAAAATAAGTTTGGTCCTGCTTATACAGGAGAAACTTACCGAAAATACATGCTTGAATCATTAAAAACAATAATCAAAATGATTTATTCTAATTTCTAAATTTTTGTAAAGAATAAAAAATTCCTGTTTAAACTTTAACATAATCTTAAAAATAATTTATGAAATTCTTTCGAAAAAGTTACCAAAAGCATTAAAAATTAAAATCAATAAAACAATTATCATGAGGTTAATTGCAAATAAAGAAAGAAAAGAATACAGTACAGTTGATGAAGAAACTCAGCTCAAACTCGCGAGAACAACATACCTAATACTGCTCGGAATAACCCTTTTTTTGTTTTTCTTCCATTTGTTCAAACTCTACGATTTCAGGATTGACAAGTTCTCTTACTTTATCATAACTCTCTTATTTTTAATCTTAATTATTCCCTTAATCACATACTTTAAAGCATTCGGAATTGTGGAAGTGAGAAAGGATACAAGGTTCATGGGAAAAAAATAATTTTGATTATTTTCTCTCGATAACCTGTTTGTCGGTTTTCACTGCATACTCAAATGCTTTTTTAATCTTTAAATAAAATTTCAGTTTTCCTTGGTTTTCTGAATTATGGTGTTCTTCTAAATAACTTATTTTGTTTTTAATAATTGCTCTCAACTCTGTTTTGTGCTTTTCCATTTCAGAATATGCTGCTTCTGTCAATTCTTTTAGATTTTTTTCTATTCTATCAAGTTCGTTTTCGTAATCTTTAGCAACATTTTCAAAATTAACAAAATCTGTGTTCAATGAAAAACTCTTGGAATTCAATTTGTGCATAATGGCATTAAGTCCGTAACAACACATGTTTATCACAAGAGCAGACTTATAAACTTCCTCTTGCAGATTTTCTTGCAGATTAGTTGATGCTCTGCCAGAAATGTTTAGGTTATAATTTAAAGATTTATAAATTTTAAAGTATTTTTCAAGAAGCTCTATCTGCGTCTCCATTTTCCTGCATAAATGCAAATTAAAATTTCTTTTTTTAATTATGTTGAATATAAGGGATGAAACAGCATTTTGAGAATAACCAACGCCTTTTAATAAATAAGTTATCTGCCAGTCCAAACTTTCTTGCATGTTAAATCTCAAGAGATTAATCATCTGCAAATTGATGGAGCCATTTAAAGAATTATTAAACTCTTCAGCTTTGCTTATTTCCTCTGCTTCTTCAAGGCATTTTGCTCTTTTTTCATCCGCTTCAATATTTTTAGAGTTAAGAAAGAATCGCTCTATTAAAAGATTAGGCAAATAATAGCATATGCTGTTGTTTTTTTCGCGTTCCCTATTCAAATATTTAAAAACCAAATCAAGATTATTGTCAATATTTTCATCAATATTATCATCTATTGTTTTGTTAGAACATCCTAAGCTGTCAACCAAATTTATTTTATTTTCAACATAATTTTTAAATTCTGAAAAAGGTTCGGCAAAACTCTTAAAATTCTCTTGATTCATTTCTAACCTTAGTTGCAGTTTATCGCTTAACGCTTTCAACTGCCTGATATTATAATCCCTGACAAAACATTCAAGCTCTGCTGAGTTGTCCATAATGCTTGTTTTTAACAAGAAGTTTATTAATTTTTCCTTTTGAGTGATAACTTTTTATGAGTTTTTTAATGCCCTCAATGTTTCTCAAGTTCGTGTTTTTTATGATGAAGTTCCTGTATTCATAATTAACTCTTACTCCGAACATCTCAAAATCACGCTTCAATCTTCTGTAAAGCTTTCTGCCCTCGTAATCAGTGTCTGTAAGTATTATAACCTCTCTTTCGCTTGACAAATCCTCAACAAACTTGTACAAAGGGCCTTTAAGAACAACTAAATTTTTCACTCCGCAACTTTTAAGGGCTTTTTTATCCTTCAACCCCTCTACAATAATCTTTGATTTCTCAATTTTAAGACAATATATCCATTCAAGGATCGTTTCCATGCACAACAATTTAATCTTTATTTCTATTTATATTTTTTTATTTATCACTATACAAGAACTCTGATAAGTTTTTTAAATACTTTTGCATTCACAATAAAACATGCTTGCAATTTCAGACACTCTGAAGTACTATAAGAGGATTGATATTGAAAGGGAACTAATAAGATTGGCAAAGAACAGGGAGGTTGCCATAAAATACGGAGAAAAGGGTTTTGGCTCAAGACCAGATTCTCTAAAATATGAAAACGATGTTTTGGAAGCAGCAAGGAATAGAGCAACAAGCTTTCACGCTTCTGAAGAACTATGGAAAAATCCACTATCGCTTTCCAAGGAGATGAAGCAGTCAGAGCTAGAAGAACTTAGAATCGGCTGGGACTTGATAATAGACATTGATTGCCATTTTTTGGAGTATTCAAAAATCGCAGCTGACTTAATAATAAATTACTTAAAAAAATTTGGGGTCAAGAGTTTAAGCTGCAAGTTCTCTGGCAACAAGGGCTTCCACATTGGAATACCGTTTGAGGCGTTTCCAAAAAGAATACAAGGAGTGGAGACAAGATTGTTGTTCCCTGAAGCTCCGAGAAGAATAGCAATTTACATAAAGGAATTGATAAAAGAAGAACTTGGCTCAAGAATTTTGGTATACGAAAAAAAGGATTTTAATAGGATAATCTCAAGAGTTGAAAAACCAGCAGAAGAAATAACTTATTATGTCAAGGACGCATTTGGAACAAAGATTCCAAAACTCAATGTAGAACCTTTCCTGCATTTGGACACAATACTTATATCTCCAAGGCACCTGTTTAGAATGGCTTATTCTCTGCATGAAAAATCAGGTTTAGCTTCAGTGGTTATTGAACCTGAGAGAGTAATTGAGTTCAATGTTGAGGAAGCAAAACCAGAGAATGTGATAGTATCTAAAAAACCTTTTTTGGACAAGAACTCTGTTGAAGATGAAGACGCAAAAATACTATTGATACAAGCCCTTGATTTCACTAAAAATATTGATTTTGAGAAAATGGAAAAGGCATTTGTTGAAAGAAACGAAAGCGAAGAAAAGATTGAATTCAAGGTAGATTCTCCAATATCGCAGGAATTCTTTCCTCCTTGCATAAACAAGATTTTGAACGGGCTTGAAGATGGAAGGAAAAGAGCTGTCCTAATCCTATTGAATTATCTCTCATCTCTTGGATGGAACCACAAAAGCATAAAAGATCTGCTTTTGGAGTGGAACAAAAAGAACAAGGAGCCATTGAGAGAAAATTATATAATAAGCCAACTGAACTACCACAAAAAAAATCCTGAAAAGATTCTGCCGCCAAATTGCGACAATGTCAATTACTACAAGGACTTTGGGGTTTGCAATCCTGATTTTCTCTGCCAAAAAATAAAGAACCCTGTGAATTATTCAATAATAAAACTAAAATCTCTTAAAAAGCAGGAAGAAAAAATAAAGAGAAAGGGAAGACACAAAAACAAGAAATGAAGAATATAAGAAGATTTTTATTCTTTAAAAGATAAAGAAAAGAAAATTTTTTGTTTGGATAAAACAGTAAAAATATAAAAATTAATATAAAGCAGGGGAATACATTTTTGCTTTGTTATGGGCCCGCGGAGATTTGAACTCCGGACCGCTCGATAACCAAAATTTTTAAAATTTTTATGATTTATCAGTCGAGTGCTCCAACCAGTCTAAGCTACGGGCCCTAAAAAAGCGCCCCCGGCCAGATTTGAACTGGCGACCTCGCGGTTAACAGCCGCGCGCTCCAACCACTAAGCTACAGGGGCTTACAAAAAACTAAAATTCTAAAATAGTGTTTAAGATTTCATTTATAAAGATTACTAAAATTAATTGAAATTGTTTTAAAAAGATTTTGTTTGTAAGATTCCTAAAATTATAAGATTGTTCTATCTAAAAAGCAGATACGCATAAAATTTTTTATAATTTTATTTAGTGCGTCTCCTGAAATAACAAAAAATATTTAAAATATATAAGCATAAAAATTTTTAGAAATGAGAATAATATTAAATTAAAAAGTTAAAAAAAATGCGCTTATGATTTAAAATACAATCATAAAGTACAAGGTTTTATATATAATTTATTAAGAGGAACTCATTATTATAAACTTCATGATATTTCAAGTTATAAATTTATTTAATTTTTCAAACATTATTCCACCCTTTGATTTTAAAACCAATGATGAAAGAACATTGATTATTTCTTCCCCTGATCACAATATAATTAAGTTATTATCGCAACAGCTAGAAGAAAAAGAAAAAGCTGAAATAGGAAAAATGCTTTTTAAAATCTAAGACTTCTAAATTACACAACCAATTATAAAAAGAGATTGTTCATTAATCACAGAACTCCAATTATAATAAGAATTCCAAAAGAAAAATTTTGGGGTAGTTTAAATTGTACTAGTATATGATTGAAATTTATTAATCATGAGAGGCAACAGAGAAATGTATGGAAAGTTTTAATTTTAATATTTTTGATTAAAAAATAAGGAAAGTGATCCAACAAAAGTAAAAAAAACAAAAAACAAAAATATTTACTCCCAGAACTCTAATTCCTTCAGTCTTTCAAAGTTATTTTCGTCAACAGCAACGATCTTTGAATCAGTTAAGATGTACAAGTAATCATTTATGTAAATTGCTCTCTTAACATTCTGCAAGCTTATTGATTTTTTGAGTTGCAGTTTGTTACCTGCATAACTGAATATGTAACCACCGTTTGCGCCTGGCATGAAAAATATCTCATGCTTTTTATCCATCAGGAAAGCGTGGTGGGTTGTTAGTATTTCGCTCCAATACTCTGAAAGCACAAACTTGTCAATCTCAGACGGTTTTTCAACATTGCTCACATCAAACAAAGAAACCTTGACATCACTGCCTTCTTTTCCTATTCCAATGATTGTGTTCTCGTTTATAGGATGCAAGTAAGCGCTGTAACCAGGTATTTTTAGTTCTCCTTTTATTTCTGGATTTTCAGGGTTTGACAAGTCCATAACATAGAAGGGGTCTGTTTCTCTGAATGTTACAACATAAGCTTTGTTTCCAATAAACCTTACTGAATAAATTCTTTCTGTGAGCCCAAACTTTTCTGTTTCCCCAACAACATTGAGATTGTTGTCTAAAATGTATAGCGCATTTTCAGAATTGCTGCTCCATGTTTCTCCGATTGTTACTGCAATCCTGAAATAATTCTGATACTCGTCCATTGAGAATTGATTTAAAACCCTTCCTGAGACGTCTGTTGTTGCCTTGAAATCCAAATCTTCAATTCCTATCTTTGCAATCCTTGTTCTGTAAATATCCTTTTTGTGCTTTTCTATGTAATCGTTCATTAGGTTTTGTAATTGCAGGCTTTCATCCTCGCCTAAATAAGTCATATAGGATTGGATGAGCATCGAAAGTTCGTTCATCTTTGAATTTTCTGAAATTTCATAAGAATCAAGCTTTTCAAGTTTGCTTATGAAATCTTCTCCAAAATAGTCCTTATTCTCAAAGATAAAGCCCTTCGTTATCTCATAATAAGTTTTTTGATAGTGGATTGTTACAAACAAGTTGTTTTCTGACATGTAAATCTTTGTACTGTAATCAGAAGGAGCCAAAAAGGTTATCTTGTCTTCTATTTCTCCTGTCTCAGGGTTTATCCTTAAAACAAAATAACTTGTTTCAAGCAGAATGTTTGTTCTTGGATAATAAACATCAACACATTCAACATTAACCCCTTCAATAGGACTTAAAAAGCATCCTTGTTTTTCAGCGTAGAAATAATAAAAGTTTTTCTGCAGTACAACATAGAGCTTGTTTTTGTACATTCTTGCATCTATTAATGAAGAGGAATTGTATTTCAAACTCCATTTTTGCTCATAATCCGATTTTGAGAAAGCCTTTATCCCATCTGTTCCAAAAACAACTATGTTTTCCTGGCTTAACAGTAGTTCTCCGCTGTAATTCAACTTTTCCTTTATCGACAAGCTTTCTACTGGAAGCGCATTAAAAACAAATGTTGTCCTTTCATAATTTCTTGGAGGCATTATGTAATTTGGAGAAGCTTTGACAACAACAGGATAATAAAATTTTTCTATTGAATAGAAAATGTTCTTTCCGTCTGTTTTTACAATATCAGGTTCGTCAATTCCTAAAACTTGAATGTTTGTTTCTGAATATCTTTCTGCATAATTTTTTTCATAATCTGCTGTTGTTTCTGCATTGCTTTCTAGTGCAGGAGCACTTTCTGCCATTGCTTTTGCAATTGAAGCTGTTCTCTCATCAAACGAAGCGCCGATATGAAAGTTTCCCATTGACCGCCTTGAACTTAAAACTTGATAGAACTCCTCTGCTGAGGAGAATTTTTTAAACGAAGCGTCTTGTTTTTCAGTAATTGTTATCCCTGCACTTGGCGATGGATGCAATGTATACAAAATGCTTATTAAGACCAATGTTGCTAAAAATGCCAAAACAGTAATTCCTATCAAAAAAAACGTTTTTTGATTTTTCATTTTTTCACCTCAAAAATTTTTAACTCTTTTTTCAACTTTTTGTTTTGATTTTTTTTATCAGGAATAAAGAACTAGTAAAAGGAATTTATATAAAAATCTTGTTATAACTTCAAGTTAAATTGAAGTTATGAGTTTTAAACATCAACAAAAATGAGTAAGATATTTAAGCTTTAACTTTATCATTGTATATTATGAAAGAAGCAATGTTCTATGAAATAGTCAAGAAAGAGGGTTTTGAAAACAGCGTTAACTGCAAACTCTGCCCTCACAACTGCTTTATAAAGAACAGCGAATATGGTTTTTGTGGGGTTAGAAAGAACATTGAAGGCAAACTTTATTCTCTTGTTTATAACAAACCTGTCTCTTTAAACATAGACCCTATAGAAAAAAAACCTCTGTATCATTTTTTGCCAGGAAGCAGCGCTCTATCCATCGGAACTTTTGGCTGCAATCTTTCGTGCTTGAACTGCCAAAATTTTGAAATCTCTGCTGTAAGAAAAGGAATTGCAGAAAAAGAACTAATCTTGGTAAACGAGACAGAGCCAGAAGTTATTGTGGAAACTGCAAAGAAGAGGAATTGCGAGAGCATAGCTTATACTTACAACGAGCCGACTGTTTTTTACGAATATGCTCTTGAAACAATGAAAATAGCAAAGAGAAACGGGTTGAAGAATGTTTTTGTGAGCAATGGATACATAAACGAGCAGCCTCTAAGAAAAATAATTCCTTATTTGGATGCCATAAATGTTGATTTAAAATTCTTCAACGAGGAAAAGTATAAGGAAATAACGAGCGGTTCCCTAAAGAATGTTTTGAAAACCCTGGAAATCCTGAATGAAGAGAATGTATGGACAGAAATAACAAATCTGTTGATTCCAGAGTTGAATGACAACTCAGAGGAAATTGAGGAAATGGTCTCTTGGATAAGCAAAACTTTCAAGAAAAAATCTGTCCTGCACTTCTCAAGGTTCTTCCCAATGTACAGAATGACCGACAAGGAAGTTACTCCTGCAAAGAGTTTGCTCAAGGCATACGAGATTGCTGTTAAAAAGATAAATTTTGTTTATGTAGGCAACATATATTTACAGAACAAGAACAATACTTATTGCCCTAATTGCAAGAGATTAATTGTAGAAAGAGGAGGGTTTGAAATCTTAGAAAACAACATCGTTAATGGAAGATGCAGGTTTTGCGATGAAAAGATTCCTGGAATTTGGGAGTAATCCGAAAGATTTTCAGGAAAAAATTGATTAGAATTTTAAAAACTATTTTCTTTAAGCAAATTCATGGAACTTAAATCTCTGAATTTAGGAATTCTGTTTGTTTTTTCCTGCTCAATGATCCTTTTCAGCGCGCTTCAGAGCGATTTTTCAACTGCAAATATGCTTTCCAATGAGACACAAAATGCTGAAATTTCTAATAGCAGCATAATGCTTAAGAAATTATTTTTTAAAGATGGAGACGCCTACTTTGAGATTTTAGTTTGCAGGGCAAACACGAGAAAGTATGCTGTAAAGGCGTACATTGAATGCATTGATGAAAATTCAAAAAAAACAAAGAATCATGTTTCAACATTTTATGCAAGAAAAGATGGTTGCTATAACTTTAATTTCAGCGTTAATTATAAAGAAAATATTTTGAACAATAATTGCTCTTTGATTGTTGAAGGGCTTGGCATCCTTATGCAAGAAGAAATTGAGCGCTATGATATTAATGCTGAAATCTTTGAAATTGTGAGAAATGGAGATTTCCTTGAAACAACGCTAAAAATAGAAAACAACGAATTTGAAGACAAAAATTTAATCGCAAGAGGAAAACTTTTTTCAGAACAAAGAGAAATTGACGTTTCTGAAAAAGAATTTTCTCTTAAAGGAAATTCAGAAGTCCTTGTTGTGCTAAGAAACATTTTAAGCTTAGAAGCAGAGCATTTGAGTGTTGAAATTCTAAAAGAAAACATTGCAGTATTTGAAGAAATCAGTGACATAAGTTCATTTGCAAAAGACCTGAATTTGCAGTTGCAAGAGAATGATACGAATGATGCTGCAGGAATAAAATCTTTGAACAATTCTGCTGAAAACAATTTTTATCAAGAAGAAAATTCTAAGAAAATTGAAACTGAGAAAATGAATTTTTCAGCGAACAAAAACAGCGCTCAAGATTTAAATAAAACCTGTGTTCAAAAAACAAGTTGCAGTTGCAGGGATTATCAAAGATTGGTTGCTCTTTACACATTCCTCTTCCTTTCAGTAATGCTCAACATTATTCTGATAGCAAAGAGATGACAACAAACAAAAAACAAGAAAACAAAGAAACTAAAAAGAAAAAGATTTATAAAACAAAACCCTTTCTTAAAAATTATGAAAGATGTTGAGAACCCAATAATTGCAAGGGCAATAATAGAACTCATAGGAACTCCAAAAAAGTATTTGGAAGAAACAGCGCACAAGATAGTTGACAGCTTGACTTCAAGGAAAGAACTAAGCGTTTTAAAAAAGGAATTCTTTGAACCATCAGACAAGGGAAAATTCTTTTCAACCTTTTGCGAGCTTGAAATAAGCTTTAATGATTTGAGCGCTCTGATGAATTTTTGCATTGATTACCTTCCTTCTTCAATAGAGGTCTTAGAACCGCCAAACCTTAATTCAAATGCAATAGCGCTAACAAACTTCTTCAACGACCTTTTAGCTAAGTTGCACACTTTGGACATGGGTTACAAAGAGTTGACAGCGCAGAAGAAGATACTTGAAGAAAACATGCTAAAACTTTTAAGGAATAATGTTATGATTACATTGAGAGAAGCAAAGGAACCATTAGAAATTGAAACCCTGTCAAGGAGAGTTGGAATCCCAAAAGAGCAGTTGGAACCAATGCTAAATCTTTGGATTGAAGAGGAACACATAGTGAAACAGGACTCAAAATATACTCTCCCTGAGTTAAAATTAGAGAAGGATAATTCAAAAAAAGAGGAAAAAGAAAGCCAAAAAAAATAAAAATCATAAAAAGTTATTAGAGATTTATGAGATAATTAGTAGGAGAGTTAAATAAAAAATAGGCAGGTCTTGTTTTTATCTAATAAAAAATTTTATAATAAAATCTGCTTGCTTTTCATCCATGATTTCAAATGGCACAAGAAAAGGAAAAAAGAGAGGAATCTGAGGATTTTGAGAACCAAGTTAACAGCGTTGAAGCTGTTTTATTTGCATCTGGAAAACCAATGACCGCAGAGGAGATATCAAAGATATGCAAGCTTAGTAACGAAGAAGTTCTTAAGGCGCTGGGGTTTTTAAAAAAGAGATACGAGAGCGGAACTTCTCTAACTCTTATAGAATACAACAATGCATGGAAACTCACAGTAAGGGAGAAATTTATTGGTCATGTTAGGAAGATTGTGCCTCACACAGAACTTACAAAAACCCTTCTTGAAACCCTTGCAGTGATTGCATGGAAAGCCCCTGTTTTACAGTCAGACATAATAAAGATAAGAACTAACAAAGCATATGACCACATAAACGAACTTGCAGCTCAGGGCTTTATAACAAAAGAAAAGCATGGAAAAACAGCTCTTTTAAAGCTTACAAAAAAGTTTTATGATTATTTTGAAATAGATGAAACAACTGATTTGAGCAAGATCCTTAACAAGATGCAGCCCAGCAGGAAAAAACCACAAGTTGAATTTTACGGAGAGAAAGAAAGAAAAGCTGAAAACAAACAAAGAAGCATAGAGAAAAAAGAAGAATATAAAGATGAAAATAAGAAAGAAAATGATAAAATAGAAAGCGCTGATGCTAGCAAGAAAAAAGAAGAAAAAGAAGAAAGAGGATTGCCAAAAAAAGAGCAAAAAAAATTTCATGGGCTTGAAGAAGAACAGGAAGAAGTAAATGAGCTAAAAGAGAAATCTTCTGAAATCAGGCAGGAGAAAGAAGAGCAAGAAGAAAGCGATAAAGGCATAGAAACCAATAATAACCAAAACAATGAAAACAGAATAGAGAAAGATTTTAATGATTCTTATGAAAATTATGAATATGATAAGGATTTAAGCAGCAAAAAAGAGTAAAGAGAATAAAGAGAATTAAGGAAAAGCATAAATAAAAGCATTAAAAAGCATTAAATAAATTCAATTAAAATGAACTAAATCAACATGAATTAAATTAACAAAAATCAGGATAAAAAATTAAAGAGGTGTTTTAATCATGGTTGTTTTGGAGTTGAAATGCCCGAATTGCCACAACAAGATGCTCTACAGCCCAAAGAAGGACTATCTTAAAAAGAGCAAGAGGTGCGTTTATTGTGGAAAGAGTTTTAGGGTTAGTTCAAATATTTTAAGAATAGTAAGAAAATATTAAAATGAAAGATTGAAAGAATTGATAGAGAATGCCGAGAGACTAAAATGAAAGAGAAGAAGGAAAACATTAAAGAAGGAAACATTGAAGATGAGATGAAATCCTCTTATCTTGATTATGCAATGTCTGTCATAGTTGGAAGGGCTCTTCCTGATGTCAAAGACGGGTTAAAACCTGTCCATAGGAGAATTTTGTATACTATGCATCAGATGAAGCTCTTCCACAGCAAGCAGTTCAAAAAATCAGCAAGAGTTGTTGGAGATGTTCTTGGAAAATACCATCCGCACGGAGACGCTGCTGTTTATGATGCTTTGGTGAGAATGGCTCAGCCTTTTTCAATGAGATACCCTTTGATTGACGGTCAGGGAAATTTTGGAAGCATTGATGGGGATAGTGCTGCTGCAATGCGTTACACAGAGGTCCGTCTTTCAAAGATTGCTGAAGAGTTGTTGAAAGACATTGAGAAGGAAACAGTTGATTTTGGAAAGAATTTTGACAATACCCTTGAAGAGCCGCTCTTCCTTCCTTCCAGAATACCAAACTTATTGCTAAATGGAAGCTCTGGAATTGCTGTTGGAATGGCAACCAACATTCCTCCTCACAACCTGTCAGAGGTTTTTGAAGCATTGGCAAGATTAATTGACAATCCTGAAATGAGCATAGAAGGCATAATGAGCATAATAAAAGGTCCTGATTTTCCAACAGGAGGTCTTGTATATTCAAATGGTAATCTTATAAATGCCTACAAAAACGGGCGTGGGCAGGTAATTGTAAGGGCAAGAACAGAAGTTGAATCAAAAGCAAAAAAGAATAGCATAATAATCACAGAAATTCCTTTCCAAGTAAACAAATCTCTGCTTCTCGAAGAAATTGCAAACCTTGTTAAGAACAAAACAATTGAAGGAATTTCTGACATAAGAGATGAAAGTGACAAGGAAGGAGTTAGGATTGTAATCTCATTAAAGCAGGATGTTAATCCTGAAATAACTCTTAATCAACTATTCCATCATACAAAGTTGCAGACGAATTATGGAATAATCATGCTATGCCTTGTTGAAGGCAAGCCAAGAATATTAAACATAAAGGAACTCCTTCTTAATTTCATTGATTACAGGAAGAAAACAATAACAAGGGCTCTCAATTTTGATTTGAGAAAAGCAAAGGAAAGAGTGCACATAGTAGAAGGGCTTGTAATAGCATTAAAGAGGATTGATGAGGTGATTGCAAAGATTAAGCAGTCAGGAAACATTGAAGAAGCTAAGAACTCCTTAATGAATGAATTCGGTTTGAGCGAGAAGCAGGCATTGGCAATATTGGAGATGAAACTGCAGAGATTATCAAGGTTGGAGTTTCAAAAGACAATTGAAGAAAAGGAATCCCTGCTCAAAACAATTGAGGAACTGAACAGAATTCTTGGCTCTGAAAACGAAATTCTAAAAATAATGAAAAAGGAATTTGAGGAATTAAAGAATGCTTATGGTGATAAGAGAAGGACAGACATGGTTAAAGAGGAAAGCATTGAGCTTGATGTTGAGGACTTAATAAAAAGAGAGGATGTTGTGATAACCCTTACCAACAAAGGCTATATAAAAAGAACTTCTCTTAAAGAATACAGAACACAAAACAGAGGAGGTAGAGGGCTTGTTGGAACTCAAACAAGAGAAGAGGATTTTGTTAAGAATGTTTTAATAGCAAACACTCACTCGTGGTTGTTGTTCTTCACAGACAAGGGAAGGTTCTTCAGGCTGAAGGTTTATAAGATTCCTGAAACAGGAAGAAATTCAAAAGGAAGGGCTGTTGTAAATCTCTTGGAATTAGAGCAAGGGGAAAATATAACAGCGCTTCTTCCAATTGAGGAATTCAACTCTGGTTTAATATTGATGGCAACATCAAGAGGAACAATTAAAAAATCAAGATTGAGCGATTACTTCACATCAAGAAATGGAGTAAGAGCAATACTCTTGGAAGAAAATGACAAGCTTATAGGAGTTGACATAGTAAGAGAAAACAATTTTGTAATACTTGCAACAAAAAACGGGTTTGCAGCAAGATTCAAAGAGGATGAAGTAAGAACAATGGGAAGGGTGACAAGAGGAGTCTGCGGAATAAAATTAAAGAGCAGCGATGAGGTAGTAGGAATGGTCGTGTCTGAAAGCGAAGAAGAAACCCTTCTCACAACCAGCGAAAACGGATTTGGAAAGAGAACTTATGTCAAGGATTACAGACTAACAGGAAGGGCTGTAAATGGAGTTATAAACCTTAAGGTAAATGAAAAAACAGGAAAGGTTGTTGCATTAAAAACAGTAAATGACAATGATGAGATAATACTGATTACAAAGTTTGGTTACACAATAAGGCTTCCTGTTAAGCAAATATCTGTTGTTGGCAGAAACACGCAAGGAGTAAGACTTATAAAACTTGAACAAGAAGACAAGGTTGTAGGAGTTGAGAGGATAAGAGGGGATAACAAACTTGATAATTCAAATCAGGAAGCAAAATAAAAATTCAGAAGAAATAAAATAATTAAATAAAATAAAATAATAAGAACAGTAACAAAAATAAATAAAATATGAAAATATAAAATATTAAATAATAATTTAAAACAATCAAAAACAATTAAAATTAAAATAATACAATAATAAAATAAGCTAGGCAAAACAAGTAAAGTACAATTAAAGTGCAGCCTGCAAATGCCAAATATTGCAAAAAAAGATAAAACTAATTGCTTAAAACAAAAATTATAAAAACATCAAAAGAATAATCAAAAATATTAAAAATATTAAATAAGATTAATTAAATATGATTTGCTTAACAAAAGCATATTAAATGCATATTAACGGAAGGTGGTTTAAATGAATAAAAAACACTTGGAGTCAGCTGCTGTGTTCTTGTTCTTGTTTGGGCTCTTTATTGGAGTTGCAATGCTAAACAATGAAAAGACAATAACAGGCATGAGCGTTATGGGATTTGAAAAAGAAGAGATGCCGATATTTGCTTTTTTCACAGGATTTATGATTTTTATAATAGGAACCGCAATTCTTCTTTATGCGATTAAAAGACAGGAAAAGAAGCAGGAGCAAAAACAAAAGCAAAATTTTTATTCTGAGAAAAAATAAAGGATTAAATAATTAAAAAATAATTAAAATTAAAAAATAAAAGAGCAAAGTAAAAACTATAAGACAACATAAAAATAAAATACAAAAGAGTTTTTGATTTAGATTTTTACGATTTTGCAAAACAGCAAAAAAACAAAAAACAAAAATGTTTAAATAGGAAATTTGTTTTCAGTTTTTATGGCAAAATCAGCAAATACAAAGGAAAACAAGGATGATGATTCTGAAAATGAATTAGAACTTCCAAAATCCATAACAGCTAAAAAGGGTTCTGATTTTTCAAGGTGGTTCAACCAAGTGCTTTCTGTTTCAGGAATAATTGACAAAAGATACAATGTAAAGGGATGTTTTGTTTGGCTTAATTATGGATATGAAATAATGCTCAACATAAAGAAAATTTGGGATTCACTGCTCAAAGAGAATGATTACAAAGAACTCTATTTTCCTCAATTAGTCCCTCTTGAGTATGCAAAAATAAATGAAAAATGGTGGAACAGTTTCAAAAAACAGGCATTCTTTGTTACTGTTCCCAAAGAAAGAGAACCAAGCTATATTCTAAGGCCTACAGGAGAGCCTGCGATGTATCCAATGTTCAAACTTTGGATTCGCTCATACAATGATTTGCCTATAAGAATTTATGAAACAGTCAGCAGTTTTCGCTATGAAACAAAACACACAAGGCCCTTGATCAGGGACAGGGAGATAACTGTTTGGCATGAGATACACACAGCTCACGCAACAATGGAAGAAGCGTCAGAAGAACTCAAAATTCATATGAAGATATGGGATGAAATATGGAATGAACTTTGTTTAACACCTTTAAAAGTTGAAAAGCCGATATGGGAGTGTTTTCCAGGAGCGCTTGGCGCTGTTGAGTATTATTCATTAATGCCTTCTGGAAAAATCATGGAAAACGGTTCATGCAATAATCTTGGACAAGCTTATGCCAAGAAATTTGACATAAAATTCAAAAGAGCAGATGGCACAGAGGACTATGCATGGATGACATGCACTGGAAATGGCGCAAGATTGTTGGCAGCGGTTATAGGAGTTCATGGAGATGACAATGGCTTGATACTCCCCCCAAAAATTGCTCCAATACAAGTTGTAATCGTTCCAATATTTGACGATAAAAACAAGAATGAGATTATTGAGAAATCAAAGCAGTTGCTTAAAAAATTGAAGGATAACAGAATAAGAGCCTTTTTGGATGAAAGCCAAGATTCTGTTGGTTCAAAGTTCTACAATTGGGAGATAAAAGGAGTTCCATTGAGAATAGAGCTTGGCGTTAGAGAGTTCTCCCAAAACAAATTTTGCATTGCAAGAAGGGACTTGAAAAAAAGAGAACTGTTTAACATGGAAGATGTTCTGTCTGTTGTAAATAAAAAACTCAAGGAGATTGAAGCAGAACTGCTTAACAGGAGCAAAAGTTTTTTGCAGGAGAACATTGTTTTCGCGAAAAACAAAAAAGAGGCTGTTGAAAACCTAAAAAGGAACAAGATTGTAGAGGTTTATTGGTGCGGTTCAAGAGAGTGTTGGGACAAAATAAAGGAGTTTGGAGAAGGGATTGAACTCTTTGGTTCTGATTTGAAAAACGAAGAAAGAGAAGGAGAGTGCTTAGTTTGCCAAAAAAAGACGTACAAAACAGGTTATGTTGCAAACACCTATTAAGCGCATAAGCGCATGCTGAGCCAAAAACAGAAAAATTAATAAGCAAGCTGCTTTTCAAAAGAGCACAAGAAAGTAAGATTAACAATTAATGGATAAAAAGATGATTTGGTCTTTTTTTATTAAAGAGGAACTTGAGTTTGTTGAGATTTTTAAAACAGGGAACAAGTTTTTGACAAAGGGTTCAAAACACGAGTTCTCAATAAAAATTATACTTCTTGTAATGCTCCTGCTTCTACTCAAGATAGCTGTTCTTCCTTCTCCTTCATCGCTTCAGTTAGTCCTCTCAATCTTTTTAACAATCGCTCTTATTCTGCTTGTTTTTAAATTCTTCCAATTATTAAATACATCTGTGAAAAGGTTCTCCATATATGGAATATTCTTTATCATTCTTGTTTTAGTGATATTCATTGTTTGATGCACAAAAAATGGGAAAAATTTTATATTACCTACATTATTCTTAAATTCATGGGAAATTTTGTCTTAAAGGTCTTGGGGGTTCTTGATTTGGCAGTTGCAATAGTGCTTTCATGCAGCACTTTTCTTTCTGCAAGCATTGTAAAGCAAGCAGGAATTTATCTACTTCTAAAAGGAGTTCTTTTCTCGTTCTCAGGTGACATCGCAAGCATTCTTGACATACTTTCTGCAATATACATTATTGTTCTGAGTTTTGGCATAAGCAGTCCTTTCATTTCAATAATTGTTTTTGTCTATCTCTTGCAAAAGGCGCTTTACAGTATTGTAACATAACATGTTAAAACATTTATGCAAAAAATCAAGATATAAAAAAATTTAAGAAAAAAGGTTTGCATTCTAATAAATGCTTACAATAAATCTTAGATTATCTTTTAGATTATTCTTTTATCCTCTTATTTTGTTTATCCTATTTTTTGTTCTTGCTCTATTTTTCATTGCTTTCCTGTTCATTTTCACCATTGCTGTTAGAACCCTTTTTTCTGAACCTGCTGTTTATTATGTTCCTCAGTATGTCTCTCAATTTCTCCTTTTTGAATTCAAAACCCAAGATGTTGTTTATCTTTTTTAACTCCTCTTTAAGTTCTTCTATCTTTTTGCTGTCGTCGCAATTCAACTGAAATGTAAGCAGCGCTCCTCTCTTTGTTGTTTTGCTCTTTACAGAAGTTACATTAATCTTCCTTGAAGAAATTGCTTTAAGTATGTCAGAAAGAAGCCCAACCCTGTCAATAAAACTAACATTCAAGGTGTATTCCTCGCCCTTGTCCTCTGATTTCCATTCCAAGAGAATTGTCTGCTCCCTTGGGCTTGAAAATTGGTTGATGCAGTTCTTCTTGTGAATAGTGTATTTTCCATCTTTTGTCTTTATAGCTATAATCTCGTCTCCGTATTGAGGATTACAGCACTTTCCAAACTTTACCAAAGAGGGTTTTATCCCTTTCAAATCAAGCAGTTTAAGGAGCTGCTGTTCGCTTAGTTCTGCATTCGCTTTAATGCTCTTGTCCTCTTTTGGAATTCCAAGAGCTTTCCTTATTTTTTGTGAAGCGGTTTTTGTCTTTACGAATTTGAGCCAACTGCTTGACGGCTTTGCGTTTTTTGAGGTTATTATCTCAACAACATCCCCGCTTTCAAGCTCCTTGTCTAAGCTCACTATTTTTCCATTTACAATCGCCTTGCTGCACTTATCTCCCAAATGTGTATGAACAGCATATGCAAAATCAACAGGGGTTGAACCTTCTGGAAGTATTACCGAATCACCTTTTGGAGTGAGAACAACAATCTCGTTTTTGAACAAATCAATCTTTAAGTCCTCAAAGAATTTTTCTGCGCTCTCTGCTTCCTGAACCCAAGAGAGTATTCTCTTGAGCCAGTTTATTCTCCTATCAAAATCAGAATCCTTCTCTGTTCCTTTGTAGCGCCAATGAGCAGCAATTCCGTCCTCTGCATTGTAATGCATCTCCCAGGTTCTTATCTGAACCTCAATCGGCTTTTTTTCATAGAGCAAGGTTGTGTGGAGCGACTGGTAACCATTTGGTTTTGGAATTGCAATGTAATCCCTGAATTCTTTCATTATTGGAATGTATTTTGAATGCAGGTAGCCAAGGATTTTGTAGCAGTCATCAACTGTCTTTGTTATTATCCTTATCGCTATCAAGTCGTGTATCTCCTCAAAGCCCTTGTTTTTAGTAATCATCTTTTTGTAAATGCTGTAAAAATTTTTGGCTCTTCCAAACACCTCTACTTCATACCCATTTTCTGAAAGTTCCTTCTTAAACTTGTCAACAATTTCCTTTACTTCTGCTTCCCTTTCTTCTCTTTTCTTTCCAATCTTTTTTTTCAATTCTTCGTATGGTTCTGGATTAAGGTACTTAAAACAAAGATCTTCCATTTCTGATTTTATGTTGTACATTCCGAGCTTGTATGCTATAGGAACATAGATTTCAAGGGTTTCTTTTGCCATTTCCTTCTGCCTTTCTGGTTCTAAAAACTTTAATGTCTTTATGTTATGCAATCTGTCAGCGAGCTTTACAAGTATTACTCTGTAGTCCTTGCCTGTTGCAAGAATTATCTTTCTTATGTTCTCTGCTATGTTCTCCTCTTTGCTCAACTTCACTCGCTGTATCTTTGTAACTCCATCAACTATCGTTGCAACATCCTCTCCAAATTCCTTCTTTATATCTTCTATCTTTACAGCAGTGTCTTCAACGCAGTCGTGAAGCAGGGCTGCAACTATTGTTTGCGTGTCGCATCTTAATTCAGAGAGAATATAAGCTACCTCTGTAAGGTGTATGAAATACGGCTCTCCTGATTTTCTAAGCTGCCTCTCATGCTTCTTTTTTGCAAAATCGTATGCCTTGCTTATCAGCTGAAAGTCGAGTTTTGGATTGAGCTCTTTAATGCTTTTCAGAAATTCCTCTTTGCTCATTTCCTTTGTGACTTCTGCGTAGGACATATTAATACAATGTTTATTCTATTATTAAAAACTTTTGATTCTACAGGAAAAAATAAAACGAGAATGCTTGAAGTTTGAGAAATTAAATCCCCGCCCCCGGACTCGAACCAGGAACCTTCCGGTTTCAACGACCAGCTGTCCTGCTTTCATTCCTTCAAATTATGAGCGTCTGCAAGAATCTACAGCCGGACGCTCTAACCATTGAGCTAGGCGGGGTTTGCCTTTGCTAATTAAAAGCAAGATTCTCAATAAAAAGTAGTAGAAAACCCTTTATTTATAAAGTTTGTCATATTTTGAAATTTTAAATCATCACGCATCAGCAAAAAAACAAAAAATTTATAAATAGGATCTATTGCCTAATTTTGATGGCATGGCAATCTTTCTTAGTCGTAAAAAGTAGTGACTGATACTTTTAACTCCGAGAATAAAATACGGTTTTTAAGACGAGAGATTGCCATAAAGCTTGAAAATATGGAAAAGAAGAATAATAATACAAAAATCGCAAAAAACTCCTTAAAGCCCCGGTGGTGTAGCGGTTTATCATAGAGCCCTGTCGAGGCTCTGACCCGGGTTCGAGAAAGAAAAAGAAAATTCGGAAATCCCGGCCGGGGCGTCCATTTCATGCGGGCCGGTAGCTCAGCCTGGAAGCTTTTAAAAAAAGCTGGGCAACAGAGCATCGGACTTTTAATCCGGTGGTCGCGAGTTCGAAAAATCAATTTTGAAAATCTCGTCCGGCCCGTTCAAAATTTAAAATGCAAAACACAAAAAAAGAGTGGAATTGGAATTCGTTTTTTCTATATTTAAAAAACAAGAGGGATTGTGATTAAAATGAAAACCATAAAGCATGAATTAGTTCCTGAACACATAAAAGTCTCTGAGAGCGAGAAGAAAGAATTGTTGGAAAAGTATAAGATTTCTTTGAACGAACTTCCAAGAATATTGAAGAACGACCCTGCCATAGCTCACCTGAATGTAAAGGAAGGTGATGTTATAAAAATAATAAGAAAAAGCGAGTCTGCAGGGCAGTCAGTTTACTATAGGGTGGTTGTTTATGAGTAAGATGCACAATGTTTTGTTGAAAAAAATTTTTGAAGAAGAATCATTTACAAAGTCAGACATAGAATCTTTCAACAATTTCATTGATTACGAGCTTAATGAGATAATAAAAGAAGAGCAAAACATTGAACCAACAATAATACCTCATAACCTTGAAAGCTTCAAGATAAGGTTTGACAAAATCTCTGTCTCAAAGCCAGAGTTGATAGAGGCTGACGGTTCAAAGCGAATGCTCTATCCCATGGAAGCAAGGTTGAGAAAGATTACATATGCAGCTCCAATATATTTGACAGTCAGCGCCCATGCAAATGGTGTTCAGAGGGAATCCATAAAGGTAGTCATAGGAAACCTTCCAATAATGCTAAAATCAAAGTACTGCCACCTATACAATCTCAGTGAAGAAAAACTTATTGAGGTTGGGGAAGACCCAAAAGACACAGGAGGTTATTTCATAATAAACGGCAGCGAAAAGGTTCTTGTGAAAATAGAAGATTTAGCATCAAACAAATTTGTAGTTACAAAAATAACAACAGGAACCGCAAGGTATGTTGGAAAAATATTCTCAGAAAGGGGCTCTTTCAAGATTCCGCACACTGTTGAAAAATTCAAGGATGGAATATTCTACTTGAGTTTCACAAGGGTGAACAGGGTGCCGATGATTTTAATAATAAAAGCATTGGGGCTTACAAACGATCAACAGATAATGCACTTTGTTAGTTCTGAAGAGCAGTTTGATGAGGTAATGGTTAATCTATACGAATTTTCCGACATAAAAACAAGGGAAGATGCTTTGGATTTCATAGCAAAGAAGATTGGAATAACCCAAACAAGGGACTTGAGAATACAAAGAACAGAAGAAATTCTAGACAAGTATCTCCTGCCTAATGTAGGCACAAGTCCAAAAGAAAGGATTTACAAAGCATACAACCTTTGCAAGTTTTTAAGAAGATACATATTGATTTCAAGGGGTTCTGTTCCAGAGGACGACAAGGACCATTATGCAAACAAAAGAGTAAAGATGAGCGGTGATCTGTTGGCAGAGCTCTTCAGGGTTAATTTCAGGGTTTTAACAAACGACATGCTCTACAATTTCCAAAGGATAGTAAAGCGTGGAAAGATACCTTCCTTAAAGGTTATTATAAGAGAAAAATTATTGACCCAAAGAATTTATAGTTCTCTAGCAACAGGGGTTTGGGTGGCTGGAAGAAAAGGAATATCTCAAAGAATTCAGAGGCTAAATTTCTTGGAGACCATGTCGCACCTGCAGAGGGTTGTGAGCCTGCTAAGTTCTGCACAGGAGAACTTTGAGGCAAGAGAACTTCATCCAACCCACTTGGGAAGATTATGCCCGATAGAAACTCCAGAGGGAACCAACATAGGATTAAAGAAAAACCTTGCTTTGCTGTCCTCAATCACAAGCGAACATGTTGATGAGAAAGAATTGCTGAAAAAATTAAAGGAAATAAGATTAAAGACAATAGATGAAGAAGAATAAAAATCTTGTTAAAAATCATGCTCAAAAAATCAAAATTGATTGTTAGAAGGTGAAAGAATGGCGGATGTTTTTTTTAATGGAAAAATAATTGGTTATGTTGATAATCCAAAGGAATTTGTTGAAAATTTTAAAAATAAGAGAAGGCACAATGAGATTGAGAACTTCATAAACATAAGCTATGACGAAAAGACAAACGACATACACATAGAAGCAAGTTCTGGAAGATTGAGAAGGCCTCTGATCATTGTCAAAGAAGGAAAACCATTGCTTACAGAAAAGCATGTTGAAATGCTGATGAACAATGAACTGAAGTGGAGCGATTTGGTAAATCAGGGTATAGTTGAATACCTTGATGCAGAAGAAGAGGAAAACGCTTTGGTTGCATTTTCTGTTGAAGAAATAACTCCAGAACACACGCATTTGGAAGTCTCTCCAATAGCGCTTTTCAGTTTATGCACTTCATTGGTGCCATTCTCAAATTACACTCAAAGCGCAAGGTTAAACATTGGTTCAAAAAACCAAAAACAGGCAATAGGGATATACATATCAAATTATCCGTTAAGAATGGATATGGATGTGAACATACTCTACTATCCCCAAGTTCCTATTGTTAAGACAATAATGCATGATTTGTCAAAGTACGAGAACCATCCTGCTGGACAGAATGTTGTGCTGGCAGTTATGAGTTACAAAGGTTACAATATGGAAGACGCTTTTATAATCAACAGAAATTCAATAGATATGGGACTTGGAAGGAGCGTTTATTACAGGCCTGTGATTGCAGAAGAACTTAGATATCCAGGCGGATTAACTGACGAAATTACTATTCCTGACAAGGATGTTAAGGGCTACAGGTCAGAGCATGATTACAGATACTTGGAGAGCGATGGAATAATATATCCTGAAGCAAAGGTTGGCGAGGGAGACGTTTTAATTGGAAAGGTAAGCCCACCGAGATTCCTCGGCGGTCTTGAAGATTATAGTTTGACATCAGGAGTTAAGAGAGAAAGCTCTGTTGCTCTTAAACACGGAGAGGAAGGCATTGTTGATTCTGTAATCATAACAGAAAATTCAGAAGGGAACAAGCTCGTTCAGGTAAAAATAAGAAATCCAATGATTCCAGAGATAGGAGATAAATTTACAAGCAGACACGGACAAAAGGGGGTTATCGGTTTAATAGTGGATCCAAGTGATATGCCTTTCACAGCATCAGGAATAATCCCTGACATAATATTTTCTCCTCACAGCATTCCAACAAGAATGACCGTTGCACAATTATTAGAACTTCTTGGAGGCAAAGTCGGGGCTCTTGCAGGAAGGCATATTGATGCAACAGCATTTAGCTCTGAGAGAGAAGAGGACTTGAAGAGCCAACTCTTGGATCTAGGTTTCAGGGACAATGGAACAGAAACGATGTACAATGGAGAGACAGGAGAGATGTTTAAGGTAAGGATTTTTGTTGGAAACATTTATTATCTCAGATTAAAGCACTTGGTTGCTAACAAACTTCATGCAAGAGCAAGAGGTCCTGTTCAACTGCTGACAAGGCAACCAACAGAGGGAAGGGCCAAAGAAGGAGGGCTAAGATTGGGAGAGATGGAAAAGGACTGCTTTGTAGCTCATGGAACATCCCTTCTTTTAAAGGAAAGGTTTGATTCTGACAAAATAGTAATTCCTGTTTGCGAGAAGTGCGGCTTGATAGCAATAGAGGACTTTTACAAAAAAACAAATTACTGCCCTGTATGCGGAGAGGACTCAAAGGTAAGTTTCATAGAGATGAGCTATGCCTTCAAGCTCTTAACAGACGAATTGAAATCAATGGGAGTTTATCCAAGATTTGTGCTAAAAACAAAATACTAAATTAATGCTCAACAACTGAAAAATAATTTAAACAAGAATTCAAAAAATGATTAAAAAATAATTTAAGAAAAGTTAGAGGGGTAGAAAAAATGGAATATTCAGAAGAGATGATTTACAAAAAACTTGACAAGATAGTTTTTGGTTTTTTAAGCCCACAGATGA
Organism: Candidatus Woesearchaeota archaeon; assembly: GCA_049700835.1. GTDB lineage: Archaea > Nanobdellota > Nanobdellia > Woesearchaeales > WAPY01 > JAWBOW01. The sequence goes on from JBNAUL010000002.1 coordinate 189,912, forward strand.
TTAAGGACATGGCTGCTGTTAAAGTTGTAACTCCTGAACTGTATGACAAAGAAGGATATCCTGTTGATGGGGGTTTGATGGACACAAGGATGGGAGTAATTGATCCTGGTTTGAAATGCAAAACCTGCGGCGGAAGATTAAAGGAGTGCGTTGGGCATTTTGGATACATTGTTCTTGCAAGGCCTGTGATACATGTCAAACTCGTCAATGTCATTCATGAACTATTGAGAAGCACATGCCGGGAATGTGGAAGGGCTTTGATGGACCAAAAGAGAATAAAGCAGTACTTAAACAGACTTAGCGAGTTAAATCCTGAAGACAAGGTAATTGGAAGCCCAATAGTCACAGAAATAATAAACAAGATGAAGGATGCAAAGAAATGCCCTCACTGCGGCGCAAAACAATTTAAGATAAGCATTGAAAAGCCAACAACTTTTTTAGAGGACAACAAAAAACTTACTCCTATAGAAGTTAGAGCAAGATTAGAGATGATAAAGGATGAGGACTTGCCATTGTTTGGAATTGACCCGAAAGCTGCAAGGCCTGAATGGATGGTTCTAACGCTTCTACCAATACCTCCTGTTACAACAAGGCCTAGCATTACCCTTGAAACAGGAGAAAGGAGCGAGGATGACCTAACCCATAAATTAGGCGATATCGTTAGGATAAACCAGAGATTGTTTGAAAACATAAATGCAGGCGCTCCTGAAATAATCATAGAGGATTTGTGGGAGCTTCTTCAATATCATATAACAACATACTTTGACAATGCAATAGCCCAACTTCCTCCTGCAAGGCATAGAAGCGGGCAGCCCCTTAAAACATTGACAGAGAGAATAAAGAGCAAACACGGCAGGATAAGGCACAACCTCGCAGGAAAGAGGACAAATTTCTCTGCAAGAACAGTAATAAGCCCTGACCCTATGTTAGAGTTGGATGAGGTTGGGGTTCCTTTTTTGATTGCAACAAAACTCACTGTTGCTGAGAGAGTAACAGAATGGAACAAGGAATATCTGAAAAGATTTGTAATTAACGGGCCTAAAAACTATCCAGGATCAAACTATGTCATAAGGCCTGACGGAAAGAAGAAAAAGATAACTGACGAGACAAAAGAACAATTGGTTGAGGAATTAGCTCCTGGTTACATAGTTGAGAGGCATCTCTTGGATGGAGACGTAGCGCTCTTCAACAGGCAGCCCTCTTTGCACAGAATGAGCATGATGGCTCACAGGGTAAAGATACTGCCATACAAAACATTCAGGTTAAACCCTGCTGTTTGCCATCCTTACAACGCTGATTTTGACGGGGACGAAATGAATCTTCATATTCCTCAAACAGAAGAGGCAAGGGCAGAAGCAGAATTTCTGATGAGAGTTAACACTCAAATAATAAGCCCAAGATACGGGTTAAGCGTTATTGGATGCATACAGGATTCAATAGCAGGGAACTATTTGCTTACAAAGGAGCTTGAACTCCCAAGAGAAGAAGCGCTCCAAATACTTTACGAATCAGGAGTTGATAACCTCTCAAAACTTCCAAACAAGAAAAGAGTTACTGGAAAAGAGGTTTTCAGCGTCATACTTCCTGATGATTTCAACTATGTTGGAAAATCAAAATCAGGGCCTGTAATAATAAAGAACGGAATCCTTGAAGAAGGAGTAATGGATAAGTCAAGTTTAGGAGTTGAATCAGGATTGATGCTCAGAAGCCTTCACACTCAATACGGAAAGGAAGAGACATTCAAGATTATAGGGCAGATATTCAGGCTTGGAATAAATGTTCTGCTCCATTATGGTATGACAACTCTGCTTTCTGACATTGATCTTCCAAAAGAAGCAAGGGAAAGAATAAATGAAATTCTTAACAGCGCAGAAAATGAAGTAAGGAATTTGATTGAAAAATACAAGAATGGAGAATTAAAGGCTCTTCCAGGAAGAACTTTGAAGGACACTTTGGAAATAAACATACTTGAAATCCTAAACAAAGCAAGAAACGATTGTGGAGATGTAATAGAACAACATGCTTCAAAAGAAACAAGCACGATGCTTATGATAAAATCAGGGGCAAGGGGAAAGCTCCTCAATTTAATCCAAATGGCTGCTGTTGTAGGGCAGCAAGCTTTGAGAGGCAAAAGAATTGAGAAGGGATATTCAAACAGAACTCTATCTCATTTTAAAAAAGACGACCTTGGGCCAGAAGCGCATGGTTTCATAAGAAGCAATTTCAGAGAAGGAATGAATCCCAAGGAATTCTTCTTTGCAGCAATAACAGGAAGAGATTCTCTTATGGACACTGCATTGAGAACTCCAAAGTCAGGTTATCTCTACAGGAGATTGGCAAATGCACTGCAGGACTTGAAGGTTGAGTACGATTACACTGTAAGGGATTCAAACAATAGGATAATCCAATTCCTTTTTGGAGAGGATGGAATAGATGTTTCAAAATCAGAACACGGAAAACTAAATGTTGGAAGAATAGTTAGGGAAGTGCTCGAGAAATAAATAAAAATAAAAAAGACAATCAAAATAATCAAAAATCAAATCGATGCTCTTTAAAGCAAGAACAACTGCATAAAATTAAAAAGGTGAAAATATGAGTTTAAGTTCAATCTTAAAAAAATACAAGGACAAACTGCCTGAAAAGATAATTGAAGAACTGAAAGAGAAAATCCCTGAAAACATATCAGAAGCAAAGATGATAAAGATTGTTGAAAAGGTAGTTGAGGAATATGAAAACATGCTCGTTGAACCAGGTGAGAGTGTTGGAATAATAAGTGCTGAGTCAATAGGAGAGCCAGGCACTCAAATGACTCTGAACACATTCCACTTTGCAGGAGTTTCTGAAATGAATGTAACAACAGGACTTCCAAGGATAATAGAGATCTTTGATTCGAGGAGAAAAATAGCAACTCCTATGATGCATATATATCTCAAAGAGCCATATTCAAGCGGAAAAGGAATTGAAAAGGTTGCTTCACAAATAAAGCAAACTTTTTTAGAAGAGATAACATCAGAATTTTATTTAAACATAGCAGAGCTCTCGGTTGAGATAACCTTGAATGTTGAAACGATGAAGAGTTTGAACCTAAAAACAGAAGATGTTGTTGAGGCAATAAAGAAAGGAATCAAAGGAATAAAGATAAAGGAAAAGGATGATGTCCTTATTGTAAGCAAGAAGACAAGAGAAGAGGGAATAAACGAACTCTATGCTTTGAGAGAAAGATTAAAGAAAATAATAATTCTTGGAATAAAGAACATAACCTATGTTTTACCAATAAAAAAAGGAGAAGAATATATAATAATGACCTCTGGCTCAAATCTTAAAGAGGTTTTAAAACTGAGCTTCGTTGACGAAGAGAGAACAACTACAAACGACATATTTGAAATACAGGAGGTTTTGGGAATAGAGGCTGCAAGAGAAGCGATTGTGAGGGAAGTTTACAGCGTAATGCAATCCCAAGGACTTACGATTGACATTAGGCACATAATGCTGGTAGCAGATAGCATGTGCTCACTTGGAAAGGTTGAGGGAATAACAAGGTATGGAATTGTAAAGGGGAAATCAAGCGTTCTTGCAAAAGCATCGTTTGAAACTCCTATGAAGCACATTCTGCAGGCAAGTTTAGGAGGGGAGGAAGATAGGTTAAATTCAATAATTGAGAATGTCATGGTAAACCAGCCTGTTCCTGTTGGAACAGGACTTCCTGGACTGGTTGTAAAGATGTCTTCTCTTGGAACAGAAGCAAAAGAAGTTGAGAAGAAAAAGAAAAAGGAAAAATAAAAAATACATGATAAAAAACATAAGATGAAGAAGATAATGTTTTGCAACAATTGCAGAATTTACACCTTAAAAGAAAACTGCCCAATCTGCACCTCAAAAACAATTCTTGCAATTCCTCCAAAATACTCTCCTAAAAGCAAGTATGATTTCTATCTAAGAAAAGCAAAGGAAGAGGAAAGAATAAAGAAAGGACTTATATGAGATTATAAATATAGAATGTAGAAAGCATGGGTTACTTTATAGAGATTTATATTCACAAGCTTATATTTAAAATCTAAACTTCTTTTCTTTCAAAACTGAAAAATCCTTTCTTTTCTTTCATAAAGTTTTGGACTTCTGCAAGAAAGATTTCTAAATCCTTTTCAATTTCCTTGAAATTTTCCCCTGATAAAACAACAAGATAACCACCAGAACCAGCGTATTTTATGCTTATGTTCTTAACCTTTGAAATTCCTCTGCGCAACGCATCCTTAACAACTTCAACCCCGTTTGGTTCATAGCTTGTCAATTTCAGCAAACCCTTTATTTCAACCCTTTTAGGTTTTCTTCTGGCAAGTATTATTTCTTTTAACTCATCAGCAAGTTCCTTTTTAATTCCAAAGTCCTCAAGTTTTACTTTGTTGTTAACAACATCGTCAAAACATTCAAAGACATAATTGTAGTTCTTAAGAATCTTGTCAGCTATCTCGTGATAAAACTGCTTAAAATCGATGTTCTTTTTCTTTGCAAGCAGCGCTATTATTTTTTCAGAGTTTTGCTCTTCCTTAATCTCATCAAGCTTGCTTCTCTTTTGTATTTGGGTAACCCTTCTCAGCGAAAGGTCAATGTAACCTTTTTCCTTGTTAACCCTCAAAACCTTGCAGACAATAATCTTTCCTTCTTTGACAAACTCATAAATGTTCCTTATTCTTCCAGGGCTTATCTCTGAGATGTGAATTAAACCCTGTTTGTCATATTCTTCAAGATTTACAAATGTTGAGTGAGGAGTGATGTTTGTAACTCTGCAAAGGACAAGTTCTCCTTCCTCAGGAAAACCTTCCCTTCTATACATTAAATTCATTCAAGCACCTCAAGAACTCTTGCCTTCAATCTTGCCTTTCCGCCGCTAGGAACAACTAAAACCCTTCCGCAAACAAGGCAATTAACAACTGTTGAGGCCTTTCCAAAAACAATCTGCTCGTTCTTGCACTTTGGACATCTAACCTTAACAAACTTTGATTCTGGTTCTCTTATCTTAATCATGCTCTCACCTTTTTAAAATTTTAAGATTGTTGAACAACGCAATTTATGAGAGAAGAGCCTATATTTTTAAATGTTACTATATTTTAACTTCATTAACTCTCTAAAATTTTAACTTCTTAAATCTTAAGTTAAACTGAAAAAACCGAAAAGCATTATTTAAAATAAAAGCGTTCTAACGCAAAAATTTTTAAGCAAGATATTAAACCTCTAAGTTCATGCTAACCTTTAAGAAAAATCCTGATCCAAAAGAAAAGGTCGTTAATATTTTAAACCCTGTAATAAAAGAATGGTTCTTCAGAAAGTTCAAGGAGTTTTCACTGCCCCAACTTTACGCTGTCACTGAAATTCACTCTAGAAAGAATGTTCTCATAAGCGCTCCTACAGGAGGCACAAAAACATTGACTGCTTTCCTTTCAATAATAAACGAGCTTTTTACGCTCTCGCAAAACAATCTGTTAGAAGACAGAATTTATTGCGTTTATGTTTCTCCTTTGAAAGCATTGAATTATGACATTGAAGTAAATCTTAAAACTCCTTTAAAGGAAATTGAAGAGATTTACGGCAAGAAAACAAACATAAGGGTTGCTGTGAGAACAGGAGATACTTCTGCTTCTGAAAAGGCACAGATGCTTAGAAAACCGCCTCACATTTTGATAACAACCCCTGAAAGTTTGGGGATAATATTGTCTTCAATAAAATTCAGGGAGCTGTTGGCAAATGTTGAGTGGGTTATTGTTGACGAAGTTCATGCCCTTGCAGAAAACAAGAGGGGCTCTCACTTGAGTTTAAGTTTGGAGAGAATGCAAAGATTGAATTATTTCTCAAGGATTGGGCTTTCAGCAACAGTTGCTCCAATAGAAGAAATAGCAAAATTCTTGGTTGGTTTTGATAATGGACAACCTAGGGATTGCGTCATAGTTGATGTTCAATTTGTAAAAAAAATGGATTTAAAGGTTTTAAGCCCTTTGCCGAATTTAATAAACATCGAATACGAAGAACTCCATGGTTCATTGTATACACTTTTAGATCAGTTGATTCAAAGCCACAAGACAACGCTAATTTTTACAAACACAAGATCTGCAACTGAAAGAGTAATCCATCATTTGAAGGAGAAGTTTCCAAAGCACTATGCTCTAATGGACGAAAAATCCGATTATCCTGTTATAGGAGCTCATCATGGTTCTTTGTCAAAAACTCTTAGAAGAAAAATAGAATCAAGATTGAGAGAAGGAAGGTTAAAGGCAGTTGTTTCAAGCACCTCTCTGGAGCTTGGAATAGACATTGGATATATAGATTTGGTTGTTCTGCTTGGAAGCCCAAAGTCAGTTGCAAGAGCTTTGCAAAGGATTGGAAGGAGCGGTCATAAATTAGCGGACACAACAAAAGGAAGAATTGTTGTTTTGGACAGGGATGATTTGATAGAGTGTTCTGTGCTCTTAAAGAGTGCTATTGAGAAGAAGATTGACAAGATTCACATTCCAAGGAATGCGTTGGATGTTTTAGCGCAGCACATTGTTGGGATAACATCTGTTGAAAAGATAAGCGTCAAGGAATTGTTTGAAATGATAAGGAAAAGTTATTCTTATTCAGAACTTGATTACAAAGACCTTGAAAATACCCTCAAGTATCTCTCAGGGGAATTTTCTGATTTAGAAGACAAGAGGGTTTATGCAAAGATTTGGTTTGACAGGGATTCAGGCTTTATAGGACGAAGGGGAAAAATGTCAAGGGTTATTTACATGACAAACATAGGAACAATACCTGATGAAACAGCAGTTCTCGTAAAGGTTGGGGAAGAAGTGATAGGAAAGATTGAGGAGAGTTTTGCAGAAAAATTGAAGAAAAACGATGTATTTGTTTTGGGCGGAGAAACCTACAAGTTCAAGTTTTCAAGGGGGCAGGTTGTTCAGGTTGAGCCAACAACAGGAACTCCTACAATTCCATCTTGGTTTTCTGAAATGCTTCCATTGAGTTTTGATTTGGCAATGGAAATTTCATCGTTCAGAAGGCTTATGGAAGAGAAGTTTTTGGTTGGAAAGAGCAGAGAAGAAATTTTGGAGTTCATAAACGATTATCTCTATGTTGACAAAAACTCTGCAAACGCAATCTATGTTTATTTCAAGGAACAGTACCTTTATTCAAAAATAGCGCATGACAAGAGGATTGTTGTTGAGCATTACAATGACGGGAAGAAAAAATATGCTATATTTCACACGCTCTTTGGGCGCAGGGTTAACGATTGCCTGTCAAGGGCAATAGCGCTGGTTATTTCAAGAATGCAGCATGTTGATGTTGAGATTGGAATAACTGACAATGGTTTTTACATTGCCTCAAAGAAAGACATCCAAGCAGTCAAGGCGCTCAAAGTCCTAAATTCAAAGAAGCTCTACAATGTAATGGAAGCTGCTATTGAGAATTCTGAAATCTTGAGAAGAAGGTTTAGGCACTGCGCTGTCAGGGCTTTGATGATTTTAAGAGAATACAGGGGATATAAGAAAAGGGTTGGAAGGCAGCAAGTTTCCTCAATGATTCTAATGAACGCTGTAAGAATGCTAGGAAACGAATTTCCAATTTTGAAGGAAGCAAAGAGAGAGGTCTTAGAAGATGTTATGGATATTGAAAATGCAGAGAAGGTTATTGAGTTGATTGAAAGCGGAGAAATAAAAATTGTTGAGACAAGCTCAGAGGTTCCAAGCCCGTTTGCATTCAACATAATCTCAGAGGGCTATCTTGATTTGCTAAAGATTGAAAACAGGACGAGCTTTTTAAGAAGAATGCACAATCTTGTGCTTGCAAAGATTTCCCTAAAAGAGGGAAAGGAAAAAATTAAGGACATTCTTGAATTTGAAAAGGAAGACAATGATTCAAGAGTAGAAGAATCAAATAATCAAATAAAGAGTTAATAATTAATTAAGAGTTAAAATTTAATGAAAAACTGATTGGGAAGCCAATAATTTTTAAGGAATTAAAAATAATTAATGGCAAACAAAAATTATTTTTTATTTCTTATACATTTGAATTATTTCTTGGGTAGTTGTTGCCTGTTCAGGGCTTTTGTCTTCCCTGAACATCTTAAACCTTGGAAACCTTATTGCAAGCCCTTTTCCAAGCTGCTTTTTTCCACAGGTATGAACAGGGCTTTGGGTTATTTCTGCACCTATAACCACAACCACTTTGTTTGGAACGAACCAATAATCTGCTTCTATTTCAGAATCAACCCTTGGATGTTTTTTAGGAATTAGAAACTGCTTCATTATTTTTGGAAGTTTGTTAAGGGTTTCGTCGCTGAAACCAGCTCCTAATTTTGAAACTGTCTCAAAAGAATCTGTTTTTGGATTGTAAGCAGCGCACAACAAAGCTCCATAAGAACCAGCTCTTTTGCCTTTGCCTGCAAAAGCCCCGACAACAACCAAGTCAAGAGTGTCCTGCAATTTTGAAATGTAGTCCTTCTTGTATTTTATCCAGAGCCAAGCCCTTGCCCCTGCTCTGTAGAACGAGTCCTTTGATTTTGATTTTGCAATTATTCCTTCACAGCCTTCTTCCAAAACCTCTTGGAAGAAATCATCCACTTTGTCAAGATCATCACTATCTAAAATCTTGCTCAACTTCACAAAATCATTTTTAACAACAATCCTTTCAAGAGTTTTCCTTCTTTCATGATAAGGTAACTTCATCAAACTCATGTTGTTCAAATACAGAATGTCAAAAAGGAAAACACAAACAGGAACCTTTTTTGAGTATTCCTCAATATCATACTTTCTCTTTCTTTGCATTATGTTCTGGAATGAAAGTATGTTTCCTTCCTTATCAACAGGAACTGCTTCCCCTTCAACTATGAAATTCTTTTCCTTTATTGAACTCTTTATATTATTAATAATGTCAGGATATTGGGCAGTTATGTTTTCCAATCTTCTAGAGTAAATAATAACCTCTCCGTTTTCTTTTTTGTGAATTTGAACTCTTTCTCCATCATACTTTGCATCAGAATAAAAGCCATAAGGCATCTTTTCTTTTATTTCTGAAAGTTTTTTTGCTCTTTGAGCAAGCATCATCTGTATCGGGCTTCCGATCTGAATTTCAATTTTTTTTACTCCTTCAATGCCCTTTGTTACTACCAATTCAGCTACAAGCCCTATGTCTGTGCAAAGGTTGTATGCTTCTTCCAAGACTTTCTTGTTCTCTTTTGTTCCTGTAAAGGCTATCGACAGGCTGTCAAGGATTGTCATTGAAGCAACTCCCAACCTCAATTTTCCAAGAAGTATCCTTACGATGTACTTTGCCTCTTCAGCGCTGCACTCAAGCAAAAGTTCTGAGAGCAGAGCTATCTTCTTGTCTTGACTTCCGAAGCCGCTTGTTTGGGCAATCTCAACTAATTTCTTGTGTACTTCAAGGATTTCCAATCCTGATTTTTTCTTTATGCCAAAGCTGTTTCTAAGTTCAAGTGCAACAACTCCCAAATCCCCTTTCTTTTTCAAAAGTTTTGTTACTTCACTTTCTTCCTTGCTGTATGCTTTTGCAATTGCTTTTACCATCATCTTCTCTGCAATCCCAAAATCAATGCTTTTGTATTCAGGCGCAATCAGGCCTAAAATAAAATAGCTCACAAACCTTATCTCTGTTTTAGGAACTACTTTTAAAAAATTTGAAAGAATTTCCCTGAGTTTGTTTCCAGAACTGGTCTTTTCAAGCTCTTCTAATACAACAACAAGTTCCTTGAACCTCATAAATCAGCGATATATTTTTGAAATTTTTAAATTTTGTCAAAAAAGAACAAATTTTCTCAGACAACCTTTATTTCTTTTATGTCAAAGAACCTCTTAACAATATCTTCATATTCCCTAAGATTCTTTGCATTTTTTCCTATTATGAGACCTTTCACTTTTCTGTCAGAATCGCTTATCAAAACAATCCCTTCTTTTTCCTCAACGCTGCTTACCTTTAATGGCGCTATAAGGTTTCTTATGAAAACAACCAAAACAGGATTGTACTCAACTATCTTTATTTTCTTGTTTAATTTTTTGGCAAGTTCTTTTACCTTGCTTCCCCTTGGGCCAATGGCCTTTGTAAGTTGGTTCAATTCCACTACAAATATAATCTTGTCTTCGCTTTCTATGCAGTCCTTGAGCTTTACTCCAGTCAGCTTCTCAAAAAGAATCATATGGCTCATTAATTTTATGTTATACTTTTTTCTCACTTTGAATCCTCTTTCTCCTTTAGAATTCCGACTGTTGAAACCAAAAACTGCTTCTTACATACAACTCCAAGCTCTTCGTTGTTAAGGTTAAGTTTTTCAAGAGGAACATTAGTTATTTTTGAGTAATATTCAAAATCCCTCACAGAATCCTCAGGTGCATTTGAAGCCAAAAAAACCTTTTTCAATTTATTAAACTTCAAATTCTTCAAAACATTCTTGTAACCGATGACAAGCTCTTTCTTTCCAACATACGCCTTTATTTCGTTAATGCCTTCATCCATAAAAACACCTTGAAAATTGCGAAATTTTATTTTGCTTTCTCATCTTTTTTAACGATTATAGAGAGCGAACATTATTAGTTTTTAAACTTTTCTTTTTTAAAGCAAGAATTAAAATTTCTTGTTCTACATTTTTATTTTTTTATTTTACCAAGATTTATTTCTAAAAATATATCAAATAATTTAGGATCAAACTTTTCTCTTTCTTTTAACATAATTTCCAACGCTCTTTCTTTGTCGTAAGCACTGCGATACGCTCTTTCGCTTGTAAGGGCATCATAAACATCTGCTATTCTTACAATTCTTGCATAGAGAGGGATATTATTAGCTTTTAAACCTTTAGGATAACCAGAACCATCATAGTTTTCGTGGTGATACAAAATTATATTCCTGATTATTTTTACTCCTTTTTTGTAAAGAAATTTTTGTAGTTGCTTATAGCTTCTTCAAAAACATTATAAGCAATCGTTGTATGCAATTGTATTGTTTTTCGCTCAACTTCATTTAATAAGGTGGGTTTATTTAGAATACTTTCAGGAATAAATATTTTTCCAAAATCATGAAGTAAAGCACCATACCTTAAAAACTCAATATCAATTTTTTCATCAATATTGTGATTAAGTTTTTCTGCGATGTCTAAAGAAATCTCTGTAACATTTAAAGAGTGGTTTTGAATGTACGGATCTATTCTTGATTGGATAACACCAAATATGTTTAATATTCCATCCAATAGTTTTTTGTAATTTAAAGAATTTTTTTCATTAATGGATTCTCTTAATTTAAAATATTCTGAGTTCTTCATTTTAATCTTTTTTAGTGAAGTTTGTATTTTTCAAATTTGTTTCCATAAAGATATTCTTCTTCTTTTTTTGTAAGCCCCTCAAGCTCCCCGTCATAAACAATCCAAATCTCTTCTTTGTGGGAGTTTATATTTATTTTCAATCTTAAATAATCAGGAAATAATTTTTTCTCCATTTTATAAGTCCTGTCTTTAAAATCAAGCACGCATGTTTTTATCTTCTTCCTTGTAGATATGTCAAAACCTTCAATCACATTCTTTATGGTTGTGCCTGTGTCAACTAAATCATCAACAATCAGAACCAAATCATAGGCAGTTGCCTTTGATTTGTTAGGAACAATGTATTTTAATTCCAACTCTTCCTTTGTCATATTTATGTAGCTTGAAGCAATTATAACTCCAACATCAACATTCAATCTTGAGTCCTTTTTTATCTTTTCAGATATGCAATTTGCCAACGAAGAACCTCCTCTCTGAATTCCATATATAAGCACTTTTTTTGCATCATTTTTTTCTGCATAATCAATCATTCTTTCTCCAAAATAATAACCGCTATTTCTTATAAACTCAAAACTATGAAATACCTTTCTTGGAAGCCAACTGTTCCTTTTAAGCTGTTCATCGTATTCGTAAAATAACGAGAAACTTATGTTTAGAACATTACTATTTTCAGAATCGTTTTTTCTGAGTTCATTCAGTTTTTTAATTGCGTTTTCATAATCCATTGGAGAAATCCTTATTTTTGAGTCCTTGAAAATCAAATCAAAGAAAATTTGTTTTTCATTAGAATTTTTTCTGAATTCAAAATTTTTCTTTTTAAGAATTTTTTCCAAAGAGCCAAAATCTGTTTTATCTTTAATTCCAAGGCACAAATCCAATCTGTTTTTTTCCAAGTCAAATGGTTTTAACTCTCCGAAAAGGCAGCCATTGAAATTGACTTTCAAAATATCAACTATGTGCTTTGATTTTAACTCGTCTTCGTGCCCTTCTTTGAGGTTAACTATTTCTGCTCCAAGGTTTTTCTTAACATTTAGAGAAAAGTCCCTCCAATGGTTCTCTCCAATAACGATGTCTGAATTGTCAAAATCAGAACTTTGGATAACAAAGAATCCTTTATGTTCTGTGCTTTCCTGCAAGGCATTCTCTATGATTTTCTCTATTCTTTTTACAGTAGTAACTTCAGCCATGCATTATAGAAAGCATTCCGTATTTAAATGTTTCTGTTTTTTAAGCTTTGAAATGAAAAGTTTTTTATCATCATCAAGCAAGAGCTATTAAACAAAAATATCAAGGAAAGAAAACTATTTTGCATAAATTCGTTTTAGATTTTTAAAGTCAAAGTTATCTGCTGAACTCAATTGATCTGCATTTTTAGAAAAACTATCTATGCAGGATAAACAATCTTTTCTTCTTTTATCAGTTTCAGAATTGAATGGCAAAAGTTTTTTGTTCTTAATATATCAATTTTATAAAATGCATCTTACATCTTTAATTTAAAGTATTGCAATTCTGAATATGAAATCATTCTTAGAACTCTTTTTTTCTCTTTTCTAAAAAATTTATTATGTTTATCAAATCCTCTTTTGATGGAAGCTTTCTATCTGTGTCAGCATTATGGTATCCTATTGCAAATAATTTTCCACCCACTAAATTAATCGAGTGTTGTAACAAAGCGTGACCTGTAGATAGCTCATCATAAAGATTCTTCGCTTAATTGTTCAATCACAGATTTTTCTAATTCTTTCATTTTTTACTTCTACTACTATTTAGATTAAAACAAAGAATTAGAAAAGTGACTGAACAAAAAAAATAAAAATTTAAAAATTTAAAAATTTAATTTATTTTTTCTTTTTTACTTTCTTCTTAAAATCCAACCAAAAATTCCTGTGATTTTCTTTTCTTTTTGCACGGATTGTTGCAACCTTTGTTGCTCCTGCTGCATGAGCATTAATTGCTCTTGAAGCATTTCTTTAACTTCTTCTGTGCATTCAGTGCAGTTGTTTATGCTTTCATTTATTTTGCTAATCATTTCCTGCAATCTCAAGGTTTCATTCTCAATTTGCTTCACTGTCTTTAAATCACTTCCAAATAAAAACCTTAAAACCTTGTTTCTATTCTTAAGTTTTTCCTCATGCCTCAAAGTGCTCTGTATTGAATTATTAAAGTTCCTTGCAATTTCAGAAACATTCTTACCAATCCCGCCTGTTAAATTTTCCATTGCCAAAAAGGCATGAACAGCCAATCTTACTTTGTTATTGTTTTCAACCCTAATTCTTTCCTGCTCATTAAGCCCTTCTATTTCCTTATCCAATTCGCTTTTCAGCTTTGTGAGATTATCCCTCAAAAACTTTATCTGATTTCTCACTTCTTCTCTAACTTGTTCTCTTTCTTCTAAACTAAGATTGGAATAGTTCTTTAAAATTTCTCTTAACTCAATTCTTTGTTCTTTTATCTGCTGAGTTAAATTTCTAGTTATATTTCTAATTTCCTGATTTTTTATTAGCAACGGAGTTCCATTTCCCTGCAAGTTTCCTAATGGTGTTTTTTCTTCGTTAAGTCCTTTTTGAGCCATAACAGATGTTGCCAAAAACAAGAAAAATAAGATGCTTAAAGTTTTTAAAAAACTCTTTTTCATGCTATCACCCTTATCCGCCAATAATTTTATTTTATATTTAAACTTTTTGTTTTTTAATTTTTAACAATGCTAATATTTAAGGTTTTTGTTTTCAGCAAGTTTTTCAGTTTTTAACCAAAATATTATTATAAGAAAAGCACAGCAACAAAAAAGTAGATTGTTATTGTAACAATATCGCTGAGCATTGTTGCAAACGGCCCTGTTGCAACAGCAGGGTCAAGCTTAAAGAGTTTAAAGATTAATGGAAACAAAGTTGAGATTGAAATTCCTGCTACCATGCTCAAAAACATTGCCAAACCAACTATCAGTCCAAGCATTGGTTCTTTCCATCCTATAAGCGCAACTGCATAAATCAGAAACCCGCAAATGAGTGATAAGATGGCAGCGACCTTTGCCTCTCTCAAAAGATACTTTTTTATAGAGAGTTCTGGATTAAGAGCAAGAGCCCTTACTGTCAATGTCTCTGACTGAGTTCCTGCAGCATCGTCATGTAAACCATGACAGGCATAAATGCTGCAAGGACAATGTACTTGTTTAAAACGCTTTCAAATGTGCCTACTATTGAAGCAGCAATTGTTCCTCCTAAAATTCCAACTATGAGCCATGGAAATCTCAATTTTATCATGAGCCATGGAGGAGCCATTGTTGGAGTGAATTTTTTATCAACCTTATGAACTATTCCTCCAAACTTGAAAACATCCTCCCGCACTTCTTTGTTGAATATGTCCAATATCACGTCAGTTGGTATTACTCCAAGCAAGCGCTGTTTTTCGTCAACAATAGGAATTGATTTTACTTTGTTGGATAGTGCTAAATAAACAATTCTTTCTTGAGGGGTTTTTGGAGTAGCAGTTATCAGTTTTGTATTCATTATACCTGCGACTTTTTCATTCTTATTCTTAACTCTGAATAATTCCTTTATTGAAAAAACTCCTCTCAAAACATTGTTGTCGTCAATTGCATACACATAATCAATTGTTTCATACAACGAAATGTTATTTTTCAACAATTTTTCAACGCTGCCTATTGTTTCCCAAATTTTAACCTTTGGGACATTTGTTATCATCCTGGTTCCAGCAGAATTTTCAGGGTAATTGCTGGATTTTTTATGTTCTTTTTCTCTCTCCATTTTTATCATTATTTTTTTATTTAGCTCTTGTTTAGTACACATTATTTTTTATTATTTTTCTTTTTTTGCATTTGAACAGTTATTCTTTATTAAACTTAAGAAATTTAAAACTTTTTATTTTGTTGCCTTCACAAACCAGTCCCAAAGCTTTTCTTCCTTTGGAAATCTTTCATAATCGCCAATGTCTGACTTCCAAGAATATTCTACCTTGCTTATACTAATGTTTTTAAAACCTGCTTTTCTGAAAAGATACTTAAGCTCGTGCAAGTAAAAAAACTTTTGCTTGTACTTTCCTTCCCTAAAATAACCAAACAAAAAATCCATTTTTTAAGCCCTAGCTTTTCTTTTACTCTTCTCTTTGCAGTGTTTTCCCTTGTTCTTTTAAGTTCTGAATTAAGCACCAAAAGACCATGATAGAGTAAAGATTCCATTGAAGGAACTATAATAAAGCAAACTCCGTCTTCTTTTAGAGAATTGTTTATGTTCTTGAGCGCTCTCTTTATTTCCTTGAATGATGGCATAAGTAAGGAATTAATTGAAAGAACAACATCAAACTTGTTGATGTGCTTCATCCTCACCATGTTTTCCTTTTTTACAACAACATTTTTTAACTCAGAACATTTTTCTCGAGCCATCTTAACCATCTTTAAGGAAAAATCAGTCGCGTAAACCTTCTTGAATTTTTTAGAAAGAAATTCACCTAAGACAAAATATCCGCAACCGAACTCTGCAATAACTTTTTTCTTTTTGTTTCTTATCTTCTTTATCTCACTGTAAAGGGGATTTTTCACCTTCTGTTGGAATGGTGAGATAACCTCATCATAATAGCTCTCTGCTATTTCATCCCACTCCCCACTCTTCATGATTTTGAATAATGCAAAACTTTATTTAAAAGTTATGATTTTTAGAAAAGAAATTTTGATTTTAAATTTTGCAATTTCCCAAAAAATCTCAAGAAAGAGCAACGATGAACAACGCTTGGGACCATCCCAGTGGAGTGTTCTCGTTGTGCTCGTTGGAATCGCCAAAATACAATTCTGGAAGTTCTGAATTTGCATTCATGACTTCTATTGTTTTTCTCATATAGTGAGCATATTTTTCAGGATTGTTAAAATTTCTGTAGATTATTGCAAGCCAAGGAAATCCCATTGTCCATTCTGCTTCCTTTCCCCTGAAATAGTATTTATCTCCTATGTATCTTATAACACCTTTGTTTCTAACCAGATTTGATTCAACATTCTTTAGAATTGTTGCTGCCATCTTTTTGCTAACAACATTGTATGGATATATTAAGCTTAAAAGAGCCATATCAACTTCCTTTGTTTCTGATTCTCTTGGAAGAATTTTTTTAAGTGAAAGTTCTCCGTTCTTTATGAGATATTTTGGAACATAAACAATCTTTGAAATCTTCTTTAGCCCAGCGACACAAGCACCAATTGAACTTGCATGCAGTTCTTCATGCTCTTCCCAAATCCCGTTGTCAGTATCCTTCCAGTATTCTATGCTCGCAAGATAATAAACAAGTTTTTGCATTATTTGCCTATCTTTTTTGCTTCTCAAAATTCTTTTGCCTTTGAGTTCTAAATCACCTATCTTGAAGAGCAAAGCACCTATTGCATCGTTCTGCTTAAAGCCCCATTCTTGGTTTATTTCAGACATTTCAGGAGTGTATATTGGATGTATGTAATCCTGTTTTGTCTTTGGCTTTGAAATGATTGCCTTATCAATCTTCCACTCGTACTTTTTCAATATTTTAAGGATTGCCCTATAGGTTTTTACTGCTTCCTTCATATTTATCTTCTCCAAACCCAATGCCTGATAAATATTGTCCCTAAGCCATATCCTGTTATAACCTGTTTCCTTTGTAGGAGAAGCGCATCTGAGCCCGTTGCTGTACTTAAGGCTCTGCAATTTCTGATAGGAATTCATAATAAGCTTATTTTTCAAAACAACTGCTGCTTCCATAACTACTTATTAGTAATTACTAATATATAAATCTTTCTATATTTGTCACTACATAATAACAAAATCATTAAGAATGTTGTTTTTATTTGCGAAATGCTTAAAAATATGATGAACAAAACAAACAGCATGGCTTCGCTAATATTAAAGATTAACAAATCAGAACATAAAGAGTATAATGAAGTTATGAGTTATTTTAGGAGCGACATCGCTGAAAGGCGCTCAAAGGATTATTTGGAGAAAATCGAAAAAGAACTAAAATTCAAGGATTTAGTAACAGATTATAATTCATACTTAAAAAAAAGAACAGCGAACAAAGACAAATTTTTATTCAAGGGACTGCCAGAAAGAATTTCTTGCTTGGTAACAAATCAGGAAAAAGATATCCTGCTTTCTGTAACAGAAAACGCTGAGAAGAGGATTGAAGAAATCTTTGATTATTATAAAAATGAAATTTTGCCTAATTTGCTTAATCCGCATAATCTGAGAGACGCCAAAAAAGTAAATTATGAGTATTTAGAACAAAAGATAAAACAAATCATAAGAACATTATCTTTTTTAAATAAGGAAAACTTTAATGCAAAAATATGCGTTGAAACAAAAAATGAGTTTAAACATTTAGAACAAAGAGAACAAACATTCAATTTGATAATCAACATGAGATATCACCCGATAAGTTATGCTGTGGAAAATCTCCACGAAACCATCAAATCGATTTATCTGTGCTTGAAAGCAGATTTGGAAGAGAGCATAAATAAAGGGAAGACAATCGAGGCGATAGTTAAGGAAAACGAGATTGGAGAGTTTGAAGCAGAGTTTTTAAGAATAAAAGAGCCAATAATAAGAAACTCTGATTTGCTAATAGATGAAGAAAATAAAAATGAGTGCAAAAAATTATTCTACAGAATTTATCTCTTTGATTATTCAAAAACAAGAAAAGATGAAAAGGAAAAAGAAATCGTTACAAAAAAAAGAAAACAAATAAAAGACAAAAAATCAAATAAAAGTATAGAAGAACAACTCTTTTGACTAATTATTCTATTTAAATTATATTGAATAAAATGCAGTTCTTTTTTTCCATTTAATAGCAGAATAAAAAAGAGAATAAAAAGAGAAAACCATACATAGGTAAAACTTTGGACGATTGGAAACAGCATGCTGAGCGCATCGCGTTAGCTTTACGCGTACACACCTGTTCCATCAACCCCATGTTCTATGGGAATCCAAGGATGTCTCTTTTCGAGGAGGGTTTCAGGCTTAGATGCTTTCAGCCTTTATCCCTGCAGCGCGTAGCTGCCCGGCCTACCCTGTCGGATAACCGGTGGACCAGAGGCGCCGGACCCTTGTTCCTCTCGTACTAAAGGATCCTTCCCCTCAGACATCCAACACCTCCAGTAGATAGTAAACCAACTGTCTCGCAACGTTGTGAACCCAGCTCACGATCCCTTTTAATGGGTGAACACCCCCACCCTTGGCTGCTGCTGCACAGCCAGGATAGGAAGAGCCGACATCGATGTAGCAAACCGCGCCGTCGATGTGAACTCTCGGGCGCGACAACTCTGTTATCCCCGGAGTAACTTTTCAGTCATCTCAAGCCCCTATTAAGGAGGCTTTGAGGTTCGCTAGGCCAGAGTTTCCTCTCAGAGTTTTGTTTTGTTTAAAACCCTGTCAGACCAGCTTTTGCCCTTGCACTCTACACCTGATTTCCGACCAGGTTGAGCTGATCTTTGGGCTCTGCTGATATCTTTTCAGCAGAGTGCCACCCCAGCCAAACTGTCCACCAACTGCTGTCCCCTCATCAGGTTAGCAGCGTAAACCCTCAAGAATGGTGTTTCACTTCTGCCGAAGCTCCCATCTACTCTCTACATGAGAATTCACACTGCAACAGCAGGCTACAGTAAAGTTTCACGGGGTCTTCACTTCCCACTGAAGGCCACTGGCATCTGCACCAGTAAGAGTGTTCGGAGGACTCTAAGTAGGGACAGTGATGACCTTGTTAAACCATTCATGCGCGTCGTCATTTAAACGACAAGGTATTTCGCTACCTTAAGAGAGTTATAGTTACTCCCGCCGTTTGCCCGCTCTTAGCTCCCTTGGAAAGGAGTTTAAAGTACGGGTACTGGGCAGGTTTCACCTTCCATACAGGCCCTTACGGGATAGCGGAAGGCTAAGTTTTTGTTAAACAGTCAGGCCATCCTAGTCACTGCACCCTGCAATCGCATACTTAAGTATACAAATGCAGGGACCCCTTAGACCGAAGGCACGGGGCTAATTTGCCGAATTCCCTTACTTAGATTAAACCTTCACACCTTAGGCTTCTCACCTAGGGGCACCTGTGCCGGTTCTCGGTACGGATCCTTGAAATCTTTCGCAACTTCCTTTTCAAGGGCTCTAAGCATTGTCTGAACACTCCATACGGAATGCCCATCTAAGCTTTACTCAGGTTCTCATCATTACGATACTACCCTGAGTTATTCTTATTAGCACAAACGACAGTTTGTGTCAAACTAGCTCAAAGCGTCAGAAGTTGCGCTTGCGTTGCCGCACATATTCAAGGAGTACAGGAATATTAACCTGTTTCCCTTTCCTCACTAACTCCAATTAGGAGTCCAGTTAGGACCGACTAACCCTTGACTGAACTTCATTGTCAAGGAAACCTTGCCCTTTCGGTGGCAGTGATTCCAACACTGCTCTGTTCCTACTACCACCAGGATTCTTATTGCTATTTGGTCCACACCTCCTCTCGGAAATGCTTCTGCCCAAACAGCACACCTGCCTACCACACGCCTGCTGATTAGGCAAGGCGGTCCATGGTATCGGTAACTGACTTAGTCCTGTCCATCTTAAGGGCTTATACCCTCGACGGGTAAGCTGTTACGCACTTTTTGAAGGGTGGCTGCTTCTAAGCCAACCTCCCCGCTGTCTTAGGATATAAACACCTTTTTCCCTTTAACACTTAGTCAGCATTTTGGGACCTTAACCATGGTCTGGGTTGTTCCCCTCTAGGAAGCCAAGCTTACCCCTGACTCCCCGTCTCCCGGAATCTACGAAGCCATGGCATTCGGAGTTTGAATGGAAGCTGAACCCTTTCAGGTCCTAAACTTCCAATCAGTATCTCTACAACCATAGCATTCTCCTCCGAGACTTGACTACGGCCAATTTCGGCAGGAACCAGCTATCACCGGGTTCGATGGGCTTTTCACCCCTATCCCAAGGTTAGAGGAACAGTTGTCCCTAGAACCCCTTCAGGCCTCCACTCTCTTTTACGAAAGCTTCGCCTTACCCTGGGATAGATCACTCGGTTTCGGGTTATACCCAAGTGACTAAAGGGCACTTTCATACCCTAACTCCTGATTCCATAAAGGAACTGCGAGTTTATCGCTTTCGCTTAGGATTATCTGTTCAGAGATTATCCTCGCCACTTAGGTAAACTTCCTGGCCCGTTATTCAAAACGTATGGCACAACATTCAAGCAAGAACTTGACTAGCCGTGCCAACCCATAGCTGTTTGATTTCAGGCTCTTTTAACTCTCCGCTAGGAGTTCTTTTCAACTTTCCCTCGCGGTACTGAGTTTGCTATCGGACTTAAGACATATTTAGGGTTAGAGGTTAATGCCCCCTAGCTTCTTGCCCAATATCCGATGGACAATACTCAGGATACTGTTGAACTCTAAGCCAATTACTCATACAGGACTATCACCTTCTATGGTGCTGCATTTCAGCAGACTTTTGATTCTCAACTTAGAGTTTAGCCAACAGTCCTGCAACCCCACATCTCCTTTTCCTCACGAAAAAGGATTCAGTTTGCCCTGTGCCGTTTTCTCTCGCTGATACTCACGGCATCTCTGTTGATTTCTCTTCCTGCGGGTACTTAGATGTTTCAATTCCCCGCGTTCCCCATCCTTACGGATTCTGTGGAGAATCTCATTCGGGAATCTCTGGTTCTAAGCCTGCATGCGGCTCGCCAGAGTTTACTGCAGCTTGCCACACCCTTCTTCGGTGCTTAAGCCAAGTCATCCATCAAACAGCTTTATTGTTTTACCTATGTATGGTCTCATTAACATCAACCTTAACCTCCATTATAATATTCTTATAATGAAGGCAAACTCTTTTCAAATTCATTTATGAAAAGGATTTAACCTTAAATAATTTTAAATGGACCTGTCGGGAATTTCAATGATTTTAGCATTTAAAAAATGCTAAAAGCTTGTTTGAACCCGAGGCCCCCGCCTTGCAAGGGCGATGCTCTACCAGGCTGAGCTACAGGCCCATAAACGAATATGAAATAGAAGTGAGTAAAAAGGTTTTAAAATTTTAAAAATAAAAAGGAGGTGATCCAGCCGCAGGTTCCCCTACGGCTACCTTGTGGCGACTTAACCCTTCTCACAAAGCCCAGATTCGAAATACCCTTTTTAAGAGTAACCCTCGTCTAGACTCTGCTCGAATGGTTTGACGGGCGGTGAGTGCAAGGAGCAGGGACATATTCATCAGATTATGCTAAAACCTGATTACTAGGGATTCCAACTTCATGAGGTTGGGTTACAAACCTCAATCTGTACTAAGATAGGGTTTTGAGGATTAGCTTCCCCTTTCGGGGTTGCAGCCCATTGTCCCTACCATTGTTGCGCGCGTGTAGCCCAGGGCATTCGGGGCATACTGACCTACCGTAGCCTGCACCTTCCTCTCCGTTTCCGGAGCAGTTCCTATAATGTGCCCGCTCAACATGCGTTGGCAATTATAGGTACAGGTCTCGCTCGTTGCCTGACTTAACAGGACATCTCACGACACGAGCTGACGACGGCCATGCACCACCTCTTAGCCTGTCAGGTAAGCCCTTCAGACTGACCTTCATCCTGCTGTCGGTCCTGGTGAGATTCCCGGTGTTGAGTTCAATTGAACCGCACGCCGCACCCCTTGTAGTGCTCCCCCGCCTATTCCTTTAAGTTTCAGCCTTGCGACCGTACTCCCCAAGCGGCGAGTTTAACATCTTCATTACGACACTGCGCATTCCCGAAGAATACGCAACACCTAACTCGCAGAGTTTACTGCTAGGACTACCCGGGTATCTAATCCGGTTCGCTCCCCTAGCTTTCGTCCCTCACCGTCAGACCTGTTCTAGTAAGACGCCTTCGCCACTGGTGGTCCTTCTGGGATTATAGCATTTTACCGCTCCCCCAGAAATACCTCTTACTCCTCCCAGTCTCTAGTCTTGCAGTGTCTCATGCACACCATTAGGTTAGGCCTAATGATTTCACAGGAGATTTACAAGACCGGCTACGGACGCTTTAGGCTCAATAATCGTGATCACCACTTGTGGCGCCGGTGTTACCGCGGCGGCTGGCACTGGTCTTGCCCACCACTTATTCGCTAAGATTTTTACTCTTAGCAAAAGCCTTCTCTTTGAGAAGGCACTTGGGGTTGCCTTGTCACGCTTTCGCGCATTGCAAAGGTTTCGTGCCTGCTGCACTCCGTAGAGCTAGGGCCAGTGTCTCAGTGCCCTTCTCGGGGCGCCCTCTTCCAAGGCCCCTACCGATCTTTGGTTTGGTGGTCTTATAAAGCGCTAAGCCTTTTAATTGACAAAAGCTTTTGCGCTACGTTACACCACCAACAGCCTAATCGGCCGCCGGCTCATCCTTAGGCGCTAACGCTTTAAGAAAGAAATCATTCCAGAAATTCTTTCCTATCAGGTATTATCCTCAGTTTCCCGAGGTTATCCCTGACCTAAGGGTAGATTACCGACGTGTTACTGAGCAGTTCGCCAGCTCTTTGCAGAGCTTGGACTTGCATGGCTAATCCCAACCCCAATAGCGGCAATCTCCCGCAGGATCAACGGGTATTGTTGCCAGTTATAGCTGATTGCCAGCTTATACTGAACACGACTATTGGTCGCAAGGTATTAAAGCACCTTTTTACTCACTTCTTTCATGCCTAATCCT
The DNA here is from genome assembly GCA_049700835.1 of Candidatus Woesearchaeota archaeon. GTDB lineage: Archaea > Nanobdellota > Nanobdellia > Woesearchaeales > WAPY01 > JAWBOW01. Next base: position 212,867 of record JBNAUL010000002.1, read on the forward strand.
AATTTGGTTAGGCATACACAAGGATCTTATTTTAAGAAAAGGAGGAGAATTGCACGGAAAATGCTTATTCCGGCATTAAAAAGTGAGTTCGGAGGTTATATTTAAATTTTTCGATTAAAAAGTATTGTTGCATCTACGGTGGTTTTGAAAAAATTAAAAATTCCGTTTCTTGACTTTAGAAATCGAAAATTGATTAGCAAAAATTAGCCCAAAATCATCTTTTCAACTTCTTCTTTAGCTTTCTCTAAAATTTCTTTTGCTTCTTTCTGCAACTGCTCTGCTCTCTGCATCCTTCTCTTTACTTCTTATGCAATTTTGTTTTGAACTTCTAAAAGTGGAAGAGGGATTTTAAGATTTAATAAAAAATCTCTGTTAATTGCTGGCATTATTGCTCCTGTTGTTTCACGATTTAGCAAAATTTGGTATAAAAGGCTTCTAAATAAGGCCCACAAATAGTAATTCAATTTGCATCAATTCGTTTGCATCACATTGCATCTACAAATTGCATCTACAAATTGCGACGCATTAGCATTACATCGCATTAGCATTATTATGCATTAATTACATGTTGTTTTTTTTATTCCCTTAATCATAGCATTGCTTTTGCATCATTTTTGTCTTGCAGTTTTTATCTTGTCAATCTGATTTTGTCATTGCGTATCTTCATTTGCTTTTTTCATATCTTTTTTTCACATCTTATTTTCTCTCTATTTTTGGATGCTCATGCTTCTCCTCAATTCTCTTGTTAAGCTCTTTTAATTGCTTTTCTTTCTCTGCCTTATACTGCTTTATGCTTGTCCTTGCTTTCTCGATCAATCTTGAAGTAAATTCTCCTCCTAAGAAATGAGGAAGAATCACGAAATCAGCGCCTTCGTTGTATAGGTTTAATGCTTCCTTTATTTGCCTTGCAGTAAGTATTATAATTGCTCTCGGATTTGTTTTCTTGACTTCTTTTAAAATAGTAATGTTTGCTTCATAATCGGGTATTGTTGAGACAAAAATTTTTGTGTTTTTAAAATTCAACTGTTGAAGAAAATCAACATCAGAAGCATCCCCATAAATGCAGGGATGCCCTTCTCTTATTAATTTCTCAACGATTTCAGGGTTAAAATCCACTATCAAGAATTTCTTCTTCAACTTCAAAAAAGCGTTGAGTATTGAAAAACCAATTCTATTGTAACCAAATAAAATAAAATCAAAGTATTCCTTTTTTAACTCCTCTTTTCTTGTTTTCTTGAATTCAAGTATTGAAAGGTACTTTCCAATTTTGGAATAAATCTTATCTGCATACAGTATCATGTAAGTGGAACCGGCAATTGTGATTATTCCAACTAATGTTACGAAGGAAAGAACATCCTTTGGCAGATGGCCAACCCGAACTCCTAAATTAATCAGTATCAAGGAAAACTCTGATATTTGGGCAACAGTCAGGCCTGCTAAAAAACCTGTTTTCTTTGTATAGCCCAAAATTCCCATGAGTACCATTACAATAAAAGGGTTTCCAATTAGTATGAACAGTGAAAATAAAATTGTTGGAATTATCATCCTTGAAATATTGGTAAAAATCATTTGGCTGCCAAGGATTAAGAAAAAGAATATTATGAAGAAATCCCTCAACGGCTTTAATTTTGAACTTATCTCATAACTGTATGGAAATATTGAAAGCAAAACTCCTGAAATAAGGGCTCCTATTTCCAATGTCAGCCCGATATAATTAAACAAGAATGAAATTCCTAAACACCATGTTATTGCGAACAAAAACAAAAACTCTTGAGAATCTGCTAAGAATTCTCCAATCTTTTTTAATACAAAATAACTTATTGCCACAAGCACGAACCCAACAAAAAGCCCGCTTAAAAGTTTCCATAAGATTGGCAGCAAAATCATAAGATTAAAATTCTCAAAATTCAATTGCGAAATTGAAGAGATTAAGAGCAGAATAAGCATTGCAATTAAATCCTGAACAAGCAGAAAGCCGATAGAGATTTTTCCATAAAGTTTGTCAAGATCGTCTTTATCTGATAACAGTTTCATTATTATTATTGTTGAAGAGAATGTTAGTGCAACTGCGATGTATAGAGAGGTCAAAGAACTAAAGCCGAGCATTAATCCAATGAAATAACCAATTATTGAGGTAAAAATCACTTGCCCAATTCCTGTTATCAAGGAAATCTTTCCAACTTCTTTTATCACCTTTGGAGAGAGGTTTAATCCTACAATAAAAAGCAAGAATGAAATTCCAATGCTTGAAAGAGTGTTTAACAATGTTGTTTCTCTAAGAATGTTCAAAAATAGTGGTCCTGTTATTATCCCTGATAAAATATAGCCAATTATCAAAGGCTGTTTTAGCAGTTTTATTATTGTAGTAACTAAGAAAACAGTTAGGATTATGAGGCAAAGGCTTGCAAAAACAGCATTCATTGACAATCACCGCTTTTTAAGTTTTAAGCAATCAAAAAATATTCTTCTTTCTATTTAAAAGTTTTGTTTTAAAAAAACAGAAAATAACAAAAGATTTTTTAATCAGAAAGAATTCTTCTTTTAAAATGATTTCGGAGATTATTGCCAATTGGCTTGGAAAATTTTTAAGAGAAAAATACAATAGGAAAATAAGCTCTGATGTTTTGAACAAGATGATCTCAAAACCGCAGAAGAGGTTCGGAGATTTTTGCATCAATAGTTTCTTAATCGCAAGGGAGCTTAATGAAAGCAACGAGATTGTAGGAAAGAGTATTGTTTTTGAACTGCAAAAGGAAAATCCTGGCTGGCTTGAAAGGGCAGAATTTCTTAATGGATACATCAACATCTTCCTTAACAAATCATACTTTGGAAAGAGTATAATCTTAGGAATATTAAAAGAAAAAGAAGAAAAAGAAAAAAAAACGAAAGGAGGAGAAAACAAGAAAAGAAAAAAGAGAATTATCATAGAACACACATCTATAAATCCTTCTGGTCCTGTAAATGTTGGGAGGATAAGAAATTCTTTCATCGGGGACACTCTAGTTAGGGTCTATAAGGAACTTGGTTTTAAAGTCAGGGCGCATTACTATGTAAACGATGTTGGAAAACAAGTTGCAATAATTGCGTGGGCTAAAAAAAACAATATTGAGGAGGATGAAAGTTTAAAAGAAAAATTCAAGGACTATGCTGACAGGCCTGATTTTAAAACAATGTTCATATATGTTCCTGCGTATAAAATAATTTCAACAAACCAAGAGCATGCCAAAGAAGTTGAAGAACTTATAAAACTCTGCGAGTTAGGAGAAAAGAAAAATCTAAGCCTAATGAGAGAAACAGCAGAATATTGCCTTGAAGGACAGAAAAAAACCCTTGAGAGATTCAACATAAGGTTTGACAGTTTTGATTTTGAGAGCGCTTTATTGGAGAACAATAAAACCCAAGAATTCATTGAGAAATTAAAAAAATTGAAGGAATACAAAGTTGTGAATGGAAACCATGTTCTTGATTTTGAAAAGTATGGATTTAAGAGCAGATTCGGCGGGATTGTTTTTCAGAGAGCAAATGGGACTTCTGTTTATCTGAGCAGGGATGTTGCATACCATGCTTGGAAAAAAACCCTTGCTGACAAGATGATAAATGTTTTGGGAGAGGATCATAAAGTTGAATTCAAGGTTCTAAAGCAGGTTCTTAAACTGCTAAGGATAATAAAGAGGGAGAGCGAGTTTGAGGTTGTGCATTTTTCATTCGTTGGATTGAAAGAAGGAAAACTTTCAACAAGGGTTGGTAGGATAATTCCAGCAGACCATGTGCTTGATGAAGGAAAGAGAAAAGTTATCTCAATTATGGGTGAAAAAATTCAAAGCGCTGAAAGAGAAGAAACAGCAGAAAAAATCGCGTCTTCAGCGATAAGATATTTTGAGTTAAGGATTAATCCTGAAAAGCAGATAGTTTTTGATTGGGATTCTGCATTGAGTTTTGAAGGGCAGACAGGCCCATACCTACAGTATGCCCTTGTTAGAGCCAAGAAAATAATATTAAAATCAGGTTTGAACGAAGATGAGATAAGAAGGATTGCAAGAAAGGTTGATTACAGTAGGTTAAACACTGATGAGGAAAAAGACCTCATAATAAAGATGGACGAGTTCAAAGAAGTTCTTGAACAAACAGCGCTAAAAAATTCTCCTCACATTCTGGCAAATTACGCTTATGAACTTGCAACATCATTCACAAACTTTTACGAAAAGGTAAGGGTTATCGGAGAGGAAGAAGATTTAAGAAACGCAAGAGTTATTCTTGTTCTTGCTTTCGCAATCCTTTTCAAAAAAGTTATTAGCATATTAGGACTTCAGGAAGTTGAAGAAATGTAAATGAATGCAAATAATTTAAATTAATTAAAAAGCATTGGAGCAAAAAATAAAAATAAAAAATTTTACAAAAATTTTGTTCTGCAGAATATTCTTTTCATCATTTCCAAAAAACAAGCACATCGTCAGTCCTCTCGTAAGGGTTGAAGTTTGGTTTTTCAATCTCTTGCTCTGATTTTATTGCAGAAAACCTATTTTTATCAGAAAGATACATTTTATAGCCGAGCCAAGCAATCATCGCTCCATTGTCAACAAGCAACTGATTTTCAGGAATGAAAACCTTTATTCTGTTTTCAGAACCCATCTTCAAGCACATCTCCTGCAATCTCTTGTTGCAGCAAACTCCTCCTCCAAGCAAGAGTTCTTTTTTGTTGCAGTGGAACAAAGCCCTCTCTGTAACTTCTAAGAGCATTGCAAATACCGTTTCCTGCACAGAATAGCATAAATCCTCAATGCTGTAATCAACACTTCCTGATTTTATGAGTTTTATTTTTTCCTTGCAATTTGTTAGTATTCCACCAAAAGAAACATCCATGCCTTTTACAACATATGGCAGCTCAACATACTTCTTTCCATTTAGTGCCAATTCATATATCTTAGGCCCTCCTGGGAAACCAATTCCAAGTTCTCTTGCAAATGTATCCAAAAAATTTCCAATTCCAATATCAATTGTCTCTCCAAAAACCCTGTATTTTCCTGATTCGTAAGCAATGACCTGAGTGTTTGCTCCTGAAGCATAGAGCAGTATAGGATCTTTTACATTTCCCAACAGAGAACCAATTTCCAAATGCGCAATGCAGTGATTTGCTCCTACAATCGGGCTTTGGATTTTGTAGGAGAGTTCAGCAGCAAATCTTGTTCCAACTCTTAAGCAAGGTACTAATCCAGGCCCTTGGGAAAAAGCTATCAAATCAACATCCTCTAAACTTATGCCTGCAATTTCAAGAGCTTTGTTTAAGACCTCTTCTTTTACGAGTTCGTGATGTTTTCCTGCTTCTGCAGGAATTATTCCTCCTGAAGTTGTTGTGTAAGTATGTCTCTCATTTGCAAGAATTTTCTTTCTGTTAAGGATTCCGATTCCAAATGTGTGTGCTGTTGATTCTATTCCAAGAACAATCATTCATAAAAGGTTTTTAATTGCATTTAAAAATTTTTTCACAAAATTTTTAAACTGATAAAAAAAACTCTTTGTTATGTGGAAGGTTGCAGAGGTTTCAGCATTCAACAAGAGAGAACTAAACAATTCTTGGCTGATTGAGGGATTACCTGGCATTGGAAATGTTGGAAAGATAGCAGTTGATTTCATGATAGAACAGTTAAAGCCAAAAAAGATTTACGAGTTCAGTTCTCACTACATGCCTCCTTATGTTTATGTCAAAGAAAACAATCTTGTTGATATGCCAAAAATAGAACTTTCTTACAAGAAAATAAACAACAACAGTTTCCTGTTCTTGTCCGGAGATTTTCAGCCGATGGAAGAAGCGCCTTCGTTTGAGTTTGCAGAAACAGTTATCAACCTTTTCCAAAGATTGAAAGGAAGCAGAATAATAACCCTTGGAGGAATAGGATTATCCAACATTCCAAAAGAGCCGAAGGTTTATTGCACTGGTAACGACGAAAAATTCCTGAATGAGTTTATAAAGGACACAAATTTAAACAGCAAATTGTTTGGTTTGGTTGGGCCGATAATGGGGGCAGCAGGATTGTTCTTAGGAGTTGCAAAGAAAAAGAACATCCCTGCAGTTGCCTTGCTTGCAGAGACATTCGGACATCCTATGTACATCGGAATAAAAGGTTCAAGGGAAATCGTAAAGGCGCTGAATAAAAAACTTGATTTTGGAATAAACCTTTCAAAATTTGACAAGCAGATAGAGGACTTTGAAAAACAGATACTATCAAAATTCTCAATGGATATTCAAAAGCCAAAAACAAAACCAGGGGAATTAAACTACATTGGATGATTTTTTCCTTGCTGCGCAGGCATACTCATAAAATAGAGATCAACAAAAAAATAAAAACAAAAGAAGGTGTGAAAATGGATGAAGAAACAACGAATGAAGAAACAATAAGTTTGGGAGGCAACATAGAACTTTCAGGTTTCAAGGAATTTGACAGAGGAACAATGGTTGTTGTAAAGAAGATAGTTGGAAACAACACAAAAAAGATTTCAACAATGACGCCAAACTTTGAAAAGATTTCCCTGCACCTGAAAAAAATACATGGGGAATCAGAAGAAGAAAAGGGGCTTTTTGAGCTTCACGCAAAGCTGTTTACAGGAGGAAAACAATACATTGCGCACTCAAACGAGAGAAACCTGTTCTTCGCGCTCTCTGATGTTTTTGAAAAACTTGAAAAACAGCTGCAAAACAAATAAGCAAGTAATTAAAAAGAAAAAACGCAAACTTTTGGTTTCAAATTTTTAAGGACAAATTTTTTAATCATCTAGGAGGTCTATGAGTATAATTAAAAAAAGGAACAGCGCTATTGAACACAGCGCTCTTGGAGAGATTAAAAGATTAAAGTTTGCAAGAGAAGGATTTGTCTTTTTAGTTGAATTCTTTATCTTTACATTCTTCATTTTTGCTTTCCTTAGTTTAAATGCATTGTGTGAGAATGAAGAATCTTACAATGAAAGTTATAATAAAAGTTATAATGAAACTTTCAATGTAACAAGAAATCCTGTTGTTGGCTACAATGAAATGCTTGTTTTCATATGCGATAACCAAAGTTTGACAAACCAGACCAATGCGTCTGGTTTAAGGAGCGTGATGGTCTATGAAAAGAGCAACGAGAGCAATGAAAGCAACAAACAACTGAAAATAATATTCAACATTGATTTTAACATTTCAGAACTAAATCTTTCAAGAATATCAGTGCTTACAGAAAATAATGACCAAAACAAAACATTCGGCTATACAATAATAAACGGTTTAGAAGGAATTCTAAAGAATGCATTTGTGACAAAACTTGCGAATTACAGTTTTGTCTGCGTCAAGGATTCTCAAGTAAGCAGCAAAGGAGATTTCAGCATTTATTGCAATTCAACAGATGAAATTTTGTTGAAATGCGAGAGCTCAAACGAAAGTTTTGATTATAAAAATTTAATTTCTGAAAAGAAGTGCTTTATTTTTAACAACTCTTATTTGGTTACAGGAATCAACAATTCAGGAATACTTGAGGGTTGTTTTCCAAACTATTCATGCTCTGAATGGAGCAACTGCATTTCAGGATTTAAGAGCAGAGTATGCAATGATTTAAACAACTGTTCAAGCAGTATAACAGAAACCCAAAATTGCACCTGCATCAGCAATTGGAGTTGTTCTGAATGGAGTTCTTGCGTTTATCATAAGAGGAAAAGGACTTGCATAGATATCTCAAATTGCAGTTCGCAAAGAATAGAGGAAGAGAGCTGCAGTTGCACCCCTTCTTACACTGACTGCAGCGAATGGAGCGAATGCGCAAACGGCGTTTCAATAAGGGTATGCGAGGATGCTTTAGAATGCACTGAAGAGCGAAAGGTTGAAACAAGAAAGTGCTCTCAGAACAACCAAAATGCAATTGCTGCAAACATCGCAAATACTCAAGCAGCAATGGTTGTTTTGAATGTAAGCAATTCAAGCAACAAAAGCAATGCAGACATCCAAAGATATCAAAGCATGAATGAGCTCTCAGGAAGTTCAGAAGAAAGTACAGAAATTGACAGAGAAATTAATTTAAACAAAAGCAATGAAAACCAATCCTTAAATTCAGGATTTAATAAGGAAAATTCTTTGAGTTATTTAAAAAGTTTTGGTTCCAAAAATAGCATCCTTTTAAACTACAGAAATCTAATAACAGGTTTTGTAACAAAGAATTTTAATCAGAATTTTAGAACCACCGCAACCCCGCTAATAATTTTTATTCTAATAATCTGCTCTTTGATTTTATCTACTGTTTATGCTAAGAGAAAGAGTTCAAAAAGGATAATAGTTGATGTTGACAAGCTTGAGAAAAAGAAACTCTTCAGCAGCAAGCCAAGAGAACAAGATGAAAAAAACAGAAAACTGAATTTTTAAACAAAAGATTTATTAATCACTCATAAATAACAAAATATTATGAAGATTGCTATTTTAGACAAATTCAGAGGAAATCTTTCTCTTCATAAAAAATACTTAAAATGTAGGTATAGTTCTAATCTAAAAAGTTTAGATTTAAATGAAGCAAGAGAGAATGTTGATAGTGAAGAAGAGCTTATGGAAAAACACAAGCTCTCAGAAGTTCAAGAATTAAAAGAAAGATTAGTTGCGCTGAACCATAATGTCAAGGTTTTAAATTCAGGAAAAGAGAGTGAACTTTACAATGGAATAAAGGAATTTCAGCCTCTGCTTGTGATAAATGTTTCAGAAGAAAGAGAAGTACTTTTTTTAGAAAAAAATTCTGTTCCTTATGTAGGCTCAAATTTGGAAACGATGGTGTTATCTTCTGATAAATATAAAACCAAGAGGAGTGTTAGAAATATTGATTCTTTAAAAACCGCGGAGGATTATTTGATAATGAGCATTGAAGAAGCATGTAACATTCTTAAAATAATTGACAAAAAAAAGAATTATATTGCAAAACCAAACCTTGGAAGAGGAAGCGCTGGAATTTCTGACAAGGCAGTCATAAGGCAGGAATTGCTCTACAGCTGCAATGAAAAAGAAAAAATAGAACTAATAAAAGACCATTTCAAAAGAATTCTTTTTGGTTTAAAACAACCTGTCTTGGTTGAGGAATTAATCAATTCTGGTTTTTTAAATGACTACAAAAAAGAGAATTTCAAAGAATTAACTGTTGGAGTTTTAGGCTATGAAAACCCTAAAGTTCTTCTTCCCTTAGAAATCAGAAAGGAAGAAAACTCTGTCTTGACATTTGAAGCTAAAATGAATGACCAAGCAAAATTCATAGTACCTGCGGACATAGGTTCCAAACTTAATAGAAAATTAGAGGACACTGCTCTAAAGATTTATAGGCAGATCGGCGCACGAGATTATTTGAGAATAGATTTTATAGTTTATGATGAAGATTTGTATTTTTTGGAAACAAACACTGCTCCTGGACTTATGATGAATCACTTGAACAATGGAATAGCAAACAGCTATTTAGGAATAATGGCTGAAAAAGAAGGAATAAACCTTATAGAAGAAATAATAAAAATTGCAAAGAAGAGATATAATTTTTGAACAAAACTTAATAAAAATAACAAAGAGAAAATAAAGAAAATAGTAAAGGAGTAAAGGAGGAATAAAGGAGCGAGGGGAGGGATTTGAACCCCCGAATCATCGGTATCTTCTTATCACAGCTTAAAAGCTCATAATACCGATTTCTCAGCATTTTCAGCATAAACTGCAGCCGATTGCCTTACCGCTTGGCTACCCTCGCTTAAAAGCTTAAAAATAGGTATTAAGCAAACATATATAAAGATTTTTATTGCAATTATTTGGAAATAATGCCCTTGTTTAAAGGTTGTTTATTTTTTAATCTTTTTTTGGTTTTTTCAGAATTGAAGCCATATTTTTAGGTTTTTCTTTTTCAATCCTTTTTTTTTAATCTCCTGCTTATTCTCTGCATGCTTTGTTCCTTCAGAGCAAGCAAGAATTTCAGAAGCTACAAAAGCCAAGAGCGCGTGTTGGGTTACTCCTGAAATGAAAAGATAAACTCCTGAAGAGAGATAGTTGCCAATTAATGGAATCCAAGATAATAAAAAAGCTGACAAAAAGGAAAGTGCAGAGGAATAAAGAACTGTTAGCAAGAAAAATGCAAAGTACTTTATGTTTAAAGCAACCTTTAATACATTCCTTAGATTAAAAGCTTCTCTTAAATCATAATTCCTTGAATAGTTTATGACAGAACTAATGATAAGATACCATGTTATAAAAATCAAAACAAATGCTGTTAAAAAGAAACCAAGAAAATTGCTCATAAACTCTGCGAGCAAAAAAGGAGAATTTGCATACAACTCTGCTTTAAAAGGAGCAAAGAATTCTCCAAAAAATGGAAGTTTCTTCAAAAACATTATAAAGATAATTGTAAAAGCAGGAATTGAATAAACTATGGCTATGAGAAGGTAAAATGCGGCATTCTTTAGAATTTTTGCAAAATCATTGTAATCAGGAAGCTTGAATTCCTTTTTTAATATTCTGTTAGCGCATTCAATAAAATAACCATAAATCAATAGGTTAATTAGCGGAAATGCTGATAATACAATTCCTATAATCATCCTTGTATTGTCCTGAAGAGGCATTCCAAAAGAAATCTTTATTTTTTCAGAAAGGTTTTTTTCCATTCTTTCACCTCAATGAAATTTGATGTTTTTTGCATTCTGTTTCATTATAAATAACAACGATATAAAAAATTTTCTTTTTGTTTTTTAGAATTATGATAGAATTGCGAGCGGGCCCAAGGGGATTTGAACCCCCGACCTAACGGTTAAGAGCCGTTTGCTCTACCAGGCTGAGCTATGAGCCCACAAACCAATAAAAGACAAAGCAACTATTTATAAATTTTTTCATAAGTTTGAAAAGCAGAATGTTCTAAAAATATCAAGTTAAAATAAAAAACGAAAAATATAACAATAAAAAATAAAAAATCAACTTAAAATAAAAAATAGAAATATAAATAGAATAAAAATTTTTGTGCTATTTATCAGCTGGAAATATGTAAATTTTTGTTTTTTACTAAAGAGTAATTTATAATAAGGAATAAAGCAAAACTTTTATATAATCTTTATGTTTGACAAATAGCATGATAAACAACAAGAATTTGGAAAACAAAGCTAAATATGTTCTTTCTAAACATAACCCAAAAACGCTTGAAGATTATACAGCTTATTCCTTAACTGCATTCATTCTCTGCGGAAAAAGCCCTGCTGACAAGATAGTTAAAAAGGAAGAATTAGAAAAGATACCTGCGAACAACAAGGCCTTCTTAAAATTAGGAGAAAGACCAATGGTAGAGTATGTTATCAAGGCATTTTTAAATTCCAATAAAATAAAAGACATATATATCATAAACCATGCAGATGAAGAACTTACATTCAGGATTGAACTTGAAAAAATCATTTATTCCTCTGAACATCGATATCCAAGAATTATACGCTTGTTAAGTTTTGATGATGAAGATCTTATTAACAACATAGAAAAAACTTTTGTTGAGAGCAATCTAAAAGACGATGAATATGCTATCATTGCAAGTTCAGACACTCCAATGATTAATCCAAAACTGATTAATGATTTTGTAAAACAAATTTATTATTTTCAGGGTTATGATGCATATGTTCCTTATACAAGGATTTCAATGCTTAGGGCAAAATACCCTAAAATAAAGAAGAGGAGCATGTTTGAACTTTTAATAGAAGAAAACAATGAAAAGAAAAGAGATGGAGTAAGAACAGGAAACCTGTTTGCACTAAAAAAAGAAACCTTTATTGAGAACAAGAAATTGATGGAATATCTTTTTGAGAGCAGAAAGAAGGGCTATTTGGCAATTGCAAATGATATCGTTGCAAGACTGCATAATAAAAAAGCAAGCATGATGTTTGAGTACGGAAAAAAATTGGTAAGAAAGGAACTCACGATTGACGACCTTTCTGAAATCGTAAGACAAACATACGATATTTATGCAAAGGGGATTTTGGTGGAGCCAGAATTCTGCATAGATGTTGATAGGAAAAAGGACTTTGAGGAAATAAAGAATTATTTATGAAAGGATTTAGACGGCGGGATTTCTATTGCAAAGAGTTTAGTTATTAGAAAATTTTATATTGAGCAAAGAATTTCTACATAGCAGAATGGAAGAATCTGATAAAGAAACAATCTTTTGGGCTGACAAGCTCGCTGAAAAAATAGTGAACAGAAAGAGATTTCATTATACTGATGACAAAATCAAAAAACAAGACGAATTTGTTGTAAAGACATCTGCTTCTCTCTCAGGAGTCCTTCACATAGGCAGATTGAGCGACACAATAAGAGGCGATTCTGTTTTCAGAGCCCTCAAAGATTTAGGAGTAAAAGCAAAACTCATTTGGGTTGCAGAGGACATGGACCCTCTAAGAAAAATTCCTGAAGGGGTTCCAAAATCCTTTTCTGATTACATAGGAGTTCCTGTGAGTGACATACCTGATTTTTACGGGTGCCACAAGAGTTATTCAGAACATTTCATGTCAGAGTATCTTGAAGTCATCGATTCATTTGTTCACAACAAAATGGAAAAATTCTCGATGAGATCTGAATATAAGAATGGAAGTTTCAAACCGTTTATCAAAAGAATAGTTGAAAATTTTTCAGAGGTTAAAAGCATAGTTGAAAAATACCGAGACGAGCCTTTGCCAAGGGACTGGGCCCCTTGGAAACCTGTTTGCAAGAATTGCGGAAAGATAGCAACTACAAAGATTGTTAAGATTGAGAATAACAAAATTCACTATGTTTGCGAGGATTATGATTTCAAGACAACAAAGGCAAAGGGTTGCGGTTATAAAGGGGTTGCAGATCCTCTAAACGATGACGGAAAACTCATGTGGAAATCAGAATGGGCTGCCCAATGGGCTCATTGGAACATATGCTGCGAAGGAGCTGGAAAAGAGTATCAGGTTCCAACAAGTGCTTTTTGGATTAACGGAGAGATTTGCGAAAGAATATTAAAATACCCTATGCCAGAGCCGATATTTTATGAGCATCTTATGATTGACAATGTTAAAATGTCAGCTTCCCTTGGAAATGTAATCTATCCAAAGGACTGGTTAGAGGTTGCACCTCCTGAAATCCTGCGATTCTTTTACAATAAAAGATTAATGAAAACAAGGAGTTTCTCCTGGAAGAACCTTCCTCTTATCTACGATGAGTTTGACGATGCTCAGATGATTTATTTTGGAATTAAGAAATTGGATAATGAAAAAGAGGAGGAAAATATAAAGAGGTTGTATGAAATCTCTGCTCTAAAGATTGAAAAGCCGCTATTGCTGAGCTTTAACCATTCTGTTTTAATCTCGCAGATTTTCAATGACGAGAATAAAATGCTTGAAGCGCTGAAAAAAACAGGGCATTACCAAAAAGAGTTTGAGGAAAGAATCCTGCAGAGATTGAGGTATGCAAAGAAATGGGTTTTTAGTTATGCTCCAAAAGAATACAAGTTTGAACTTCAGAAAGAGCCAAAAGCAGTTCTAAAAGAAAATGAAAAAGAAGCTGTGAAGCAGGTTATTGAAATTTTAAGAAGAGGATCTTTGGAAGAAGCAGAACTGCACAAGAAATTTTACGAAATTGCAGAGAAAAATAATATGAAAACTCAGGAATTCTTTAGCATGATGTACAGAATTCTATTAGACAAAGAAAGAGGCCCAAAACTCGCTAACTTTCTGCTAAGCTTAGGGGAAAATGGGATTGAAATATTGGAAAGGGCTGTTAATAAGCAACAATAAGAAATAAAAAAAATTAACAACTTGCTTAAAAAACTAAGAATTTTATATTTAATTTTTGCAATTAATTTTTGCCATTAACTATGTTATGAACTTTTATGAACTTTACTTAAGGATTAAATTAAACTTATTAGCAATTTTTGTAAAAAACTTTCTGGCAAACTTTCTATTTGTTTATGCAAGCTTTTTTCTTTTTTTATTTTGCTCAAATTCTAAATGCTCAATCAAGCATAATTTTTTGCTAGCAAAATTTGAAAACCAAAATTTTTATTTTAACTTTTGTTCAAAGAACTTAGTTTGGCTTTCTCTTTAAGCATTCCAGAAATTATCCAAACTCTAAATTTTAAACCTGAAAACACATCTCAAATCGTTATAAGAATTAAATTTAGCTAATGCTTTTTATGCTTATTGCTGAATTTTCTTCTCATAATAACTTCAATTTTCCTGTTATCCTGTCAATTTTTTCCTCTTTGTCAGGCCCTATACCTAAACAGGTTATAGTGCTTTGTTTGAAGAATGTTCTTCCAGCGTCTCTTATTAGTGAATTAACAATTTTACATTCATCTGCCATTTTCTTATAATTCATTAATTCATCTTCATTCTTTATTTTTAAAATGCTCTTCTTCATTCCTTCCTTAACCCAAAAATCAACATTCTTTTTTGTTTTATCGTTCTTTAATGCTTCCAAAACACAACCAACGCTCGCATGACTGACTTGTGCTGCCAACTTTCCCTTTGGCATCTTTAAATCAGTCCTTACAAGAATTACTTGTTTATACATAAGAATTAAGTTATCTTTAATGCTATTTTAAAGATTTCTAAATTAATTTGTAACTACATAGTAATTAAAAATAGAAAGATTTATATATATGTTTTTATTTACTACTAATATGTTACAACAAATTTTGCTTGGAAAAAATGCTCTGAAAAACAGAAGTTTGGAAAGCAATTTAGAAAGAAAAATCAATGATTTTCCTAAATATTGTTCTTCTACTGTGTCTTTAAAAGAAACAAATGGAATTAAATTGCGTTGTTTGACCATAACAGGGGTTGATGAAGTTAAATTCTACATGGAAGAGAAATCATTGATAGAACATTTTGAAAAGCACAAAATTCAAGAAGTTTTCAATGAGGAAGACTACTTAAGGTTTGCAGCAGAGACTTATTTTTTGGGAAGGAATTATAAAGATGGGAAATTGTATAAGGGATATTTCTTAGGATATAGCAAATCAGAGGAATTAAAAGGAATTGTAGTTCATACTCTTTATAGAAGATTTTTCTAAAAAATTATTCTAAAAGATGCAAAGAAAAAAGCAAATTTATAAATAGAAAACAGATTATTGTTCATTAAAAAAGAAAAAGGTGAGCTGATGACTAAAATAATAAGAATCTTTGGAAGAGAGGTTCTTGACTCAAGGGGAAATCCTGCTCTGGAAGGAGTTATCTGCACAAAAAAATTCTGTGAACAATCAATAGTTCCGAGCGGAGCTTCAAAAGGAAGCAGAGAAGCATTGGAACTAAGGGATGGAGGCAAAAGATACAATGGAATGGGAGTTTTAAATGCAGTAAACAACTTAAAAGTCATAGAAAAAGAATTGATAAATGCCAATTGCAAAAAACAATCCTTCATTGACAAAAAGATGATAAAACTTGATGGCACTGAAAACAAATCAAACCTTGGAGCAAATGCAATTCTTTCAGTGAGCATGAGTTGCGCAAGATTAGGGGCAAGGCATTCAAATATTGAACTCTACGAATATCTTGCTATGTTGTTCTGGGGTAAATTTGGCGAAGATTACAAGAACAAAATCAAGATTCCAATGCCATATTCAAATGTAATCAACGGAGGAAAGCATGCAGGAAACAATCTTGAAATTCAGGAATTTATGATAACTCCTCTCAAAGCAAAATCGTTCAGAGAAGCAACTCAAATAGTGAGCGAGGTTTATCATTCCCTTAAATCAATACTCCTTGATAAGTATGGAAAATCAGCAACAAATGTTGGAGATGAAGGCGGGTTTGCGCCCCAGCTGAAAGATAATGAGGAAGCTTTAGAATTGTTGATGTTTGCAATTCAAAGTGCAGGTTATGAAGATAAAGTAAGGCTGGCTGTTGATGCAGCAGCAAGTTCTTTCTATGACAAAGATTCAAAAAGATATTTAATTAACGGCAAAAGAATTAACCGAGAAGAACTTTTAGATTATTATTTAGAACTAATAAACAAATACCCAATAATCTCCTTGGAAGACCCTTTTGATGAGAACGACTTTAATGGATTTGTAGAGATAACAAAAAAACTCGGCTCAAAAATACAGATTGTAGGAGATGATTTGCTGGTTACAAATGTCAAAAGAATAAAAATGGCTGCAAGAAGAAAACTTTGTAACGCACTTTTACTAAAGATAAATCAAATAGGAACAGTAACAGAATCATTCAAAGCAGCAAAACTTGCCTTTGACAACAATTGGAAAGTAATGGTTAGCCATCGTTCAGGAGAAACAGAGGACACATTCATATCTGATTTGGCAGTTGCTCTTGGGTGCGGGCAGATAAAGATAGGCGCTCCTTGTAGAGGAGAAAGAACATGCAAGTACAACAGATTGCTGAGAATTGAAGAAATGCTACATAAGGAATAAATTGAATAATTAAATTAATTAAATGAAAAGCAAATAAAAAAGATTTTTATTGCAATTACTTGGAAACAATGCCATTGTTTGAAAGTTATTTATTTTTTAATCTTTCTTCTTTTTGGTTTTTTCAGAATTGAAGCCATATTTTAAAGATCTATTTTTTATTCTTTATTTTCTCAATGTCTAAGTCCTTTGTTTTTTCTTTTTCCTCTCTTTCTTCCTCTTTTTGTATTCCTGTAAGCGTTATGTGAGGTCCTTCCTGAATTATGGTTATTGACTCAAGATTGTTTATTACCAAATCGTTTCCAGGTATTAAGTAATTTACATTCAGTCCTTTTATTATTATTTTATGCGCCTTGAAATCAAGAAATCTGAACGGCGGAATCTTGCTTATGTGGGGGTTGTTAACGCTTGACAGATTTATAAAGCAAGGAAACCTGTCACCTATTGCATCCTTCTTTCTCTTTCTTCCTATAATAACGCTCTTGCATCTGTATGTCATGTTTACATGGACCTCTTTTTGTTTTTTGGTTTTCATACAACCCTCCAAGCGATTTTATTTTGTTCTAAAAATTCTTATTTAATTTTAGTATTTAAATTTATCCATTGAAAATTTAGAATTAAAAAATTTTATTGAGCTCAAATCTTAACAACATAGTCAAAGTAGTCATCCCATGGATTTTCAAGCTTCATCATTTCTTTTATGTTTAGTTTCTCAAAATGCCTTCTAAAAGGCCTCATTGAGTTTCCGTGGGCAGAAATAGCAACATTGACCCTATATTTCTTCATTAAGAGCTTTAAATCGTTTATAAAACTCAAAACTCTCTGCTCAACCATCTTTATGCTCTCCCCGTTTGGAGGTGCTATGTCATAACTTCTATGATATATGTCAAACAATTCTTTTCCATAATGCTTTATAAATTCTCTATGAGACATTCCCTGCAAGTTTCCATAACTCCTCTCAATAATTCTGTCATCCGTTATTATTCTCTTGCATTCAGGATGGTATTCCAAAACATACTTCAATGTACCCCTGCTTCTTGAAAGATGGCTTTGAAATGCCAATTCAATCCTCTTGTTCCTGAGTTTTTTTGCTATGTTTTTGGCATCTGATATTCCCTTAGGAGTAAGTTTTGAATCCTTCCAACCTGTAAAAATTTTGTTTTTGTTGTAGTATGTTTGTCCATGCCTAAAAATGTAGATGTGCAATTTCATATTTTTTCAATAAATAATTCCTCTTATAAAAACTTTGCTAAATAACAAACTGCAAAGCAAACTTAATCTGACAAGATTTTTAGCAAATAAGTTTTCCATTGAGCAAAACTTCCCAAAAAATTTTCAACAAAACTTCTCGATTTAGATAATGTCTGCGATGGTTTAAGAATTTTTTAAATTACAAATAACAAATATAAATCTAAATAAATTTTCATTTAATATGTTTCCAACTTCAAATCTCATAAATACAAAATAAATAAAAATAAAAAAAAACAAATAGAAAAAAAACAAAACAGGAAAACACAAGCCAGTTCATAATGCAAATTTAAAATAAAGCATAGAAATATTTAAAAAGTTTGAGAACAAAACCTTTTCTTATGCAGAAAAAGAGTAGGATAGTTTATTCAAACAGGAGAAAAATAAAGAAATACACCAGAATTCTATTAGGGCTTTTAATTATGCTCTTTGGCATTTGGCTTTTAAGTGTTTGGAAAGACGCTTTCTTGGATTTCCTTAAAGGGCTTGCGATTTTTTTAATAATTGCAGTTGCTCTGTCCCTAATATTTTTGAGTTGGGCTGATTAAAACAGTTGCAAATAAAAAAAATGGCAAATCAAAATGATTAAACAGCAAAAAACAAAACTTTTTTAAATAAAATCGCAATCTTTGGGGTGTGATTCAAAATGGCAATGAGAATGGGAGGATTTAGGAGAAAAACGAGGAGAAAACTCTCAAAAGAAGAGGAGAACAAAGGTAAGATAGGATTAAAGAGATATTTTCAAGAGTTCAAGCAAGGTGATTATGCTGCAATAAAGATTGAACCTGCTGTTAAAGAGGGAATGCCAAGACCTGATTTTCAGGGAAAAACAGGCAGAATTGTTGGAAAACAAGGCAGTTGCTATTTGCTCTTAATCAACGATTGCGGAAAATTGAAAAGGGTGTTAATACATCCTGTTCATCTTGTAAGAATAAAAAAATAACTGCACAAAAAAGAAGGGGTGGTTTTAATGGAAATCATTGAAGAAAAACCAATCAGTTGCGCAGAAGTCAAAGAAGAACTTTCAAAGAAAAAATCAGAAGATAATTTCAGAATCTTAAAAACAAAGGAATACCTAGACATATTTACTCATATAAGCAAGAAAGAAGCAGAGGAGCTCTACAAAAAACTTGAGGAAGCAGGAATTCCAAGGATGAAGGATGCATTAATGATAAAGTTAATTGACTTGCTTCCTGAGGATGAAGAAGGAGTGAAAATACTTGTTGAAAGCTACAATGTAAGCGTAAGCAACCAAAACATAAAAAAGATTGTTGAAGTGGTAAAGGAATTCAAGGAAAAGCACATTGCAAAAGAGAAAACAAAAGAGAAAACATAAAAAGATTTCTTTAATGAACAAGCGCTTACAAAAGTTTTAAATAATTAATCATATTTATTTTTTAATCACATTTAAAAACAATAAGTAAGAAAATCAAGCAAGGATCAATCAAGGCGAAAAATATTATCAAAAATAATCAAAAATAAATAATTAAAAAAATAATATTTAAATAAATATTCAAGGACAACATCAAAACATTAAAAATCATTAATGAATTGGGGGTAAAATGGGAAAGGAAGAATACGCTATAATATTAGACTTTTTACCTAATGGATATTCATTTGATAACAGGCCGTTGTTTCAAAGAACTCCAATAGCCCAAGCAATTGGAGAGAACAAATTCGCTTTGTTAGAGTTAGTTCCAAAAAAAGGAATTTTTTTGCAGCCCTTGGAAAGGGTTTATATTGGAGAGGAAAAGAGGGATAAAATACATCATATCTTAGGAAGGATAAATTATGAAAAACTAACATCAACAGCCCGTTCTGAACTTGAGTTTGCTGTGAAAGAGATTGTGAAGAACAATGAAAAGAGATTTGTTGAATTTTTTAACAACTCAACAGCCCTGACTACAAGAATGCATCAGCTTGAACTTCTACCAGGAATGGGAAAGAAGAGAATGTGGGAAATTTTGGAGGAGAGAAAAAACTCGCCTTTCCAAAGTTTTGAAGACATAAAACAGAGAATAAAATTGCTTCCTGATCCTGAAAAGCTTGTTGTGAACAGAATACTTGCTGAAATTCAGGAAGAGCAGAAGCACTATGTATTTGTTGAGCCGTATAAAAGGCACGATCAAAACAAAGAAGTGTAGATAAAAATTTAGATTAAATATAGAGAAAAAGTGCAAAATAGAAGGATGGGAAATAACAGAGAGCATTAAGAAAATAAGCAGAAGTTGCAAAAGGCAGCAGCGAAATAATGATAAAGCATAATAAAGAATTCTAAAGGTTTTTTAAAGCAAGTAAAATAGATAATAATAAAATCTAAAAAACAAAAAACTAAAAAGCATAAATCTCTTCAAGAGCCAACTTGTCGAGTTCTTTTTTAAGCGCATTCATGTTGGCTTTCTTTAATTCCTTTGATTGAATCTTGTTGCTGAAAAAATCAACATTGCGTAGTTTGTAGTCCTTGATAGAATAATAGCACTTAACTATGATTTTCATAAAATTTTTTTGAATTTCAAGTTCAAGAGGGGTCTTATAGAGCTTTTCATCTATAAAGGAATTATAAGACAACAATAACATTTGGCAGATATGGTTCTTTGTGTGGTTGTTTCTGTTGTTCTTTGCACTGTTGTGATTTTTTTGAATTGAATATTCATAATTTTTCATATTGTACAAAAAATCTCCCTGCGTGTATTTCGTAATTGAAATGAAGTCCTTGTTTTCAAACTCCTCTATGTATTGCTTTTCAGACACAAGCTTTTCCAAGTCGTCAACGCTCTTTATTCTGTTCTTATTAAAAAAATTCAGAACATTCTTTACAATGGACTTCACTTCCTCGCATCTGATTCTTTTTTCATTGATTAGCATAAACCACCACAGATAAAAATTATTTTAGCATTTTGCTTTTTTGATTAAACATCAAGATTTGCTTCAAGCGCGTGCTCCTCTATGAACATCCTTCTCGGAGGAACATCTTCTCCCATCAGCAAGGTAAATATCTTATCAGCCATCACAGCATCCTTTATAGTAACCTTTACAAGATTTCTCTTCTCAGGGTCCATAGTTGTCTCCCAAAGCTGTTCAGGATTCATCTCTCCGAGTCCTTTAAAGCGCTGAACTTCTGCGTTCTCAATATTCTTTTCTTTCAAAACAGACCTTAAATCTTCTTCAGAATAAGCATAATACCTATTTTTTCCTGCTACTATCTTGTAGAGAGGCGGCTGGGCAACAAACAATCTTCCATCTTCAATAACCTTCTTCATGTATCTGAAAAAGAATGTTAGCAGCAGAGTTTTTATGTGAGATCCATCAACATCAGCATCTGTCATTATTATTATCTTTCCATATCTCATTTTCTTTATGTCAAAACTTTCGTTCATGCCAGCGCCTATTGCAGTTATTATACTTGCTATTTCGTTGTTGCTCAAAACCTTTGCTGTTCTTGATTTTTCAACATTCAAAACTTTTCCCCTCAGTGGAAGTATTGCTTGAAATCTCCTGTCCCTTGCTTGCTTTGCAGAGCCACCTGCTGAGTCGCCTTCAACCAAAAACAATTCAGCAAGTTCAGGATTCTTTTCTGAACAATCTGCTAATTTTCCAGGCAATGAAAGATTATCCAAGAGGTTCTTTCTCCTTGCAACTTCCTTTGCCTTCTCAGCAGCTTCCCTTGCCTTCAGAGCACTTAAAACCTTTTCAACTATAAGCCCTGCTGTTTTAGGGTTTTCCTCTAAAAACGCAAAGAATTTGTTGCTTATAAAGGTATCAATCTCTCCTTTTATTTCTGAATTTCCTAATTTTGATTTTGTCTGCCCCTCGAACTGAGGTTCTTTTAATTTTAGATTTATAACAGCACTTAGCCCTTCTAATGCATCGTTACTCATAATCTTGAGATTGTTGTTCTTGCTGTTTTTCTTTATGTTCTTTTCAACATAATTGTTCAAAGCCCTTGTAATGCCAATCTTAAAACCAGTAACATGGGTTCCGCCTTCTATCGTGTTTACTGTATTTACAAAAGAAAAGATGTTTGAAGAGTATGTATTTGTATACTGCATTGCTATTTCTATCTCAAAATTCTCTGTTTTCTTATAAAAAACAATCACTGGGTGTAGTGGTTTTTTGTTCTGATCAATGTATTCTATGAAAGATGACAATCCGCCTTCATAATTCAAAACCTCTTCCTTATTTGTTCTCTCATCCTTAAGCATTATTGTGATGCCCTTGTTCAGGAATGAGAGCTCTCTTAGCCTGCTTAGCAGAGTTTCAAAACTGAAATCCAATGTTTCAAATATTGAATCATCAGGCCAAAATCTTACAAAAGTGCCTGTCTCTTTTGTTTCTCCTATTATCTTTACATCGCAGATTGGTTTTCCATAAGCATATTCCTGAAAATAAACCTTATTTTGCCTTCTGACTTCCACAATCAACCTCTTTGAAAGCGCATTTACAACAGAAACTCCTACTCCATGCAAGCCTGCAGAAACCTTGTAGCTCTTTTTGTCAAATTTTCCGCCTGCATGCAATTTTGTCATGACTATCTCCAAAGCGGACTTTCCAAATTTTGGAATGATGTCAACAGGTATTCCCCTACCGTCATCAACCACGCTCACAGAATTATCATTGTGTATTGTAACTATGATTTTATTGCAGAAACCAGACATTGCCTCGTCAATGCTGTTATCAACGACCTCAAAAACAAGATGATGCAAACCCTGAGAAGATGTGCTTCCAATGTACATGCTTGGCCTCTTCCTGACGCCTTCAAGTCCTTCAAGTACTTGGATGCTCTCAGCATTGTATGCCTTTATTATCTCTTCCTTCTTTCCATTATCCAAATTAGCATTTGCTAATTTTCCTTCTTCCTCGTGTTTTTTCTGCTCTTCCATTTTGATTCAATTCCTAACCATAAAAATCTTAACTAACTTTTGTTCAACCTGAACTCAATTTTGGGAGAATTATTGCGCTTTTTCCCGAGAGAAAAAATGGTTTTCGGCTTTAAAAAACTTTCGGTTTTTTTGCATGAAAAATTTCATAAAAAAACTGGTTTTTTTAGAAGGAAAAATAAAAAAATTCTTGTAATATTTTTTTGAATTCAATGAGAAAACAAGATAAAAAAACTGAATTTTAATCTACCATCTGCTTAACAATGTCCTCAAGGTTCATTTCTTTATGATTTTTTTCAGGTGTAAAATGTATAGTAGCAACCTGCTTGAATGTGCTTTTTGGTTCAAGATAGATGCAGAGCTCATTGTATACATTTGAACCATCATTTTCTCCTCTGCAGCTGTGAAAATCCAATATAGCAGAATTGAATTCAGGGTATGTTGAAAATTGCAGTCCTGATTCAAGAAAGATTATATCTATTGAAACCGCTTTGTAATGCTTTGGGCTCTTAACTTTAAAAACTGATTTTCTTACAATATGAAAACCGTCTTCCTTCAAGGATTTTATTATTGTTCTATATATTTGCTTTGCATTTCTAAGTTTTTCATCAGCAACATCATAAAAGAGCGCAATCAGATGGGTGCCAATCTCCTTGGCAAAATACTGGTCTTCTTGCTTGGAAATGATTTTTTGGGTTTCATTTATCATTGAAAAATTCCTTATGAAAAATTCATTTTCGTAAATAAGATACTTCCTAAAAAGACTGCCATATATTTAAACCACCTCCTAATGATCAATGAAAGTGCAAAAAAAGCAAAAATGCTCAACAAATGCTCAATAGTCCGTTTGTTTATTCAAAATTTAAATTTTTTTAACAACTTTGGAAAAATGAATGTTGGCAAACAATCTTTTGATTTTTTCAAAACTTATAACAACAGCAAACCAGTATAGCAAACCAAGCAAACCAAATATTTAAATATGTATGAAATATTTATTGTTCTATGAAGTTGTCAGACAAGATAGTTGCATTCGGAATAGCGATACTGCTTACAATCTTAGTGTTCTTATTAATAGATTTTGTTTATCCACAACCAAACAATTATTATGATTACTATAATGACTGCTATTACAGGTTCAATTGCGACAAATCGCTTATTGATTGCGAAAGAATGTTTGAGCAACACTCCATAGATTATGAAGCAAGAGTTAACGAGTGCAGGAATGAAATTTTAAAAAGCGAAGAGTATAGGAAGTGCTTAAATGAGCAAAACTTGTGCAGTCAAGAAAGTTTTAGGAATAGCGCTTTTTACGCTTATTCTAAAATAAGCTTTTTAATATTGGTCGTCATTGGGGTAATATTAATACTAACAAGCATGTTTTTGATTTTTGTTGATGCAATAAGAGCAGGTTTCATGCTAAGCGGAATAATGGTAATCATAATTTCAACATTGAAGAGCTGGAGTTATTTGATGTACAACAAAGGATTGAGCATTTTCATGATTCTCTTGGCGCTTCTTCTCCTGATTTTTTATTCTTATAAAAATAACATTCAAAATAACATTTTTGGAAAGGTTGTCAAAACCAAGGAATTCAAAAAGATTTGATAAAGTTCCAAAGAGAACATTTAGAAAAAATAAATAAAATTATAATAAATAAATAATTATAAATTATAATAGAACCATAAAGGCAATAAGGATTATGCAAAGAATTCTGCAGCAAAATCTCAAAAAGGTTTTTTATAAAAGTTTTGCATCATTTTTAAGCATAAAGTTTATTAATGCAGTTTGAAACATTAGAGCTATGCTTTGGAAATTGCCTCCAGGAGTTAAAGTTTTGGAAGCATTGGGCTGCATTGGAGACAACAGAATAGTAATGAAGGATAAAAACAGGGCTGTTGTTTTTTCTTCTGAGAGAAAAAGGGCTTATCTTGTTGTTTTTTATCCTGAAAAAAATAAGGTTTATAGCGATGACAATGCTTCAAAATTTCGGCATTACATTGGTTATCCAATAATTGCTTTTTTTATGAAAAACAAGATTATAGACTATGACAAAAAACTTGCTGACAATCTAAAAGGCATAAATTGGCATAAATTAAACTTGGATTTTAAGAGAGACTATCAGAAAGTTGAAGCATACATTGAAGAACTTTGCGAGAAAAAAGGAATAAATAGGGAGTTTGTTGAAGAGGAAATAAAGAGAACGCTTAAAAGGCTTGAGGAGCTAAAACTTGAGTATTAGAACTAAAAAATCAGCGAAAAACAAAAAGAAAAATTAAAAATAAAAAACAAATAAATAAAAACAAAAAAAATTAAAATAAATAAAAAAAGATGAAAATAAAGAAAACCAACAAATCTGAGAATTCTGCCGAAAATGAATTTTTAACTGAGGATAAAGATTTGGAAGGACTCAGCATTGCAGAGTTAAGGGAAAGAATAAAGAGTTTAGAAGAAATCATGCGCGCTGAAATTGAAAGGAGAGATTCTATTATTGAAGATTTGAAAAAGAAAAATGAAGTCCTGCTTAAAACCGCTCTAAAGCAGTCGATGAAAAATGAGGAGTTGAAGAGCTTGTTCGAGCAGATTAAGAGCAAAAAGAACGATGACAAGAAAAAGAACGAGTGAGAACAAGCGATTTTTCAATTCATTATTTTATTATTAATTCTATATTATTTATTATTAATTAAATTATGCTTTATGCTTTTAGGTTTATCATCTTGTAAACGAGCTTTGCAAGAGCATATGCCTCAGAAGCATAGTTGTAAAAACTTCCCTTTGGTGAGAATTCTGTAATATCCGCTCCAATTACATTTTTATTTTTAAAAATAATCTTCAATGCAGAAATCACTTGATTCCAAGAAAAACCTCCTGGTTCAGGAGTTCCAACGAACCTTATTAGTGAAGGGTCAAAGACATCTGCGTCAATTGAAAGGTAAACATCCTCTTCAAGGTTTTCCAAAGTGCTCTCAAGTTTTTCAATAGAAAATTCATCTGCTCTAAGCATAACAATGTTCTTGTTCTTTTCAGAGAATTCAATCTCAGAATCATCAGCGCTTCTAATGCCTAATATCAATGTCTTGTGCTTTGCTGCTGTTCTCCTTGCAACGCAAGCATGGTTGCAAGTAGAATTGTTCCAAGAGTATCTGAGATCAGCGTGCGCATCAAAAATTATTACTGAAAATTTCTTTTTAAATCTTTCAAAAGCATCCGCAACTCCTATTGTAATTGAGTGATCTCCTCCAAGAACTACTAAAAATTTGCCTTTTGAGTAATAATCGCTCTTTTCAAGCACTCTTTGAACTTCAAGAGATATCTTTTCAACAGCATGTTCTTGCTTTTCCAGCTTTCCTCTTATCTTTATTCTTTTTAGGGTTCTTATTCCATTTAAGAACCCTTGTTTTTTCAATTCAACATCATAGTATTCAAGTTCAGAAGACGCTTTGATTATCTTATCGCATCCATAGCTTGCTCCTCTTAAAAAACTCACTTTGCCTTCATAATTTATAGGCAGTATTAAGAATTTTGACTCTTTGCCAGAATATTCCCTTGGCAGGTTCATGAAATTAATTTTTCTCATTTTAAAGCATATTTAAGCATCTGTTAAAATCTCTTCTTTGTTATTTTTTAAATCTTTTAATTTTAAATCTTGCTATTCAACAAAATTCTTCTTTGTTTAAAATACTTGTGTTCAATCCACTGTTCTTGTTTCCAATTTTTCCAAACCGCAAAAATCAGTTGCGTAGTTGTAAGCGCCTGCATTCAAAAAAACAATTTTATCCCCAACTTTTTTTTCAGGAAGATAAACTTTATACCTGAATATGTCCATTGAATCGTTTGTGCATCCTTTTATAACATAAGGAATTGCATTTCGTTCTTCGAACTGCCCTTTGTTGAACTGATTTTCTTCAAGTTCTCCTTCCACCAGCAATCTAAGATTTAAAACAAATGTGTCCATTGCTGCGTTGAATACTGAACAATTAACAATGATGTTGTTTTCATAAATCGCTATTATCTCGCACTCAAGTTTGACTGCAGAAGCTGCTATGAACCTTCCTGGTTCAATTATCAACTTTATTCCTCTGCTATTGGCCCATTCCCTGAATTCATTTATCCTGTTAAAAATTGATTCGAGGTGTTTTAACTCGTAATTCTTGTAACGCGAAGGCAAACCTCCTCCAATGTTTATGAAATCAACGCTCTCAAGAGTTTCCTTAGAGAGAACTTCCTCAACATCGTTTATCAATGACCACTCAGCAACATTCTGAGTTTTTCTGTGAAAGTGAATTCCTAAAGAATTTATGTTCTCGTTCTTTCTAAGATTTGGAATTATTGAGTTCATTTGCTCAGCGCTCATGCCAAAAACAAAGTGCTTTCCAGTGTGCATTGTCTTTTCCTTTATTTTTACCCTTAAAAAGAGATTTATCTTTACGCTCTTCAATTTTGAAAAACAGAGCAATGTGTCTAAGTCAAATTTGTTGTCAACGATGAAGTTCTCAACTCCTATGCTAAAAATCTCTTCCAAATCGTCAAAACTTGCTGCCTGCAAATAATAAAAAATCCTTTTTGAGGATTCTCTCTTAAGCATTCTTAGGGATTTCAAGGATTCAACTGTAAAATAAGAATCTGTTTCTGATTCCAGTATTTTTCCAACTTCTGTGTTTGTCTTAAAGCTGTATGAAACTATATCTGCGATGCCTTTAACTTTGTAATAGTTCTCCAAAACCTTTGACTTTAACAACAAAAATCTCGCTTTCATTTTTCTTTCATTTTTTTATTTTTTTTTCTCTTGAAAATTTAATCTGAGTTTATTATTTTATCCCTGAAAAGTTCTTCAAAAACAGGAATTATGACTAATGGAAATATTATCGTTGCATCTCCTATCATCGTTACTGCCTCTGAATCGTCCTTAATCTTTCCCCAACTCTTTGCTTCGTTTGTAGTTGCGCTGCTCATGCTTCCTGATTCTTGGTGAGATGTTGTTATGTAAACAGCATAATCCAAGCCACCATTCAGCAGACAAGCCAAGAGCGCGTGATGCTTTGAAACCCCTCCTCCCAAAGCAATAACCCCTTTTTTGTCGTCTTGGCTTACAAACAAAACAATTCTTTTAAAATCATCCACAACATCAACTACAAAGTCATTGTGCTTCTGCTGAAGCATAAACAAATGAAATCCAAGAGCGCTGTCTGTTATTGCAGGGCAAAAAACAGGGACATTGTTCTTTGCTGCTTGATAGAGTATTGAGTTTTTGTCTTTAAGCATTAAACCAAACTCCATTAGCATCTCTGAAACACTCCACCTATGCTTTTTCTCGTATAATTTCATAAGCATTGCATTTATCAAATCCTCAAATTTCTCATAGCTCTCGTTCGTTATTATCAGGTTTCCTATTCTATTCATCCCGTCTTCATAGAGTTTTAGATCGTCTGCATTGTAATCTGTTATAAGAAATTCCTCTGAATTCGCTTTCATTATATCTTCTTCAATTCCACCTGCTGTTGTTACAATTGCATCTACAAGCCCTAATCTTATCATTTGGGCAAACAATCCTCTTAATCCAGAAGTAACTAAGTTTGAACTGAATGTCAGAAATATCTTTGCTCCTGATTTTTTCATGCTAAGTATTATTTCAGAAGCTCTCTTTATGTTTATGCTCTGAAATCCAACGCTTGAGAGCGAATTTACAAACTCTTCAACACTCATTCCATTTTTCCAGATAAAATCCTTGACAACTTTCATTATGCTCACCCTAAATCTTAACTTAAAACTCTCTTTGGCATTTTTGAGATTTAGAAAATTTTTATGAAAAACAATCTTTTTAGAGTAATAATTAAATTTTTAATCAGAAAAAGAATTTTTTAAGAGCTAGCTCTAACAGAATCATAATTCACAATTAAAATAAAGCACTTGGCGTTCATAGCATTCATAGTATAGCTAAGTTTTTTGAGCTGATTTATAAAACTTTCTAAAACAATAAAAATTATAAGAATTATATAAAAAGAAATTAAATACTTTATTGACTGACAATATTCTATGATTAAGGGAGTTGCATTTGATGCAGGAGGAGTTTTGTTAGTTACAGGAGAAACAAGTTTAAAAACAGAAAATTTATTTAAAAAATATTTTCCAGAAATAAGGTATGAGCGTTACATGAAAAATTTTAGGAGATTCAAAAATAAAGCTCAGAAAATAAAGGGATATTCCTTTAAAACTGCTGTTGAGGAATGCTTAAAATCATTAGGCATCAAGGATAAAAAAAGAATAAGGGCTTTCAGCAATAGAATTATAAGAATAAAACCAAAAATAATAAGAGGTTGCAGGGAATTGTTTGAATTCATAAAAAGAAAAAAATTAAAAATAATTATTTTGAGTGACACACATAATACGAGTTCAAGCGCTCGGAAGTTCTTTAAACTCAAGAACAAAAAAATCTCAGAAATGATTGATTTTATAATAACTTCAAAGGATGTTGGATGCAAGAAGCCCTGCTCTAAAATACTAAGGTATGCTTGCAAAAAGTCAGGGCTGAAGAGAGAAGAAATTCTCTTCATAAGTGACAGCATGGAAGAGATTTCAGGGGCAAGAATTTTTGGGTTTAAAACGATTTTGTTCTCAAACAAAAACATAAGCAATGCTCTTTATCTAAAACCCATAATTGAAAAATATCTTCACTCGTAAATTTTCATTGATGAATAAAAAATAGATGAGAAACAAAAAAACAGACAAGAAACAGACAAGAAACAAATTTTATAAAATTAAAATCCTAAATTTATTTTTTAAGTTCTCTTTTCACTCCTTTTCAATTTTCATAACCAAACTTATTTCTAGCAAGTTAAGAGTATTAACAATAATTACTACTAATCTTGTCAATAGTATTATCTCATGCCTTTCAAGATTCTTGTTTTTCAGGAACATTTCATTGTTCTTTTCAAAGATTTCTCTTCTTAAAGAATATATAGAGTTTATCTTATCGCTGTTGTAAGTGTAAAAAATCTCGTATGCCAATCTGAATGTTTGGTTGATTTTTGAGAATATTTCAAGGACTTCTCTTCTTACTGGTTTGCTGAAATAAAATAACTCTTTTGTCAGATACCTGTACACATGGATTATTTCTTCCAACTGCGTAAGGTAATTGTAGAGAAGGGTTGTTTTCTTGTAATCATAGTAGCCATATTTGCTCAACAGCCTCAAGCAATAGTAGATTAACTTCTCTATCGTGTCGTGCTTATCGTAGAGCTGTATTTGTTTAAGCTCTTTTATCGCATTGTAGCTTTCATTTCCCATCTCTAATATTAGTAAGAATATTCTCCTCATTATGTTATCAAACTCCTTTTCATTCGTTGTTGTAATCTCTTTTATTAGGCAGTAATTTTCAGTGCTGCTTATGATTTCAATTCCTATGAGCTTATCTACCTGGGCCCTGATTGCGCTGTAAACAGGAACATTGTTCTTTAATTTCAAATCCCTTGTTTCTTTATTCTTGAATTTTAGTTTTATTTCTTCGTATCCTGCTTTGTATGCGCCCTTGATGCAGACCTCTATCAACTGCTTTGACATATCTGTAACATCAAGTTCTATGGATTCTATGCTGATTGGTTTTTTTGTTGAGATTACGAGGCTATTTGCTTTCTCCTCGATTTCAAGTTCTTCCCCTTTTGAGATTTTGTATTTTTCAACCCACTTCTTCGGCAGAGAAATGACAGAGGTTTTTCCGGCAAGCTGTATAACTTTCCTTTTCATAGAGTGCAGGAAATTATTCTTAATATATAAATTTTTCTAATTATATAATTATATATTAATTTATATTTTTTAAGGATAAATTATATATTTATCAGCACATTATTAATGATTGTTTTTCCAAAAAAAATGAAAACAAATCAAATTTAAATGGTGATTTTAATGAAAATAACAAAAAAAGATTTAATGATCATAACAGAATTGAGGAGAAACGCAAGAGAAACGCTTACAAGATTGAGCAGAAAAACAAGAATACCAATATCAACGATATTCGACAGGTTAAAGCTACAGGAAGGAGAACTCATTAAAAAGCACTGCGCCTTAATAGATTTTCAGAAGATAGGATTTTCAATAAGAGCTAACATCCTTATAAAGGTCCCTGTTGAACAAAGAAACAGGTTAGTTGAGCACTTGCAGAAAGAACTCCACATCAATACTGTGCTTAGAATAAACAATGGATACGATTTTTTGGTTGAAGCGCTTTTCAGGACTTTAAAAGAGGCAGAGGGCTTTGTGAATAAGCTTGAAGAAGAATACAAGATAGAGGATAAAAAGGTCTTTTATGTCATCGATGAGATAAAGAGAGAAGAATTTTTATCAAGCCCTGTATTTGCTGATATGCTCTTTTAACGATATGCTCTTTTGAAATTCTCATAAAAAACAAAAAAACAAAATAAAAAAGAAATTAAAATGCTTTTTTAGGACAATCTTTTACCTGGTCAGAGCACTTTTGCAAGTAGAAACATTTTTGTTTCATAAGCTCAGAAATTTCTTTCCCATATCTAGGAATTTCAGAAATTTTATTAACGAGTTCTTGCGTTAAATATTGCATCTCCTTCTTTGCAGTGGCACATAATCTTTCTCCAGAAAGCTTAATAAGATTATACCCATCAAAATTTTCATAAACAAAAACCTTTAACCCATGAGGCAGAACTATGTTTGCAGACATTGGATCTGTGTTATATTCATTTATTAGTTTATTCCAAAAATTTAACAACATCTCATAATCCTTTGCAAATATTTCTGCTTTACCCTTTAATGCTTCTGGGTAAGTAAAAAGTTTTGCTGAATCTAAATTTTTATTAACTGCTATTTTAGCAGCAGCTCTTTTAGCAGCACAAACTAATGGTTCATATTGTTTTGGAACTGTTCTGTGCCTTGTTTCTTGATGCAATAATGACAAATCCACAACTCTCAAAACTTTTACATTTATTGTTTTCAACACATCATACATGTTCTTTTTTAGTTTATTTTCTTTGCTCTTCAAAGTTTCAATTATTTTTTCAGTTCCATAATTTTCTATAACGTGCAAAGGGTCTGAAATCTCTAGAACAACAGCATTTCTTATAACATTTCTTATAGGAGTTTCTGTATGTGCTCCGTAAGCTCTAAGCAGTATCTCCTCAAGTTTTTCTGTTGCTCCATTCTCTGGCAAAAATAAACTTCCAGATGGAAAATGTTGAAGTTGATCGTAATTCGTATTCCACTTTCTTACCAATAATTTGTTTTTTTGTTGCAGAACATCAAAAATTTTGCTTGAGTATTCAAAAATAGCATCTAATCCTCCTCTGTCATTAATTATTTTTTCTCCTTTTGAATTAGATGTTATTCCTGATTCAAGGAACATCTGCCAAAAAGCTCTCAATGAAATATCTGCTGTTAAGGAAGTCAATAAACTCAATGGCTGAATGTACATTGCATCTTCTCTGTATTTTTTCCTTTCCTCTTCATCAAAACATTCTAATAATTTATTATAATCCTCATTAATAACAGCTATTATTGAACTGTACTCCTTCATTATCCTTTCATTTTTGGAAAACTCCTTTGGAATGAAATAAGCATTGTGTTCTATTCTCCTTGTGGATTTTTGAAGCAAGGAAACGCCTCTTTCAAATGTTGTCAGCCACAGAGTAAAAATTCTTGGAGCAATTAAACTGATTCTCTCAGTTATCAAATCTGCTGCTGCATTATGGCCCTTTCCAAGAGAGTTCTCCAGAATCCTTTCTACATCTTCTTCTCTTAATTCTTCTACATATTGATTGTAAGTCCCTATTCTTGATGTCTGCTTCAGGGCAGCAGAAAGTTCTTGTAATTTCTTATAACCGTTTTTGTCACTAAAGTTTTCAGTTTCATGAATAGTTATTGGCCTTAAACTTTCATCCTTTTCTCCAAGCTGTTCAAGCTCTTCAAGAGTAAAAAGATTTTTGTCTTTAAAATAAGGTTCTATTTTTTCTACAAGAGTTCCAGGAAATGTATATATTTTAATCTCAGAATTGTTCTTAGAAGCTTCAGATTCCATAAGACCACCCAGCTTATAGACACCATAAAAAGATTATCTTTAAATAATTTTTGTTACTTAAAAAGAATTATTTTAAAATTAGCATTTGATTATAAATATTGTATTATTGTAAAACAGAATTTTTTTATATTAGT
Organism: Candidatus Woesearchaeota archaeon; assembly: GCA_049700835.1. Taxonomy (GTDB): domain Archaea; phylum Nanobdellota; class Nanobdellia; order Woesearchaeales; family WAPY01; genus JAWBOW01. The sequence continues at coordinate 245,544 of JBNAUL010000002.1, forward strand.
GAAAATTATTTTTTAAAGGGTGATTCAATGGCAAGGCCAAGCTGGGATGAATATTTTTTAGGAATAGTTGACAGTGTTGCTCAAAGAGCAACATGCGACAGGGGAAAATCTGGGTGCGTTGTTGTCAAGGACAAGAGAATTCTAACAACAGGATATGTCGGGGCTCCTTCTGGACTTCCTCATTGCGATGAAGTCGGGCATATGCTCAGAAAGTCAGTAGACGAAAATGGCGAAATAAAATTGCACTGCGTTAGAACAGTTCATGCAGAGCAGAATGCTATCTGCCAAGCAGCAAAGTTTGGAATTTCGCTGCAAGGAGCAACTATTTATTGCACAATGGTTCCCTGCTTTACCTGCGCAAAATTGATTGTTAATGTAGGAATTAAAAGGGTTGTTTGCAAGTTTAGGTATCATGCTGATAAAGACACAGTAGAATTGTTCAAAGAAGCAGGGGTTGAGCTTGAGGTAGTTAATGAAAAGGTTTTAGAATATGAGAACCAATCTTCAGGAAAGATTTAGTTTGAAAGATTAAAAAACTTTGAAGATTAAAAAACTAAAAACTGGTGGGGCTGTTGGGATTTGAACCCAAGCCACTAGGTCCCGAACCTAGGATACTACCAAGTTATACTACAGCCCCAAAACAATCGCAAAACAATCAAAACGAATTAAAATGAATTCTTGATTTATATAAAAACTTTGTTCTTCAGAACAGAAGAAAAGAAGAGAGAGCAGCAAGAAGCACATGACAATCTCTGCTATACACATTGCTATGAAAACCATTATTGTTTCCACTAATTAATAACAAAAATAATAAAATTTAAATATGGATTTATAACTACACTTCATAAGATGAATGAAGACTATTCCCTTAGAGAAAGTGAGATTGAAGATTTTCTGAAAAGTTTTTGGAACGAAAAGGAAAAATACTTTTTAAGAAAACCTTACATTGTTGAGTTTGCAGGCCCTCCAAAATCAGGAAAATCAACTTTGATAGATTCCATAAAATACAAATTTAACGATTATGGGATTATACCTGAGGTTTCCATTGATTCTGTTGTAAAAAAAGAAGATAGTTTAGAGTACATTGTAAATTCACAAGCAAAAACAAGATTGAGATTACTAGAAGCAAAATGCAGGAGGAATGAAGAAATAATTTTTATTGACTGCGGAGCTTTCAGCGAGTTGGCATTGCTTGATGCGTATAAAAAGGATAAAAAGATAAAGAAGGAACAGGAATGGATTTACAAAAATTTGAGAAATCAGATACTTTTTGATTTTGTCTATGAGGATATGGTAATCTATGTGTGTATACCTTTGAAAGAAGAAAACAAGAGAATAGAAAACGAGGTTAAAATATTCAGCCATAAAAAAATGTATGAAAGGAGTATAATAAATCCTAAATTCATAGAAAAATTTAACTTAACTTATGAGAATGTTTATAAAAAAGAACTTATAGTTCAAAGATTAAAAGAAAAAATGAAATTTATAATGATTGAAGGAAGCAGAGCAGTGAATGAAAACATTGAAATAATAATGGAAGAGATAAAAAGCGAATTCTACAATAAGGGTTAAAAAGCAAAAGCAAAAAGAAAAAAACATTTAAAGAGGCTAAAAAACTGAAATTAAAAAAATTAAGCATAACCCTGTTTTGACTCAAGTTCAATCTCAACTTCTTCAAGTCCTGCCTTTTTGGCTTTAAGTTTTGGCAACTTCTTCTTGTAAATCAAATAGATTATGCAAGCAAAAACAAAACTGAAAAAACCTGTGATTGAAAAACCAATTCAAACCCCTAATGCTTTGAGCCTGAGAGTTATTGCTAAGAGATAAACTAAACCCAACTTGAAAACAAAATTGTGTGCAAAATTGATAACCATTGAAAGAAAGGCCTGTTTCAACCCTCTGAAAAAGCCAAGCAGTATGTTTCTGAAGAGAAGAAAAAATAGGAATGGAGCAAGCAATCTTAAAAACAAGGATGCATTTAAAACAACTTCAGGGTCGTTTGTGAATATTCTTACGATAAATCTTGAAAGGACAAAAACGATTACAATTATAACAGACATAAGTTTAACTCCTGTTTTAAATGCCTCTCTGATTGCTTCAAAAACCCTTTTTGAATTTCCTGCTCCAAAGTTCTGAGCCACAATAGTTGAAACAGCGACAGAAATTCCGTTTGCAGGCAGAGTTAGCAAACTGAACAACCTGCTTACAATTCCATAAGAAGCGATTGCTGTTGTCCCAAACAAGCTTACAATTCCAAGCAAGATAAAATTTCCAATGCTTATTGAACCATTATCCAGAAACAATGGAATTCCTAATTTAAGAATTTCCTTGATTGTGCCAAAGCATGGCTTCATTAAATTCAATCTTATTCTCAACCCATATGTTCCTTTTAGGAGATGATAAACAACTATAAGACTTATAACTCCCATGGAGAGCACTGTTGCGATTGCTGCTCCAAGAACTCCCATTCTTGGAAAAGGCCAAATTCCAAATATCATTAGTGGGTCTAAAAACACATTCAACAGAACTGAAAGTAAAACAAGTTTTAAAGTGGTTTTTGTGTCTCCAAGAGCCCTGAGAGCAGCTTCAAATATATAATATGGGAACATTATAAGAAATCCAATAAACATTGTTCTAAGGTATAAAACAGAATTCTGAAAAACCATTGGTTCTGTTGTGAAAAAACCTATAATTTTTTTCTGTGAAGAAAAAACCGAATATTGAGAAGAACAGTAATATCGAGAAGAGCAGTATGAATGTTTGCGAGAGTATTGTTTCCAATTCTTTTTTCCAGGACTTTTGTTGCTGCCTCTTTTGCTGCTTTTGTTTTTGCTTTGCATTAAAGTTCTTTCCAGCAGAATGCGCCATCAGTATTGAACCACCTATTCCTATTCCAGAGGATAATGAAATGGTTAAAAAGATTATTGGAAAGCTCAGAGTAACAGAAGCAATTGCATAACTTCCTAATCTTCCAACCCAAAAGTGTCTGTAAGATTATAGAATGTCTGCAGCAAACTTAAAAACATTACAGGCAAAGCCAATCTTACCAATATCTTTTTTAGTTTTTCATTGAGAACTCCATTTATTTTGTCTTCAAGAACCTTGTTGGCAGAATATTTTGCTCTTTTTACTTTTTCATCAGACATAGAATATTTTGAACAAAGAACCTATTTAAAAATCTATTTATCTTATTTTTTCATTTTTGAGTGCGGGGGAAGGGATTTGAACCCTTGAACCCACTTAGGGACTAGGCCCTGAACCTAGCGCATTTGGCCACTTTGCTACCCCCGCAAATAACAAGCAGTCATAGCATTTTGATTGTCATGCAAAAAACATTCCTTTTATTCCCTGAACTATGAACTCAACCGCAATCGCTGTCAAGACCAAACCCATCAACCTTGAAAGAATTTCGTTTCCCTGCTTCCCTAAAAATTTGTAGATGATGTTTGAGTAATAAAATATTATAAAAGTCATTAGCAGGCTGAGCCCTGCTGCAATCAATGCAATGAATTTGCCATAATGTATGACTATTATTATAGCTGAAGTTATAACCCCTGGGCCAGTTATTAGAGGAGTTGCCAAAGGAACTGCTGCAATGCTATATCCGAGCAAAGATTCTCTTGTAATCCTCAAATCCAAAACATACTCAATTCCCATTATGAGCAAGATTATTCCTCCTGCTATTCTGAAACTGTTGAGCGAAATTCCAAAAAATTCAAGTATCTTGCCTCCAAAAAAAATAAAGAGCAGCAGTATGAATGCTGCGATACTAACTGCCTTTTTTATTGTGTTCCTTCTTTCAAAAACAGATTGTTTCTTTGTCAAACTCATTAGTATGGTTATTCCTCCGAATGGGTCCATTATGACAAATATTGAAAGGAAGGCCTTCATTATGGAATAATAATCCAACATTTCAAGCACCTTTTACAGCACCTTTTTATTTTTAATTTGATTTTTATTGTTTCTCAAAGCAACCAATCATTAATTTAAATATGTTTTGCAAATATGTTTTGTAGCATAAAAAAGTTTTTAAATGCTTTTGTTTTAAATAAAAATTTCCTTTTTCAAATTTAATTTGAGGGTGGTTTTGTGAAGTTTTATGAAGTTGTAATTATTGGCTCTGGACCTGCTGGCCTGTTCTGCGCATTACACTTATCTGAAAATGCAAGAGGCATTAAAGAATTGAATCCTAAAATTTTATTAGTAGAGAAAAATAGTTTTTTAGGAGGGCTTGGCGCGAGAACAGACGGAAAACTAAACCTGAGCACAGAGATTGGAATGGACCTCAATGAGTTGCAGATTAAAAAGGAGTTTGCAGAAAAAATAATAGATTACATTGACAGTTGTTTTAATTCAGAACAAAATTTTGAACTCACAGGATTAAATGAAATTGAAATCAATCATTGGAACGAAAAGCTCAGCAAGGAAGGCTTAGTTCTGATTTCTGCAAGGCAAAGACATATGGGAACTGACAGAACCATTAAGGTAATGAAGAACTTTGAGAAAACGCTAATAGAAAACAATGTTGAAATTTGGTTTAACAAGGAAGTCGTTGACATAAAGAGAAACAACTGGCTGTTCAACATAATATTCAAGGACGAAATCGTTTGTTGCAGGTATGTTGTCGTTGCTCCTGGACGTTCTGGCTCTTATTGGTTTAGGGATGTTGCAAACAATTTAGGCGTTGATTGGAAATATGGGCACATAGACATAGGGTTAAGAGTAGAGTTTGATGCAAAGATTTTTGAAGAGATAACAAAAGTGATATATGACCCAAAAATAAAGTATACAACATCATCTCATGGCGACAAGGTAAGAACATTCTGCACAAACCCTAGAGGTTTTGTAACTGTTGAAGAGTTGGACGGATTCAAACTTGTCAATGGGCACGCTTTCAGCAACAAAAAATCAGAAAACACCAATCTTGCAATACTACAAACAATAGGACTGCACGCGCCTTTTGCAGACACCACCATGTACGGCAGAAACTTGGCAAAGAATGTCAATCTTTTGGGTGGGAATAAGCCGCTGCTTCAGAGATTAGGAGACCTTCAAAGAGGAAGAAGAACAAAGTATGAAAGGTTTTATGATTATGGAAATTTAGAACCTACGATAAGCTATGGCAATGGAAGCACTGAAATAAAAGGCGCTGTTACTTTGGGTGATATTTCAATGGTTTATTCAAAGAGATTGTTGGACAACTTGCTTGAATTTCTAAGCAAGCTTGACAAGGTTTTCCCTGGAATAATGCATCCGCAAACATTGATATATGCTCCTGAAATAAAGTTCTATGACACTGTTTATAATACCAACAAATTTTTAGAAACAAATATACCAAATCTATTTGTTGCTGGTGATGGCGTTGGAAAGTCAAGAGGAATTGTCGGAGCTGCACTGACAGGAGTCTTAGCATCCTTGGGAATAATCTCAAAATTCAAAAGTTTAAGTTTAGAGGAACTTGAAAGTTTGGTTTGAAGATGGCATCAAAAAATCAGGAAAAAGACCAAGAAGAATTCATCAATAAGTTATTCCAAGAATTTAAGATAATTGCTGTTGTGTGCAATCAATGGGGCGATACTGGTAAGGGAAAGATTGTTGATTTGTTCAGCAAGGAAGCAAATGTTGTGATAAGAGGCAACGGTGGAAGCAATGCAGGCCATACTATAAAAGTAGGTAATAAAGAAATAGTATTGCATCTGATTCCTTCAGGCATACTCCATGAAAACAAGTTGAACATCATTGGGAGAGGAGTTGCAGTTGAACTTGAAGAATTGGTGAATGAAATTGAATATCTAAAAAACAACGGCATAGATGTTAATAAAAAAAATTTAATGATTGATGGGAATGCAAAGATTGTTCTTCCATGGCATAAATTCTTGGACTCTTTTTCAGAACTAAGCAGGAAGATTGGAACCACAAAGAAAGGCATAGGTTACTGCATTGCAGACCATTATTTGAGGATAGGGCTTACTGTAAATGATTTGTACTCAAGCAATTTAGAGGAAAAATTGAGGGATAACTTTGAGCATCACAGAGCAAAGATTTCAGAAATACGGGCCAAAATTGGAAGTGAGGAAATGCGAGATTTCTTTGAGAATAAGAGCAAAAATGATTTTTATGATGAAAAAGAATTATTCAGCACAAAGAAAGTTTCAAGAAAGCTAAGAAGTATTGGAGATGCAGTTAGGGATTTTGTTGGAAAGACAGAGAACGCTTTTTCAGAGAAAAAGAAAATTTTATTGGAAGGCGCTCAGGGCTTATTGCTTAGCGTTGATTACGGAACAACCCTTTCAAAGACAAGTTCTGAAACATCGTATGTTGGATTAGCAAACGGCTGTTCATTAAACCCGAATGATGTTGGATTTGTGATAGGCATTGTCAAAGCTTACATGACAAGGGTTGGCAATGGCCCTTTCCCTACCGAGTTTGGCTCTAAAAAATCAGAAGATTACTGCTCTGTTGCTAAAAAAGAAGATGAAGAAAAATTGGCTCTCGATGAATTAAATTTGGAAGACGAATTTGAATTCGGAATCTACATAAGGAAAAAAGGAAACGAGTATGGAGCTACTACTGCGAGGCCGAGAAGAACAGGATGGCTTGATTTAGTTGCTTTAAATTATGCTGTTAATTACAACGGACCTTACATAGTAATAACAAAAGCTGATATCCTATCAAACCTGAAAGAAATAAAAACCTGCATTTACTACACTTACATAGGAGAGGAAAGATTTTATAATGGAAATGAAATAAAAAAGAACGATGTTTTTAAAGAATTCATACTTGAATCCGATATTTTAAGGGAGTGCGTTCCTAATTACAAAATTTTTAAGGGATGGAGCAAGGATATTTCAAAAATTTCAAATAAGAAAGAAATTCCAAAGGAACTAAATGAATTTTTAGAATTCATTAAAGAATTTTCAGGTGCAAGAATAATTATGCTCTCTCTTTCTCCTGAAAGATACAACAATGTTATATATGAAAATTTATTCTAAAAAACAAACATTTATAAAAAGAAAAATTCTCTTTTTAAGCATGAAAAAGGAAGTTGTTCTAAAGATTAAAAGATTGGACAAAGGACTTGAAATTCCTAAATACATAAACGAAACAGATGCAGGGCTTGATTTAAGGGCAGCAAAAGATGTAGTGATAAAACCTCATGAACAAAAAACAGTTAATTGCGGAATTGTCATTGAAATTCCAGAAGGCTGTGTTGGGTATCTAAAAGACAGGGCAGGAATTGTTACTAAAATGAATGTCCATGTAGTTGCAGGAACAATAGACTCTGGCTATAGAGGAGAGGTTTCTGTTGTCCTCTTCAATTTAGGAGAAAGGGAAGCAATGATTGAAAGAGGAATGAGAATTGCTCAAATGATAATAATACCTGTAATAAGGGTTAAAATTCAAGAGATTGACAGCGTAAGTAAGACAAAGAGGAGCAACAGGGGATTTGGAAGTACAGGAATTAAGGAAATAAGCAGCGAGAAATTTGAAGAGGTTGAAACAGAATTGAATAAACTCTACGAAGAAGGTATTAAGAACAGCAAGTTGCGTAAGTAGGACAGAGCATAAAAATCTTAAAAGAAAAAAACAAGGTTGCATGAAAAAGCAGTCAATGAACCTTTAAAGCATAAATCAGTTTATTTAACAAAAAGTGTTCTCAAAAAAATTTAATCAATTCTCAATGGAAAAATTTAAATAGTGCTTCTAAACACTTTCAGAGGCATGGGAAGAATAAAAACAGCGATGATTAAAAGAATCAGTGAAGAAATATATGAAAAGTATAAGGAAAAGGTAAGCAAAGATTACGAACAGAACAAGTTACTAGTAGAAAGTTTGATAAGCAACAATTCAAAAAAGCTTAGAAACACAATAGCAGGCTATGTTACAAGGCTAGCAAAGAAAGGAGAAATATAAAAAAATTAGAAAAGACAAAAAGAACAAGGAGGGTGGTTTAAATGGCAGCAGACAACTCAATATTTGTCGGCAACAAACCGTTTATGAACTATGTAACAGCAGTTGTGATGCAATTCACAACAAAGAATGTGCCTGAAGTGACAGTAAAGGCAAGAGGAAAGTTTATCAGCAGAGCTGTAGATGTCGCAGAGGTTGCAATGAAAAGGTTCTTGAACAACCAAGTGAAGGTGAAAGAGATAAAGATTGACTCAGAAGAGTTTGAGAACAAGGAAGGAAAACAGGTAAGGGTTTCAACAATCGATATAACCCTTTCAAAGAAATAAAATCAGATTTTGCATTTTTCTTTTTATTTATTTTTAATTTGATTTCTTAAATTTTATGAATAATTTTAAATACTTCTAATAATAAAATCATCTAATCAATTTTGCTAATTTTGGGCCTGTAGCATAATCAGGAAGTGCATCCGGCTTCGGACCGGACTATCAGGGTTCAAATCCCTGCAGGCCCGTAAAGGGACTGCAGACCAGGAATGACTAAAAGGAATGACGCTGCCTGCAGGCCCGTAAAGGGACTGCAGACCAGGAATGACTAAAAGGAATGACGCTGCCTGCAGGCCCGTAAGGAATTGGAGACTAATAATGAGTGAAATTTAAAATAATAAAAAATTAGAAAAATTAATATACCATTTATTTTAGTTTTTTTAAATAATAATATTTTATAGTACAATTAATTTATTACATAGGTATAGTTTATTTATGATTTATGGCGGTAGTGGCGTAATGGTTAGCGTGGAGGCCTGTGGAGCCTCAGGAGGGGGTTCGATTCCCCCCTACCGCCCTAATAATTAAAATTGTATCTGCTCTTATTGTTGAAGAATGTTTTTTTGATAACAAGTTCTCCTTCCAATCTTATAGAATATTCGTGCTTAATTCCTATGTTTTGATCCTTGTCTGAGAAAACAAAATAGAGAATGTTTCTCTTTAAAGAGTATCCAAAACCGCTAACATTGGTTTCAAGCCCATTTTCTTCAAGCGCTTTGTTTGTTATTCTTGCAATTTCCTTTTCAAGCGTCAAGATTGTTTGCTTCAAAATCTTTGATATTATTACTTCAATATGCTCTGCTGAATTTCTATCATTGATCAAGCTCTCCAAGTTAAAATGAGGAATCTTGTTTTGAGTTATCATTTCATTGCTCTTTAATGAAATCTCTTCTTTTATTTCTTTTTTTTCATCAAGAAGTTTTTTATGATATTCAATGAATTTGTTTGGAATTGCCTGCATTCCTTTAACAACAGCATAATACTGAAAAGAATTATTTATTTGAGTTTTGATTATTGGAACTCTTGAATTAAAATAAATTTCATTTGGTTTTTTAAAATTATATTCTATGCTCAAACCCTTGTTTTGATTAACTTCTTCCATGGAAGCAGTATTATTAAACAATTATAAAAATTTTTTGAAATTCAAATCAAAAATCATTTCTTGCAATCTTATCAGCAATTCCATAGTAATCCTTTGGGTCTAATTTTAAAAAATCATCTTCTATGTTTTGTGGCAGATTGAGTTTTTTTATAATATTCCTAAATTCTTCAATGTTCATTTTCCTGCCTTGAACTTCTTGTCTAAGAATTTCATAAGCATTCTCATAACCTAATGTTCTTAGTTTTGTTTGAACTGCTTCTGCTAAAATCTCTGCGTGCTCGTTAAGTTCAGAACTAATTTTTTCTTTGTCAACATCTATTTTTTCCAAACCAAAAATTATTTTTTTATAAGCCAAGAGAGAATGCCCGTAAGCAACTCCATAGTTTCTCTTAACTGTTGAATCTGATAAATCCCTTTGATATCTTGAAATAACAATTTTGTTGGAAAATAAATCGAACAATGCATTGGAAGTTTGAAGATTTCCTTCAGCATTTTCAAAATCAATTGGGTTTATTTTGTGAGGCATAACTGAAGAGCCAATCTCATTTTTGTTTTTTAGCATTAAATAATCAATCGAGATGTAATTCCAAATATTTTGTGAAAAATCAATTAGAATGGTGTTTATTCTAATAATGTTTTGAAACAATTCTGCTTGCCAATCATTAGGTTCTTTTTGAGTTGAGAAAGGATTAAACTTAAAATTAAACTTAATAACAAATTCCTTTGCTAATTCAATCCAATTTAAATCAGGAATAGCGTAGTAAAAAGAATTAAAGTTTCCTGTGCTTCCTGAGAACTTAACAAAATATTCTTGATTTTCAAGCTTGATTTTTTGAGTTTTTAATCTTTCACAATAATTCCTAAATTCTTTGCCAAGGGTTGTTGGAGAAGCAACTTGGCCATGAGTTCTTGAAAGCATAACTATGCTTGAATACATTTCTGCAAAATCATTAAGTTTTTCTATGATTAGTTCTAAGTTTTCTGATAAAATTTTATTTCCCTTTCTAAGCATGCTCGCAATTGCCAAATTATCAACATCCTCAGAAGTTATTCCAAAATGAATAAAAGCATAAAGTTCATCAGGGTAATCTTTAATCTTTTCTTTTAAATTAATTCTCAAAGCAAGTTCTATTGCCTTAACATCGTGGTTTGTGGGTTTTATGTTCTTATAACCGTTTGTTTCAATCTGCTTAACAAGATTGTAATCAACATCTATTTCCTTAATTCTATCAATTAGTTCTTTTTTGCGATCGTCGTTTAAATTCAATGTTTTTATTATTTCTTTTTCCAACAGAAAAATCAGCCATTCCTTCTCATAAAAAATTCTCTCTTTAACATAATTACTTTCACTAAAAATAGTGTCAAGTTCTTTAACTAATTCATAATACCTGTCATCTAATGGAGAGAGCATTTTAAAACAAAAAATATTTTATTTATTTTGAATTTATCTAACACTTACTGTTGCTAATGTTGAAGTTGTAGTTCTATTAAAATAGTCTTTTATTGTGAAATAATAATTAATCTTTGTTTTTTGAGAAACTTCTGATAGGTTAATTGTTACTGAACATGTTTTTGAATTTCCTGAAAGGCATGTTGAATTAAAATTATATGATTTCCAATCATCATTTCCTATTTTATAATAAAACATCGCTTCTTTAACATAACTTTCTGAATAACTTACGGTAAAATTTGTTGGAGCTTTATAAACTGTTGTTCCTGACTTAGGGGCTGTATAGTAAATGTATGGTTTGCTTGAATCAATTGTAAAACTTATTAATTCTTCACTTGGATTTCCTAAGCTATCATAAGCCCTTATTTTTAAGTTGTTAAGGCTTTCAACAAAAGTTAAATATCCAATATAAGAATTACAATAACTGCATAAAGTATTCCAACGATAATTGTTCAATGAGTATTCTATTCTTAATGCTTTTTCACCAACAGTTATGTTTACTGGTAATCTTAAATTATTATAGATTGTATTGTTTTCTGGATTGTTAATTGTTATGCTAGGGCCAGTAGTGTCCACACTAAAGTACCAAATCGTTTCATTGTAGAATCCTAAACTATCTACCAATTTCAAGTACAACTCGTATCTTCCATCGCTAAGTTCCTCATCAGGCCAATAATCAAAGTAAAAATTGCTAAAAGAAGAGTTTAAAGTAATATCTTTTCCATTCAATTTTGCAACGCATGCGTTTTTATAAATACTTGTATTATTATTTGATGTTTCATAAGCAGCCCATATGTGTGGTTTTTTATTGTTTATAATAGAATTATTCATTGGTCTAAAAGTCTTTATTTTTGGAGAAAAACCTTCATCAACTTTACCATCACAATTATCATCAATACCGTTATAAATTTCTGTAGCATTAGGATTGATTGAAGTATTTTCATCATTACAATCACCGCTTGCCAAAGCCCTATATTTTCCATAAGCACTGCAATAGCATCTTGAATCAGTTATTCCAAAATAATCCTTGTCATTATCATAATAATAATTAATGCAGTTCAAAGCATTCCTTTCATTAATCTTTCCATTGCAGTTATCATCATAAGTAGTTAAGCAGTCCTCAATCATTCCTGGATTAACAGTAGCATTATCATCATTACAATCATTTCCAACAGGACACTCTGAAGTTAAAGCATAATAACCATCATTGTCATTGTCTGTGCAGTTATAACCAACAGCAATCTGTTTTCTACAGGTTTCTCCAAACCAAACAACTCCTTCCCTCAGCATCTGCCAATCAAAATTATAAGTTCCGTTAGTTAAAGGAGCAGTAACTTGAAAACTGAATTTATGCTCTCCTAAAAATCCAACAGAATCAGAGTCAGAAAGTTCTATTCTGTTTAAACTCCAATTAGTGTTGTCCTGAGGATTTTGAGAGCCGAGCTTATAGTTTTCTGCTTTTGTCCAAGTATTAACTCCAAAGTTTTTCATCTTAACATAAGCTGTGTAATTTCTGCCAATTATCATTTCAGAAGTAACATTTATTTTTAAGCATAAGGCATCATTATCTTTAAGCCAAGGTTCATAATCGATAAAGTCGGTGACATTATTTCCTGAACCATTGTGATTATAGAGTCCTCCTGAGGTTCTATCATCAGAATCATCCTTAGGGCCTAAAGGACTTCCCCACCAATTGTATTCTGCATTTAAAACATTGGAATAATTATTTTTTAGATTAACCCCTCCATTAGAATTATTTGTTATGTTATTATAATTCACAACGATGTTCTTTCCATCAAGTGTCTGATTTGAGAACAATCCGACATAATTATTATAAACATTGTTGAACAAAACACTAACATTATTGGAGTCTGCCCTGTTTGGATAGGAGTTGAATGCAATTCCTGCTCCTAAAGAATAACCATAAACAGTATTGTTTCTTATAATGGTATTATAGAATTGTCCTCCAATTCCAGCACCATAAACACTTGCACTTCCTATAACCTCGTTTTCTTCAATAATGCTGTTCTTTTGATAGCCAGTAATTCCGAATTTAGAATTTTCAATTTTGTTGTATCTCATTGTTGCCTTTGTTATAACTCCATCTGTTTCTAAATGAGTGTTATTATCATCTCCTGCTGTTATCCCGCTTGTTCCTGCTCCTTTTACATAATTATACTCGACAATTGCATTTTTAGCCCTCCAAAGATTAATGCCATCAACTGTTGAATTTTCAATTATATTATTCCTAATAATAACGTTGTTTGTAAAATCAGTAACATGTATTGCCTTGTAAGGATTAGAATTCGCTGAAATTTTAAAACCATTAATTACTACCTGTCCAGAACCTGCTCTTATTTGTATTGTTCCATTTGTATTAGACGAAAGTATTACTGATTCTTGAGCAGTGTTTCTTGTTCTTGCATCAACCCCTGCCTGTGCTCCTCTTAAAGTTAATGGTTTTGTTATTGTTAAGTTTTCACTATAATTTCCTACTCTTACATTTATAGTGTTTCCAGCAGTAGAAGCATCTATTGCTGATTGAATCTTCATTCCAGGACCAACATAATAAACATCATAATCTGTTAGAGGAACTTGAGTTGGAACTTTGTTAACAACAGCATCTACAGCTCCTAATGAAACTGCTAATGAAGCATTATTCAATGCAGAAGTTAATGTTGGATAAAAAACAATTACATGAGGTTTTATTGATGGAAACCTTACAATATACTTAAAATCGTTTGAAACATTAAGGTTTGTTATTGGATAATCACTTCCTACTGAATAATTTGATGTTTCTATGTAAAAAGGAATTATTTCTGAAAAACTGTTTGTCCCTTTTAATGTAATATTATCACACCCTCCAGCATAGTATTGGCCTGAAGTGAATACTGCAAGTCCAGACCAATTATTATTATTTGTGATTATGTTTTCCAAAACAAAATTTTTTGAATCAGTAATTCCAATTCCTGTTCCATTGTTATAATAAGCTTGAATGTTTTCAAGTAGCACATCATTGCAGCCATTAAAGTTTATTCCACTCCTTCCAGAATTCTTAACAACAACATCCTTAATCTGAATGTTAGAAGCTCCTGAGACAAAAATACCATAACCATCTGTATGATTTAAAGGCCCTATCATGGTAAAATTGCTTAGAACAACATTGTTTGTATTATAAATTTCTATTCCATAGCCAGAACTTATTGAACTTGCATTTATAATAACGCTGTTTTTATTAACACCAGCCAAAGTTATTTTCTTATTAATGTATAAAGTGTTGCTTAAATAGTAAATTCCAGAATTCACGATTATTGTATCACCATCAGCTACCTGTGTTAAAGCATATTGTATTGTTTTGCAAGGATTCGAAACATTAGAACAATCGCCAGAATCTGTTCCTGTTACATTAACATATTTTGTTGTTGCAAAAACATTTGAAGTAAAAAACAATAGAACTAACAAGCATATTAAGAAATTCTTTTTCATCAAAACACCCCTGCTTTTTTCTAAATGCGCTCCTAAACTCTTAAAATATTTAAACTTTTCTGTATTTCTTTATTACCAAGTGGTTATAATTTAGTCAGAATTTCAAATTTTTGAGAAAAATATTTAAACAGAAAAGATTGTTTTTCTTTAGGGGTGGTTTAAATGCCAGAAAAGATTCTTGAAGAATTTGTGAATAAAGAATTTTCTGAATACAGTTCTAAGGAAAGAAATGAAATATTGCGTATTTTGAAAGAGACAATGCCTTTGAACCTTCCAATGGCTTATCTTTCTAGCGAAAACAAAGAGGATTATTTGAAAAGCACCTATGATAATCTAAAACAAAAAAAAGAAGATATAGAATCAGGAGAAAAAAGAAACTTCCTGGAAAAGGGTTTTGATGTAAGGAATAATGCGAGAATACTTGGGTATTTGTTTTTGATGCATAGAGATTATGAAAAAGCAACAGACTCTTTTAATTTATCTTCTGATTTTAAAGTTGAAGAGGGCGCGCAAAAATATTATATTCTGCTTTCAGAGAAAAACAGAGAAAGAATAAGCAATGTTTTAAAAGAGTTTTATTCAAGAGCATTGAGCCAAGGTTACGAGCCAAGGAGCGCTGATGAGATTTATAAAAATAATGGAGCAAAAAAAATTCCTCACGAAGGCAAGGATAAGAAAGAAAATAACAAAGAAGGAATTAAGTGCGAAACCCTGATAGGTACAGGTTTTTTGATTGTTGCTATTGCTTCGGGAACAATAGGCTACAAAATAATGGAAAAGAAATTTGAAAATAGATTAAAAGAAGAAGGCAGAGATTATGAACAGCAAATTCAGGAATTAAAGAACAATCTTGATTCTCAAACTTTAAGGAATTCAGAGCTTGAAAAGCAGATTTTGGAGCTTTTAGAATTAAAAGATAAACCTGTTTATGTAGTTACAATGTTGGGCAAGGACGAAACAATAACTCACAAGATCGCAGAATATCTTGACTTGTCCCTTGGAAAGTATTATGATGAAATGTCAGCAAGCAGCAGGATAAAGCTAATAAATGATTTTACAAGAATACTGTACAACATTGAAGAGAACAGCAGAGTTGGTTTAACAATCGAAAGTACAAGAAACCTTCCAGAAAACTTCTTTTTTTACATTCCTGTGTCAAAGGTTGAAACTAAAAAAATTCAAAATTTGGAAACATGGGTTTTAACAGGAAAGTATAAAGATTTAAATGGAATTATTAAAGAGTATAAGTTCTCAGTTTTAGATTATTAATATATAATATAAAATTAATATATAAAACAGATATAATAAAAAATTTTCATAGAAACTCTATGGCATCTGATTTAGAAAAATTAATAGAAAACATGGAAAAACAGGAAAAAAAAGCAGAGGATTTTAAAGCGCAAAACAACGATGAGATGTTCTTTTCAAGCACTTACATGCTGCTCGATTTGTATTCACAGTTTTCAAAAAATTATAACCCTGAAAAAGATGTTCTTAACAACAAGCATAAAGAAATATTGTCAAAGATAGAGAATTCAATAAAAAATTTCATTCAGGAATATTCTTCTTACCAAGGAAATTGGGTTTTGATTGTTGATGGAAAAATAGAATTGTACGATAAAAACCTTGCAAACATTCTTGATAAAGAATCTGAATATGTGAAAATGAATATGTGAAAAAGGGTAAGAGAATAAGCGAAGTTTATATCCCAGAGCTCGGGGAACAAAAACTTTAGATAAAAATTCTGAAAAAAATAAAAACTTTAAATTAAATTATTTAATTTTATTTTAATTTAATTTTATTTCAATTGCTTTTTCCAAGCGCTTCTCTTCTCAAAATTTCTGCCTTATCAGTTTTCTCCCAAGTGAAATCTTCAATCTCAACTCCGAAGTGCCCTAACATCGCTGTTTTTTTGTAAATCGGTCTTCTAAGTTTTAGATACTCAATTATTTGTTTTGGCTTCAAAGGAAAGATTTTCATGCAAACCTCTCTTATTTTTTCTTCTGGAATTATTGAAGTGTTATAACAATCTATGTCAAAACTCGTTGGTTCTGCAACTCCGATTGCATAGCTTATTCTTACCAAGCATTTCTTTGCAAGTCCTGATTTTACAACATTCTTTGCAATGTGCCTTGCCATATAAGCAGCGCTCCTGTCAACCTTTGTAGGATCCTTTCCTGAGAAAGCACCTCCTCCAGCAGGAACTATCGGCCCGTAGTTGTCAATAACAACCTTTCTTCCAGTAAGCCCTGTGTCTGCCTGAGGTCCTCCTATCACGAATCTTCCTGTTCCGTTGATTATTATTTTTGTTTCTCTGGTTAAATATTTGCCGCAAACTGGCTTTATTACCTTTTTTAGAATGTCCCTCCTCAATTTTTTTAAATCAACATTTGGGCTGTGCTGTGCTGCTATTATTACATTTGTAACATGTTTTGGCTCGTCATTTTCATACAAAACGCTGACCTGAGATTTTCCATCAGGCCTCAGGTAAGGAATAATCTTTTTCTTTCTTACTTCTTCTAATCTCCTTGTAAGCTTTTTTGCCAAAGAAGTAGGCAAAGGCAGCAACTCTTTTGTTTCATCGCAGGCATATCCAATCATTATTCCTTGATCCCCTGCTCCTTCTTCGTGCTTTTCTGTTTCATCAACCCCTTTTGCTATGTCAGGACTTTGCGGTTGAATTGAAACAAGAACTCCAACTGTTTTATAGTCCAAACCCAAATCCTCGTTGTCATAACCTATCTGCTTTACTGTTTGCCTTATCACATCTGAAATTTCAACATAGGTTCTCGTTGTTATTTCCCCACCAACTATTATGAGGCCTCTTGTAGTGAATGTTTCGCAAGCAACCCTTGCATTCTGGTCTTTTTCTATTATCGCATCCAATATTGCATCAGAAAGTATGTCGCACATCTTGTCAGGATGACCCTGACTAACTGATTCAGCAGTCAATATCTTGTTCATGGTATCACCAAATATTGTGTTTCAACGCTTGTTTAAAAATCTTATTGAAAGCAATATTCCAATAGGAATATTTTCTTAAAAATTTATTTATGAGATCAAAAAATAAAAATGCGATTGCTCAAAACTAAGGAAAATGTTTGGTTGAAGCAATCAATCTATGCTCTTTAGCTCATAGAAAATGAATTTTTCCCCTGTGTAGCTCCACTCAACAATAATTTCTCTTTCGCTCACAAGTTTTTTAAGTTCTCTGGAAATCTTGATGATGATTTCCTTGAGCTCATTCCAATGTGGAATGTTAGAAACATCTTTCAAGATTTCAAATGAATCATTGAATTCCAAAACTCCTTTGTAGTCAACAATGCTGTTCTCTGTTAGGTTCCACAGGCTTCCTTCGCAGCTTTCTACTACTGCGCTTGTCCTCAAACCAAACTTTATCAAAATGTTTCCGCTAAATTCTGCTTTAAAATAAGGATAGATTATTAAATAGACTCCTTCCAGAGTTTCAAATTCTGAAAGAAGTTCGTTTATTCTATCTTTTATGTCCCTGCCTGTGAGCCCTACAAATCTCGGAAGCCCAAAATCATCTCCTGATTCAACCGCTGTTCTAACTGTATATACAAGATTGTCTTCAAGAGAATTAACAATGTTTTCAGAAATATCTGCCTTTACAATAGTCCAATTAGGCCGTTCCAATCTTAACTTTTCTATCAATGAAAACCCGTTCAGTTTGTTTATCATTTTAAAACCTTGCAGAGCTTTTGCGGACTATTTTACATTTTGCTTTTTTACATTTTGCTTTTTATTTGCACTCCTTTTTTTTCATCAGTAAACAATCGCATATAAGTAAGTTTGCATAAATAATCTTGCTTTATAAAATTTTGCGTTTTGCTGGCAGCATTGGTCTTATGATGCTTCTCTTAAAATCATATTATTCTTCTCGAAATTGTTATGAAACCAGTATGTCCTAACATCTCTGTCTTTGGCCTTGACTGCTTTTCGTTTATTATCCATTCCCTGCAAAAACTTTCAATAGTTTTTATGTGAAGAACATTCTTAAACTTTTTCTGTTCTTCAATGTTCTTAATCACCTGACTGATGTTTGGGAGGTAAGCAACCAAATAACCACCCACTTTTAAAGCATCAACGCATTCTGGCAGATAATCCCATGGCTGCGGCATGTCCAAAACTATTGCATCTACATTTCTCTCTGAAATATGCTTTAAATCCTTATTCTTCAAAATAAGATTTTTAACTCCGAAAAGCTCCCTGTTTTTCAATGCAAGATTGTAGAATTCCTTTCTAATCTCATAGCTTATCACCCTCTTAGAAATCAAAGAAAGCATCAATGCAAGGGCTCCTGAACCAGTGCCTGCATCAACAACTATGCTCTCCTTGTTTATTCCTGTTTCAAAGGCAATTAGTCCTATGTCTTTAAGAGTTATTATCTGAGGTCCTCTGAGCAATCTTTCAAAGAAATCGCGGTAGCTTGGAAGCATTATGAAGAATTTCTTTCCCAAGTTTGTCCTGACAATTCCGCTCTTCTTTTTTAAATCCTTCTTTTTTATAAATCCGTACTGAGTGTGAAAATCGTTATCAAGAGAAGGAACATAGAAAATCCTGTTTTCAGAGTACAAAATTCTCTCAAACTTGTATTTCTTCATAAATTATTTTCTAATAAACAAATATTTAAAAATTTTGTGTTATTACATGACTCTAAGAATGAAAAAAGATAAAAAAAAAGCAGGTTCGTTGTTCAGGAGCATTTTTCAAGAACTCATCACTTTGATTTTCGGCTTGAACTTGACAATGTCTTGAAGAGCTGGGCTGTTCCAAAAGGTCTTCCTGAAAAAACAGGAATAATGAGGTTGGCTGTTCAGACAGAGGACCATGATTTGGATTATATAAATTTTGAAGGGGAAATTCCAGAAGGTTTTTACGGCGCTGGAAAGGTGAAGATTTTTGATTCAGGTAGTTTTGAGCTCGTTGAGAGAACTCAAGATAAAATAGTTTTCGTGCTGAATGGAAAAAAATTAAGAGGAAAATACACGCTTTTGAGAGCAAGTTATAAAAATTCGGACAATAAAAATTGGCTAGTGATAAAGAACAAAGTCAGCAGCAAACAATAAAAAGTTCAAACAAAAATCATTTTTACAATTTTTCATAAAGTTTTATAAAATTTTCAGCAAGGTGGTTTTGGTGGTTTCAGCGGTTTTTAAGAATAGCAGGAGATTAAAGAACAAGAATTTCTTAAGAAATTCTATGCTATTCAGCATTATGTTCAGCATTCTTTTTATTCTGCTTTTTTTAGAATCTGCACATTCAGAGAACTCAGATATCTGCATAAGAAGAGAAGTTATTTTCAATGAAAAAAACAAAAATGCAAACACTGTTTTAGTCAAACTCAATGCAAGGACAAACAAGACAATAGAGTTTTATGAGGTGATTCCTAAAGAATGCGCAGTCGGAGAGCATGGAACTATGAGCGCTTCAAAGAACACGCTTAAAGCAACGATAAGCAATGATTCTGAAATGAAATACGAACTAATGTGCAACTACGGAAACCACACAATACAGGGGTATTATTTTGTAGAAGGTAATTACAAGCAGAAATTCTACATTGAGAATACAACATTCTTTATTCAAAAAGTCATTCCAAAAGAACTTCCGATATGGCTTTGGTTTGTTCTTCTGATGCTACTCATAATATTTTTCATAGCAGTGCTTAAGAGAGAAGAGTTATAAAAAACAAAAAAATGAAGATCCAAGAGATAAAAAACCTTCTAAAAGAGGAATTGTATAACATCCTGGAAAGCGAGGGGATAGAGGAATTAAGACCTGCTCAAGAAAAAGCAATAAGGGCAGGGCTTCTTAATGGAAAAAACCTTCTTATCTGCACTCCGACTGCTTCTGGGAAAACTTTAATAGCAGAGATAGCAATGGTAAATACGATACTCTCAAATGGAGGCAAGGCTGTTTACATTTCCCCGTTAAAAGCCCTTGCAAATGAAAAGTACAATGATTTTAGAAGAAAATACTCAAACTTGATGCGGATTGCATTATCCATTGGAGATTTTGATTCTGCTGACGCGTATTTGATGGACTACGATTTGATAATCATAACTTCTGAAAAACTTGACTCTTTGATAAGGCACAATGCTCCGTGGATTCCAATGATAAGGGTTGTAATAATTGATGAAGTACACCTGCTAAATGATTTTGAAAGAGGCCCTACCCTTGAAATCTTGATAACTCTTTTGAAACAAGTTTTGAAGAAAGTTCAGATAATTGCGCTCTCAGCAACAATAGGCAATCCAAAAGTATTGGCAGAGTGGTTGAATGCTGATTTGATTATAGACGATTGGAGACCTGTAAAATTGAAAAAAGGAGTTTTACACAATTGGGAAATAAAATTTTTTGAATAGTTCTATTTTCACGGCAACTTATCAGGGGGAATCTTCTTTACAATCTTTTCAACAATTTCTCCTGCATCATACTTTTCTTCATGCAAAACGCTGTTGAAGAACCTACAAACGTTGAAAACATCTCTTGAAAGGTAATTCAAAGAATCTTGGTTTCTCATAGGAGTTGAATGGCTCAAATCAATAAAATACGGCTTTCCTTCATAGTTTAGTATGTTGAACTCAGAGAGATCTCCATGAACAAAACCATGAACCGCAAACTTCTCTATGTTTTTGAAAACTTGCTTTGCAAAGTTTTCTACATTCTCAGGCAGAGAGTCCTTAATACTTGGAGCAGGGTTTTCCTTCCCTATGAATTCCATTATCAAAATGTTCTTTTGGAATGCGATTGGCTTTGGAGCGTTTATTCTTGCTCTTTGCGCGTTTATTAGATTTCTGAACTCCCTCTGACACCAAGCAAATATAACCTTCCTGCGCTTGTTAGCCAAGCCCTTAAATCTTGGGTCTCCTCTTATGTAAAAAAACATTCTCTTGAAATCAGCTGTCTGAAGCCTGTAAATTTTCACTATAACCTTCTCGTTGCTTTTTGTAAGCGCAAAAAAGATATTTGACTCTTTGCCAACAGCAATGTTTCCTTTTAGCTCCTCAAAAATTCCCTTGTTTATCAAAATTTTTAAATTGTTGATTGTAAAATTGTCAAAAACATCCTGCCAAACCTCAAATTTTTCTTTCCATTTAGGCATAACAATGAATGTTTTTTGAAAGTTTAAAAATTTTTTTAAAGAAAAAAATTAAAAAAAATTTAAAATAGAAAAGTTTAAAAACAACACTAACTTATTTTTCAAAACGATAATCATTTAAAAGTAGAAATTAAATTCAAGATATCAAATTAATATTAAATAATTAAATAATCTAAATAATCAATATTGGATTTAATCAGTTGAATACTGACAAACAAACGAGCAGGTGATAGAATGCAAAAGAGCATGAGGGAAATTGTCAATGAACTTTCTTATGAGGATCTTTTAAAATTCAAGAAAGATCTTGAAGAGAATTCTTTTCAGATAAAAAAACTCGTCGAACAGAGGATTAGGCAGGAGATTGAAAAAAATTCTCATGTTTGCGCCAACTGCGGAAGAAAGATGAATCCCTACGAGGATGATGAACTTTGCTTAATCTTTGGGCCTCCTGATTTCAAAAGAAGGGCTTATTTCTGTGGGATTGACTGCCTTGAGTATTTTCTTGCAGAACTGAAGAAGATTGAAGTCAAAAAACTAAAAATTCCTAAAATTTAAAAAGCAGAGCAAAATACCAGTAATTTATGGAGAAATACTTAAATGAAATAAGAGTGCCCAAGGAAAGAGTAGCAGTTGTCATTGGAAAGAAGGGTGAGACAAAAGAAAAGATTGAGAAAGAACTCAACTGCAAACTAAGAATTGATTCTGAAACAGGGCTTGTAACAATAAATTCAAAGGATGCAATAATGCTCTACAAGGCGTCAGAGATAATAAAGGCAATAGCCCGTGGTTTCAGTCCTGAGAATGCTTTTCTCCTTCTGAAAACAGATTATGTTCTTGAAATAATTTCTTTAAAAGAATACATAAAATCAAGCAATAGGATGAAGATAGTGCTTGGAAGGATAATAGGAAGCAATGGAAAGTCAAAGAGGACTATTGAAGAACTAACAAACACTGTAATATCTGTCTATGGAAAAACTGTTTCAATAATAGGGGAGACATTGAATGTCATCAATGCAAGAAGAGCTGTAACAATGCTTATAAACGGGGCGCAGCACACAAGGGTTTTTAGTTTTCTAAGCAAAATTGCTGAAGAGGAAAAGAAGATAAGCATGCTTGGTTATGAGGAAAGGGAGGATGTTGTTTATAAAAAGATTGACGAGCAATTGAATAAAAACAAGAAAGAAAATAAAAAAGAGAGAAAGACAACTGAAAACAATAAAAATAAAAACAAGAAATTAGAGACAAAAGAGTAAAACCTAAAGAGTAAAGCAGAAAGACAAAAACTGGCTGAATTTTTAAAAAATATGAGATATTTAGAGCAGGAGAAAAAGAAGAAAAAAGCGCAAAAAACAAGCAATGAACAGCAATGAATAAAATTAGAAAAATATAAAAATAACCAAAAGAGCAAGCAAGAAAAATGGCTGAAGAAAAAGAGGTAAATAAGGAAAATAATTCTAATGAAAATAATGGAATTGCATTTGAACTTGCAAAGAAACAAAGGGAAATCTCAATAGCAGAGTTCTTTGAGAAGAACAGGCACTTGCTCGGCTTTGACAACAAGAGAAAGGCGTTGCTAACTGCTGTCAAGGAAGCAGTTGACAACAGTTTAGATGCCTGCGAAGAAGCAAGAATACTGCCTGAGATAAAGGTGGAGATAACAGAACTTTCAGAGGAAAGATTCAAGGTAGTTGTTGAAGACAATGGGCCAGGAATCGTAAAGGATCAAATTCCAAAAATCTTTGCCAAGTTGTTGTACGGAAGCAAGTTTCACACTCTAAAACAATCTCGCGGCCAACAAGGAATTGGAATTTCAGCAGCAGTTCTTTACGCGCAATTGACAACAGGAAGGCCAGCAAGAATAACCTCAAAGATAAAGGAAGAGGATTCCGCGCATTTTTATCAGCTCCATATAAACACTCAGCAGAACAAGCCAGAGGTTGTTGAGGAGAAAAAGATAGATTGGGAAAAGATCAGCGGAACAAGGGTCGAGATAGACATAGAAGCTTCTTATCAAAAGGGAGACCAAAGCGTTGACGAATACCTAAAACAAACAGCAATAATAAATCCATATGCTACCATAATATACATAAATCCTAAATCAGAACAGCAGATATTCTCAAGAACAATAAACGAACTTCCAAAGAAAGCGCAGGAGATAAAACCGCATCCTTATGGAATCGAAATTGGAAGATTGCTCAGAATGCTGCACGAAACAGAATCAAGAACCCTGCAAAGCTTTCTGACAACAGAGTTCTCAAGAGTTGGAAGTTCTACTGCAAAAGAAATCTGCGAAAAGGCAGCTCTATTACCACAAACAAAGCCAAAAACAATAATAAGGGAAGAGGCTGAAAAACTAATACGTGCAATAAAGGAAACAAAGATAATAGCTCCATCAACAGATTGTTTATCACCGATAGGAGCGAATGAACTCGAAGAGGGTTTGAGAAAAGAATTCGCAGCAGAGTTTTACACATCAACGCAGAGGCCTGCATCAGTTTATAGGGGCAATCCTTTCATAATAGAATGTGCCCTTGCATATAGTTCAGCGCTGCCTCAAGACCAACCGATAATTTTGATGAGGTTTGCAAACAAGGTTCCATTGCTCTATCAAAAGAGTGCCTGCGCAATAACTAGGACGGTTTCTCTTATAAATTGGAGGCAATACGGGCTGCAGCAATCAAAGGACAGTTTGCCAATAGGACCTGTTGTCTTGGCAGTTCATTTAGCATCGGTTTGGGCTCCTTTTACAAGCGAGGCAAAGGAAGCGATTGCGCATTATCCTGAAATAATGAAGGAGATAAAATTGGCAGTTCAGGAGTGTGCCAGAGACCTTTATGTTTATCTTAGGAAGAAACAGAGGTTTCACGAGCAGATAAAGAAAAAGGGCTATATTGAAAAATACATACCGCACATTTCAGAATCTTTGAAAGAGATACTTAATTTGAGAGAGGACGAGATTCCTGAAATAAAAAAGGCATTGGAAGAAATACTTGAAAAAACAAGAAGGATTGAGGAGCTTGAAACTCCTGAGGAAGTTGATGAAAAAGAAAAAATAGGAATAAGAGGAGAAGTTGAGGAGGAAGTTGAAAACATCGAGGAAAATGAAAGAGGAAAATAAAACAAAGGAAAAGATTGAATTTGACAAAAACTTGCTTGACAGGATAAAGGAACTCGCTTACAATCTGCTCCAAGAAATAAAAAGCAAGAAAAGCCCTTCATTAAAAACCCCTTTGAGAAATTTGGCGAATGTTCATTACAACAAGGAAAAGGGATACTTTGAGATAGGCAGCAAAATAAAGAAGAGAACGCTGACAGTCAACACTTCAAAAACATTTGCCCAAACATTGAGAATGCTTAGTTTATCAAAAACTCTAATAGAAACAGATGACATTGCAACAAAGAGAGAAGCTTACTATGTATCAAAGAATTGGGGGGATGCAAGATTTTTAGAACAGCAGGAATCAGACGCAATAATGGACGACATTGAAGCTATGTTCTTAGTCAACAGGGAAAAACTCGGGTTTATTCCTGAAGAAAAGGGAGGAGATGTTGCTGGAAAACTCATGGTAATTGACAAGGATCCTGAAACAGGCAAGGAGATAAAGATTGACTGCACCAAAATGGGAACAGGCGCTTATTCAATTCCAAGCAGCGTTGAACACTTAAAGTTTGAGACAAACGCTGATTTCATACTTGCAATAGAAACAGCAGGCATGTATCAGAGATTGGTAAAGCACACTTATTGGAAAAAATCAAATGCAATACTAATCTCAATGGGAGGGGTTCCAACAAGGGCTTGCAGAAGATTCATAAGGAGATTATCAGACGAGATGAAACTCCCTGTCTATGTTTTTACAGACGGAGATCCATATGGTTATCTCAACATCTACAGGACATTGAAGGTTGGTTCTGGAAATGCAGCACACATCAACAAGTATTTCTGCGTACCTCAAGCAAAATTCATTGGAATAACTCCGCAGGACATAATTGATTACAAACTCCCAACACATCCTCTAAAAGATGTTGATGTCAAGAGAGTAAAAGACGGTTTAAAGAACGATCCTTTTGTAAAGCAGCATCCTGATTGGCAAAAGGCATTGAAACAATTGGTTGAGATGAGGAAAAGGGCTGAACAGCAAGCACTAGCGCAGCACGGCCTTAATTTTGTAATCACAAACTATCTGCCTGAAAAACTTTCAAACCCAAAAACATGGTTGCCTTAAATTCTGAAAAAACAAAAAAAATAAAGATAGTTGTTTTTGATTTAGGAGGAGTTCTTTTTGAGTATGCAACTCTAAAGGCAGCAAAAGTTTTAAGCGAGAAATACAATTACAAAAAGAAAATAATTTTGAATTTGCTTCAATCAAAAAAGAGCAGGGCTCTAAGAGAAGGAAAGATAAGTGATAAAGATTTTTGGAATTATGCAAAAAAGATTGTCCCAAAGAATTATTACACAAAAATAATAAAAAAAGTTTGGGATGGTTGTTCTGAAATTAATAGAAAAGTGTTTAAAATCGTAAAAGAGCTTAGCAAGAATAAGAAAGTAAAACTCATGATTTTTTCAGGCAATGTAAGAACAAGAATAAAAGCTCTTGACAAAAAATATAATTTCAGAAGGTATTTTTACAAAGAAGTTTATTCTTTCAACCACAAAATAAATAAGCCGAAAACAAAATTTGTAAGAATAATGATTGAGCAAGCAGGAGTTAATCCTGAAGAAATCTTATACATAGAAGACAATCCTGTTTATGCAGAACCAGCAAGAAAATTAGGTGTAAATGTTGTCATTTTTAAGAATGCTAAACAATTAAAAAAGGAATTAAAAAACTTCGGGCTTTGGATTTGACTTAAACCTTTATTCTGCACTACTTTTATTTTTTAACAAGTTTTCTCTTACGAATTTTATAACATTAGAGAATATGCTGTGTTATAAATATTGTTATTTGATTGCTCTTCAAGTTTTAATTCCAAGAGGTGTAAGCTTGATTCTATGTTTTCAAGATAGCAAGCAAGTTGTCCCCATGTTCTTTGCTTTTTTTGAAATCTCATTCAAAAGCATTTCTTTTAAGTCCTCTTTTTTGCGATTGCAAAAATTCTTTTTTTTAGGATTTAGTTCTTCTAACAATCCATATTCTACAATCAAGTAAAATAGAACACTTTCAGGTTTTATGCTTCCTAAATTTTTATATTCGCAACAGGAGTTCTTCAAAACATTAAAGCAGGAATAAAAACCTCCTAAGTATGAGAGCGTGCTTTCAAACAAGTTTTCTATTTTGCTTTCCACTTGAGCAATTCTTTCAGAATAATCTCTGTTTTTAGGAGAGCTTTTTATTCTTTCAATATCAGAATAAAAACCTACAATCTATTCTGCTATAGGAGTATAGACACCGCTGTTTAGTTTTTCATTAATATCATCTATTCTTTGCTCTAAATCATTGAGCATATTCCTAAACGAATTCTTTGAGTTCATAGCCACAAAAAAATCATAAAAGCAGATGTGTTTTATAAGCATTTTTGTAAAGGAAAATTTATATTTGAATAGTAAGTTTTAAAAACAAAAATAGTAAACCAATAGAATAAAACAATTTTTTAAGGACCTGTAGCCTAGTCTGGAAGGGCAACAGCCTTCTAAGCTGTGGGTCGAGGGTTCAAATCCCTCCAGGTCCGTTAGGAACTGGAGACCAGGAATGACTGAAAGGAATGACGCT
>JBNAUL010000002.1:272746-274016 GCA_049700835.1 Candidatus Woesearchaeota archaeon
CCTCCAGGTCCGTTAGGAACTGGAGACCAGGAATGACTGAAAGGAATGACGCTGCCTCCAGGTCCGTAACAAGGTGAAGGAACTGAAAACTAAGAATGACTAAAAGATTTGGTTTACTTTAAGTTCTAAATTATCTATTTTTTTATCTACTACAAAATAACAATTGTGATAAGTATTTTTTACAATAAAAAAGGTTTTATATTTTCTAATCATTTTTTAAATTTGTGGCAAGAATCAACTATGAAAGAAAAGAGATTTTATGTATAGAACAAAAATTTGAAGAACTTAGGAGATTCTATGAAAAGGTTTACCAAAATAATAAAGATGGTCATTTTCATTTCAGCACTGCACAAGATTTAATTAAATTTAAAGAAAAGAATTCTGAGCAAAGAGATTTTGTTGAAAAAAACATTTATTTCTTAATAGGATTGGAAAGGTTAAAAGAAATTGCTGGTTTAGAAGAGAAAATAGTTTTCTTAGAAAAAGGAAACTTAAGAGAAATTGAGAAAAATGTTCAAGAAGAATACAACTCAACCTATTATCCTGTTTGTTATATTTTGGACAAAAATAAAAAGAGATTAGTAGTAGCTAACTATGAAAAGAGTTTTCAGCAAGGAGGTCCTGAAATAATTGTTCTTAATGAAGAATAGTATTCATTAAATTTTAACGAATAATTAAATTAAGATATTAAG
The DNA here is from genome assembly GCA_049700835.1 of Candidatus Woesearchaeota archaeon. Lineage (GTDB taxonomy): Archaea > Nanobdellota > Nanobdellia > Woesearchaeales > WAPY01 > JAWBOW01. The sequence continues at coordinate 273,439 of JBNAUL010000002.1, forward strand.
CATTTTATTTCTAAAGGAAAACGAGAATGTGGTTAAAATCATTTTTATTATCAATATTTGAGCATAGCCCATGTTAGTATTATGTTAGTGTAATTTTTACTTATATAAGATTAATAAGCTTTATTAAAACCAAAGAAAACAAAACAAAGTAATTTTGTTTTCTTTTTAACAACCGAACAATAAAACTAATGTTTTAATAACAATTTGTGGTTAAAAAATGTGGCATCAATAAGAAATGCTGTAAAGCAAAGAAAATGTAGAAATTATGAAACCTGTGTTCTTATTTAATAGTCTATACTTTACAACAACACTTATTAGGAGGACAAGATTCGTATGTTCTGACATCAAAGCATAGATATTCATATTTACATGTAAGATTATTAAGCCAAGTATTGCAAATATCGCACTTTTTATCAAATATTATATCTAAAAGTATACTATTCTTAACTATTAAGGTTATTTTTCCTTCATCGCATAACTCATAACAAATAAAATCATTTCCTACATAACTGGTATTTTGTTTTAATGATTGGTTTATTTGAAGATTAGTTTTATTAAAATATGCTGCAACCCAACTT
>JBNAUL010000002.1:274116-277134 GCA_049700835.1 Candidatus Woesearchaeota archaeon
AAAACTACTACCATTATAACTTAATATAATGGCATCTGCTAAACCTGGGCTGCCTCCAGGTAGCAAACTATTATAACAGTTACGCATCACTAATCCTGGGCTGTTATTATTTTTAAAATAATTTTCAATTTTAGAATCGCATTTTGAAAGATTTCCATTGCACAAAACAGTAAAAACGCTTTTCAAGAAATCACATTTTTTAGTGTTGTTGGATAGATTTATAGGACTTTCTTTAAAACAAAATATATTCGTTACTTGTTGATCTTGGATTTTATAAGTGATTGTGTAATTTTTTGTTAATAAAATGCATTCAGAAGTGTCAAACTTGCAATTATTGCATTTCAAATTTCCTCCTATAAAATTATAGCCAAGATTATCTTTTAAATCATAGCAATTTTTTCCATCTAAGTTATCTTTTTCACATTCCTCTCCAGAATCATAATTTATAACTCCGTTTCCGCATGTATTTTCACAAACTCCATTGTTGCAAAAACCTGTGCAATTATTGCACTTTGATTTTGCTTCATGATTTTCAATATGACAAACACATATTTCATTATCTTTGCAATAAGATTGTGAATCATTGTATTTTTCTTCACAATGCAGTTCAACGCACTTATTATTGTAACAAACTTGTGTTTCTAAGCAATCCTCATTTTTTAAGCATTCAACGCACTTATTCAAATTATAATTGCAAACTCCTCCTTTACAGTCATTATTGGAAGTGCATTCAACGCATCTTCCTGTGCTAAAATTGCAAACTAGTGGAGAGCAATCATCATTAAAATAACATTTTTTAATACAAACCCCTTTTTCAGAGCAAAACTCATCTTGCAAGCATTCATTATTTTCCTTGCAAAATCTTGTTTGCGGAGGAATTTCTTCTAAATAAACCTCCTTGCCCAAACCTACTAATAAAATTTCTGCCTCCTCCTTTGTTATTGGAAAACAATATATTCCTTCTCCGACAAAAACCTCTCCAACGTAAAAGCTTTCACGGTTTGGAAACAAAAAAAGGTTTTTATTAATTCCTTCTTTTATTATAGAGCAAACCAGGGCTTTTTCTTTTGAATATACATCAGAACTTGGGGCTAAACTGCAATACAACTGCTTAAGGTTTTCATCATCTAATAAGGACTTATCAACAAAACACATGTACTTTGTGTTTTCAGGAACCTTCAATGTTATTTTCTCGCTGAAATCCATGTTTTCTGAAATTTCTGATATTCTTGATTTAAGATTAGTGTAAAACTCAGTTAGTTGAGCTTTTTCTCCTGATTTTTTTAGATTAGAAATCACTTTGTAACCCAAAATTATGGTAAATAACAAAATAGCAGCAATGAAGGCAATCAAGAAAACCATTTGAATCTGCGCTTGTTTACTCTTCATAAAACAAACTAAATCAGTTAGGATATTTAAAGATTTCTAAAGCAAAAAACTTGGTTCTCAAATCAAAAATAGAAAAATTTTTAAATGTTATAATTTTCTGAGTTTTGACATGCCAGCAATACTAACCTTTATCAGAAAATTGTTCTGGAATATTTTCAAGAAGAAAAGGCATCTTAAAATAGGAATTTATGGTCCTCCAAATGGCGGAAAAACAACTCTTGCGAACAGGATTTGCAGGGATTGGCTTGGAGAAGACATGGGAAAGGTTTCTAACATTGCTCACGAAACAAGAGAGATACAGATAAAAGAGGAAATACACATAAAATCAGGAAACAAGGAACTAAGTTTTAATTTGGTTGATACTCCTGGAATAGCAACAAAGATTGATTATGAGGATTTTATAAAAGCAGGAATGAACGAGGAAGAGGCAAAGAAAAGAGCAAAAGAAGCTACAAAAGGAGTTATTGACGCAATAAAATGGCTTGATGAAATGGATGTTGTCATAGTTGTTCTTGATGCAACAAAAGACCCTTATACCCAGGTAAACCTTACTATTGTTGGAAACCTTGAAGCAAGGAAAATTCCTGTGCTTTTAGTTGGTAATAAGATTGATTTGAAAAAGGCAAACCTGAAAAAGCTTAAAGCTGCTTTCCCGCAGTATACCATTGTAGGGATTTCAGCCAAGTATGGAACGAACATTGAGGAGTTTTACAAGTCATTGTTTGAGGTTGCTGGAAAATGATAACAATAGAGTTCATACCTTATTCAGAAATTGAAGGGCTAAGCTCAATAGGGAGAATTAGAAAACTGCTGAAAATAGCCAAAGAGAACAAGATAGTTCTACTTGAAGGAAGGTTGAGAAAGGAGGAGGAGGCAGAACTCATAAAGACAACTATGGAAGAAATTGACGATGAGTTCAAGGGCATAGAGCTTGGAGTTATTTATCCTGAGGAAGGACAGCTTAACTTCATCAAAAAATTGAGATTAAACATTGTGAACATTGTCTTGGGTTACAGGGCTGGATTCACTGTAATAGGGCCTGCTTCTGTTGTAAAGGAAATAAAGAAAGACCCAAAGAGGATTGAACTCTTCACTATCGACAAACAAAAGACAAGGAAGCTTAAAAAGAAAAAATAAAAACATGATACAGAATAAGAATAAGTAAATGCTAAACAAATACTAAAGTAAATAGAGTTTAATAAAGAAAATTTTTCTCATGCCACACCAATGCGTTCGTTGCGGAAAGATATATGATGATGGATCTCAAGAAATACTTACTGGGTGTTCTTGCGGAGGCAGATTGTTCTTTTACATAAAAAAGGAAAAATTAACCCAACTTAAAAAATCCATCTCAAAATTATCTCCGACTGAAAAACAGGAGATAGAAAGGGATGTTTTAGAGTTGATAGGAGCTCCTGAAGAGCAAGGGGAAGAGCCAATCGTGCTTGATTTTGAAAGCATAAGGGTTTTAAAACCAGGAAAATACGAGCTTGATTTGGTTCAAATATTCAAGAAAAAGCCCTTGATTTATAAGGTTGGAGATGGAAAGTACTACATTGATTTGGCAGCGAGTTTTGAATTGAGCAAGAGCAAAAGCAAGAAGGAAAAAAGATAAGCAAAAAACAAGAA
>JBNAUL010000002.1:277234-375124 GCA_049700835.1 Candidatus Woesearchaeota archaeon
AAAGATAAGCAAAAAACAAGAAGAAAAAATAAAGGAGCAAGAAAAATTTTATGATTTAAGTTTATATTTTTATTCCTTCACTAACTGCTGAACTCCTTTCTTTATCGCTCTTAAAAAAAATGCGAACTCTTTCATAAAGTCGCCATTGTCCCTTTTCTTTTTTTCAAAAATTGCTCTTTCATAAACTACAAGAAGTTTTTTAGCGCACTTCTCTATAGAGTATTTTTCTGCTGTCTTGAAAGCGTTTGACAAAATTTTTTGCCTCAATTCATTATCGTTAATCAATAGTTCTATCTTCCTGATAAAATCAGAATCGTTTTTTGCAACAAGACCATTGAATCCGTCAATCATGAAATCAGAAGTTCCAAAATTCTTGAAACAAACAACAGGAGTTTCTGAAGCCATTGACTCCAAGATAGTTAATCCCTGTGCTTCTTGCTTTGAAGGCGTTGCAAAAACATCTGCTGCCTTGTAATAAGGAATGAGCGCTTTATAGTCCTTGGTTGCAGGATAAATCCTTATCCTGTTCTGCAAATCATTCTTTGCGATTTGGTCCTCAAGAAAATCCTTTTCAGGCCCATTTCCAACAATTACCAAAACAACATTGTCGAGCTCAATGCGCTTCATCAATTTTAAGAGCAATGGAAGATTTTTTTCTTTTGCCAATCTTCCTGCATAAAGCAGGATTCTTGTTTTTTTGAAGTCCGCCTTCTTAATCCTGAAATCTGCAATTATCTTGTTTCTAAGAACAGTTGAACTCTTCTTGTATTTTGCAAGATTAAACTCTTTCAAGTTTATTCCTGTTGGTATAATAACAACCGGCTTTGAAAGTTTCATTCTCAAAAAATGGTTGCGCATTCTTTTTGAAGGAACTATTATGTAATCAAAGAACTCCAAGAATGATTTTATGTATGTTCTTATCAGCTTCTTACTTAACTTTGGGAACAAGTTTAAATAGATATCATAGTCCTCATAATTTGAATGCGCTGTAAATATTAAAGGTTTCTTGTACAATCTTGCAACATATAGCGCTGTCAAACCCGTATTCACTGGATGATTTGCATGAATGACATCAAGATTTTTGCAAATCCTAAGTTTTGGGCTCATCATCGGAAATGTCAATGAGAAATCAGTATTTAGAATTTTCAAGCCATTGAAGCGAATTATGTTCTTCTCTCTATCCTTATAATGACCATGCTTTGGAGCGAATACATATACTTTGTGTTTTTTTGACTCCAATTCCTGCTTGAAAGCAATCAGCGAAGTAACAACTCCTGATTTTACAGGTCTGTATGTCTCTGTGAAAAATCCTATTCTCATAAAAATCAGGCCTTCCAAGATTTTTTAAATTTTTTAATCATTTCTTTGAATATTCCAAATCTGATTTTCTCACTATTTTTAAAATTTCCCCTTCTTCCAAGAAGTTTTTCTCAGGAGAATTTATTATCTTTGAAAGCTTGTATATGTAATCCACAAAGTTTGGAATCATCAGGAGGTTGTAGAAGCTGTGTTTCAAAGCAAGCATACCTTTAAAGCCCGCATCTCCTACAGCGCCGTAAAACTCTGTTCTTTTGAAAATGTTCCTAAAGGTGTTGTTCCACTCTTCAACGCTTAGAATATCAGGCCCTAATGCTGAGAACCTTCCAATCCTTGCTGTTTGCGGAATGTCAAAACTAAGCAATTTTTTCAGATGAGCATGAGCCCTGTAAGTTGAGATGCTATCAGGCCATGGGATCCAATAAGGAACCATTCTTGAAAGCTGAGCTGCTGTTGATGAATAAGCCCAAAAATTTTCTATCAAGAACCCATTCAGCCTTGGCTTGAATGCATTGTAAAACAAGAGAGAAGAGAAAAAGCTTAAATCCATGATGTGCTTTGATGTTATTCTGTAAAAACCAAATCCGTTGTTGTTGCAAAATTCTCTTATTGAATCCCCAAAATCCTTTGAAGATCCCCATTCAGAATCATACATTAATCTTTTCTCTGAGCTCAAACGCCATACAACCTTGTCAACAATTGTTGATAATCTCTCAGAAACCCCTTGGTATTCCTCAAAACTTAATCCACCGTATCCTCCGAGCTGCAACCAAACATTGTCTGATATTCTATGCCATGGCCATGGCTGCTTGTTCTCAAAATAGATTATTACGCCGTCCTTTTTTAAGAGATCTCTAATTAGTTTTGAATAATAATTGTTAATTTCAAGGAATTTTGCCCTGAAAACAAGATAGTGCTTTAATAGAGCCCTGTCGTGTATAGGGTCATAATGCAGTACTATGTCAATGCCATTGTTTTTCTTTTTTACAAGATTCCCTATTTTTTCGCAAACGCTCATGTAATCATTTATTTTGTCAAGTTTCATAAACCTCAATGTTGCTCTTATGAATGTTGCATGAGTTGGCAGAAATACTGAGTTCAAGGTTGAGCTTATATCTGCTATTGCTCCTGAACCAGGGCCTATGATTAAATAATCAAATTTCTTTTGCTTCAAAAAATTGATGTCAGAAAGCATCTTTTTAGAGAGTTTTTCAACATTCAATCTTGAAATCCTTGAGTTTGAATAATACAAAAAATCGCTTGGAACAAAAGAACTTGCTATTCTTGGAATTGAGGATGCTTTGTCATTAAATTGGTTTGCAAGGCAGGATTCAAAGAAAAAGGACGAACTTTCAATAGGAATCTTTGGATACAAGACCATTCTACACCTCTTTTTTATTTACTTTTTAACTACCTTGAACAATTATGCTAATTTGTGATCAATTAATTATTGTTAATTGGTTAGTGGTTTTTGCATTCTTACATTTTTTATTTTTACATTTTTATATTATCAACTATTTTTAAAATTATCTGAAATGCATGCGAAATGCTCTATTTTTGAGCTATAATTTGTATTATGTCTCTGTGCTTCAAGACATGATCCTTTCCAATTATCATCTTTGTCCTAAGATCAACAGCCCTTATAAAATTATCTCCAAAGCTTGTATGCACCTTGTAAGCGAATTCAAGCGCAGTTGTTCCTTTGCTTACCAAAAAACAGTCAGGCAGAACATTCCCTTGGGAGTCCTCGAGCTTTGAATTCGCAACTGGAAAAACAGCAATCTGCTGCAGAACATTGAACACCATGTAATCAACAACCTGCTGCACTCCTGTGCTTCCAAACCTCTTCAAAACATTCTCCCTTATAAAATTAAGAGCAGAAGATTGTTTCTCGCTAAGTTTTTCAGGACTGATTATTTTAAAATCAGAATCTCCTGGGATGTAATCTATCAATTTTTGGTTTGACGCTTCTCTCAAAGCAAGTTCTGACTCTGCAGAACATGGTATTATAACCAAATTTTGAAATTTCTGCTTTATCTTTTTTATGTTTTCTTCGGCGTTTTTGCAGTCCGCTTTGTTAGCAGCAATTACTATGGGCTTTGTTTTCCTTCTAAGCATTTTAGTAAATTCAAAAAGCTCAGAGTCGCTCCACTTTAGAATGTCCTTTTCAAGGTTCAAGGCCTCAATAACTGATTTTACATCATGCTCTGTTATTTTCAGGCCAGAGAACTGCTTTGCAATTTCCTTAAACGCTTCTTTTCTTTCAAGATGCACTTTCTTGCTGAAGCTCTCCCAAGAGCGCTTCAGTATTTGAAGATACCACAAATCAATTTCTTCCTCTAAAAAGATAATATCATTTATAGAATCATAGCTTCCAAGAGCAACTGGTTCTCCATTCTCGTTTGTAGAGCCAGAAATATCAACAACATGTATCAAAGCATCTGCCTGCCTCAAATCATCCAAGAATTGGTTTCCCATTCCCTTTCCTTTATGAGCACCTGGAACCAAGCCAGCAACATCGAGAACTTCAAAAGGAACAAACCTATAGTTCCCTAATATAAAACCCGATTTCGGATTTTCTGTTACATTAAATTCCTTTCCAACAGATTCAATCTTTGCATAGGCAATTCCATGATTTGGTTTCAGGGTTGTAAAAGGATAGTTTGCTATCTCAACATCTATTAGAGTTAAAGCTTTGAAGAAGGTTGATTTTCCAACATTTGCTTTGCCCACAATGCCCACAAGCATTATTAAAATTTTGTTTTGTAAGTATAAAAATGTTTCCAAATTTTCATTGGCAATTCTATTGGAATTAAAAAAGCAGGTTCTGCAAAAATAGAATTTAAGAATCAAGAGTTATGAGTATTTAAAAAAATAACAAAAAAATAAAAAATTTAGAATTCTTTGTTTTTCTTTGTTTTTGAGTTTTTCTGCGTTTTTAAAAGAGTTTTTATGCTGGATTACCAGTCCTCGTCAGACTCGTCGCTGTCTCCGCTGTCTTCATCATCGTAATCCTCATCGTCTTCCCAATCCGTATCGTCATAATCTTCTTCGTCTTCATCCTTTAATTTTAATGTCCAATCTCTCATGGAGTCCACCTCCTTGTGAGAACGCACAAGAAAGAGGTCATATTTAAATATTTCGTTAAAAAAAAACAAAGCGAGTATCATAATCAAAATTTTTTTGTTTTTAGAATTTCTACATCATATTTCAAGGAGAAATCATTTGAGAGTTCGCTGACCTTTTCCTTGAAATTGCCAAGCCCTTTCCAGTCAATGATCAACTTTTTAGGAGCAGGAATTGTTCTTTCATACGCTTGTTCCAAGATCTCAAAATCAAGTTCTTCAAGATTGTATTTTGCGCAAACATGCCCCAATGCTATGTTTGTATTCAATATTATTTTCTTGAAGTTTGGCATTGTGTGCAATCCTCCGATGCCAATTGCTGATTCAAAATCAAAGTTTTCTTTTGATAGGGTATTCATCAACGCCCTTGCAACAATTGATCCTGCTTCAGGATTCTTCCATTCCTCTTCGCTAGAACCAATCTCTATGAAAAAGACGGGTTTTTCAACAAAAGGGCCGTGATGAGTTACTTCCTGAACAACATCATAGTTTATTGTGTTAAGGGCAAAAAGTTCCTTGACCGCTTGTTTTATGTAGAATGCAGGTGATAGACAGAGTTTTCTTTCAAAACCCCCTAGTTCTGCTCTTCCAAAGTTTCCAGGGCTGTGCGCTGTTAAACTCGGTATTTTTGAGCTTGACTTGTGCTTTGTTGCAAAGACAAGGAGTTCAGCTCCAATCTCAGCATCAATATTATTGGCATGCACGCACTCCTCATTTATTGTATAAATCCTTGCCAAAAATGAATTGTTTTTAAATAAAAATGTTTTTTCACCTTTAAAAGATCCTTGTTCTGCGAAATCATAGTTTTCAAGAAGCGCTCTCTTTATGTTCAACCCGGCAGGGTCTTTTTTTGAAACAATGATTGCAACATTCCTGAAAAAAAGTCCCTTGCTTACTTGATTTAAAACCATCGCTCTTTTTGTAAATGAAATTCATTTTATATGTTTTTTGTTTTAATTTTGCAACATCCTACAATAAATTTTTAAATACAACGCTAACAATAAATTTTTATGAGATTAGCTTTTGTTAACAAGGAAAATTGCAAGGGAGGGGTTGACTGCAATTACATATGCATGTCTGTTTGCCCTATAAACAGGGCTAAGAAGGATTGTATAACCATTGTTGAAAACAAAAAAGTAAACATCGATGAAAAACTTTGCATTGGGTGCGGGATTTGCGTTAAGAGGTGCCCTTTCAATGCTCTTTCAATAATCAATCTTCCTGAGGAGCTCAAGATACCAATACACAGGTATGGAAAGAACGGTTTTGCCCTCTACAATTTGCCAACTCCTGAGAGTGGAAAGGTTGTTGGAATTTTAGGAAGGAATGCTATTGGAAAAACAACTGCGCTCAAAATAATATCTGGAATTATAAAGCCAAACTTCGGAAAGAAAGAGGAGTTTGGTTATGAAGAATTAATAAAATTCTTTAAAGGGCAGGAAGCACAAAAGTTCTTTGAAGAACTTAAAAACAATAGGATAAGGGTTTCTTACAAACCGCAGAACATTGATCAGCTTCCATCTATCTATGATGGAAAAGTCCTTGACTTGCTGAAAAGGGTTGATGAGAGAAATCTCTTTGAAGAGATTGTTGAAAAACTTGACTTAAAAAATATTCTTGAGAGAAACATAAAAGAACTCTCAGGAGGAGAACTCCAAAGAGTAGCCATAGCAGCAACTGTGCTTAAAAGAGCAAACCTCTACATCTTTGACGAGCCAACTTCTTATCTTGACATAAACCAAAGATTAAGGGTTGCAAAGTTCATAAAGGAAATGGTTAGCCAAGAAACAGAAAAAAACATAACTTCTGTGCTTGTAGTTGAGCACGATTTGCTTGTTCTTGATTACATGAGCGATTTGGTGTATGTTTTCTATGGAAAATCAGGTTGTTATGGAGTTGTTTCAATGCCAAAATCAACCCGCCAGGGAATAAATGAGTATTTGGAGGGCTTCTTAAGAGAGGAAAACATGAGAATAAGGGAAAAACAAATTGTTTTTGAGGAAAAACCTCCTGTTGTTTTTAAGAGAGAAGAAAAACTTAATTCTTGGAAAAACATAACAAAGAGGTTGGGCAGCTTCAGTTTAGAAGCAAAAGAGGGCTCGTTGTTCAAGCATCAGGTTGTTGGAGTTCTTGGAGAAAACGGAATAGGAAAAACCACCTTTGCAAGGATAATTGCAGGGGAAATAACCCCTGATTCAGGAAATTTTGAAAAAGTAGTTGTTTCTTACAAGCCACAATACCTGGCTGAAAGAATGAACGCTCTTAAAGAAAAGAGAGTTCTTGAAATAATTCCTAAAAAAGAGGATGAGCTTACAATACAAGTCATAAGGAATTTAGAAATCCCTTTTTTAGAAATGAAAAAGATAGGAGAACTTTCAGGAGGAGAACTCCAAAGAATTGCAATAGTGGATTGCTTGCTAAAAGAAGCAGACATCTACTTGTTGGATGAGCCCTCAGCTTACCTTGATGTTGAGGAAAGAATGATTGTTGCCAAGACAATAAGAGACTTTGCGCAAAAAACAGGAAAAACCTTTTTAGTCATAGACCACGATCTTCTGTTTTTGGACTCTATTTCAGAAGCATTAATCGTGTTTTCAGGAGAACCTTCAATAAATGGAAGCTTGAATGGGCCTTTGAAAATGGAAGAAGGAATGAATTTATTTTTGGAAAAGGTTGGAATAACATTGAGAAGAGATGTTGAGACAAAGAGGCCAAGAATAAATAAGGAAGAATCAAAAAAGGACAGAATGCAAAAGGGTTCTGGAAAGTATTATTATGCTTAATTATGCTTAAAAACAGCAAGAAAAAACAATAAAAAAATAAAATCAGGATAAAATCAAGAGAGAATGAAATGAGGGTTGGGGTTTTGTTTTCAGGGGGAAAGGACTCTTGCCTTGCTTTGATAAAGGCAATAGGTAAAAACACGATAAAATGCCTGATAAATGTTTGTTCTGAGAACCCTGAGAGCTACATGTTCCACACAATAAATTCTGATTTTACAAGATTGCAGGCAAAGGCTATGAAAATTCCGTTGGAGCGCATAAGAACAAAGGGTCTTGAAGAAAAAGAGGTTTATGACCTGAAATTAGGATTGCTTAAAATAAAGAAAAAGTACAAACTTGAAGGAATAGTTTCAGGGGCAATAGCCTCAAATTACCAATATTCAAGAATAAATAAGGTTTGCGAAGAATTAAGATTAAAATCAATAACTCCTTTGTGGCAGAAGCCCCAAGAAATTGTTTTAAAAGATGTTCTGAAGAACAAAATAAAGGCAATAATAGTTGGAGTTTTTGCTGACAACCTTAATAAAGATTTTTTAGGAAAGGAAATTGACTATGCGTTTATAAGAAAAATGCAGGAGTTGAACAAAAGAACAGGGCTAAACATAAGCGGAGAAGGCGGAGAATTTGAAACATTCGTTATTGATGCTCCTGTTTTCAAGAGAAGGATAGTTATTCAGGATTTCATCATAGATTATAAAAACAATTCAGGAGTAATGAAAATAAGAACAGCAAAATTGGAAAGAAAGCTGAAAACAAAATCAAAATAAAAAAGATAAAAATAAAAACATAAATAAAAATAAAAGACTTGGTAAAATGCTTGAATTTTTGGTAAAGGATATTGCTGAAAAAATTTATGAAATAAACAACAGTTCAATGGAAAGATTCATTGAATATCTGAAAAAAAAGAAATTTGTGAGCAGTGATGAGCTTAAAACAAACATTGGATTAGAAAAATATTATTCCATTATTTATCAGTTAGGAACTTGCAAGCAGAACTTCAGGATTAGAAAAAAGAGAGAAGAAATCATTCAAGACTTTTTGTCATCTAATGATCCTTACTTATTGTACCTTGCTGGCTGCAACTGGAACGACTTTTGGTTTGACGAAAGAATAACAAAATCAATAGTTAAAAACAAGGAAGCTAAGTTTTTATACTACGCAGGGCTTGACTGGAAAGCAAGAAGGTTTTCAAAAGAAATTGTAGAAGCCCTTGTTGAAACGAACAATAAAAAATACATTGATATGGCGCTTCAAAACTGGAACAAAACAAGGAGAAAAATTCTTGAGAAATGCATAATGGAATACAATGCTTCTCCAATAAAAAAAGAAAAACAAAATAAACGAAAAAAGCAAATATATAAAGAATAAAAAAGAATAAAAAGAATGAGAGATTACAAGCAACTGTTTCAAGCGTTTCAAGCAACTTAAAGTTTTGATTTCAAGGCATCGATTTCTTCATCAATTCTCTTGCGCATTTTCCCAAACAACCAGGGATAATTGCTTTGCAACAAAATTTTTAATCTTAAGAGATAACCCAAAGAATTGTTGACGTACTTGCTCCAATCAATCCTTTGATAATCGTTTCCAGTGAAAACAATTTCTTGTCTTTCAGACCAATCTCCTGGTTGATCAGCTCCTGGAATAAAATAGTTTGCCCATCTCTGAATTGTCTGTTCAGAAGCAATGCATCCAAGATTCAGAAGTTCGCCTGATTTTGAATAGCAGGACTCGTCAGGCCCGTAAAGAGGCATGTCATAACCATTCTTACATAGAGGAGTTAAGTTTCCCAAGGCCAGAACAATTAGCTCGTTGCAATTATGCTTTAAAATACTGTCCCATAAAAAGTCCATTCCTTCTTCTGAAATAAAACCATAAAAAATTATCTTGTCAAAGTTTAAATTTTGTTCTTTTGAAATTTCAAACAACCTTTTCAAAGCAACAAATGCTGTTTTTCCAGAAGCAACAGTGTCCTGAACTAAAAGATTTACAGTTTTATTCTTTAACCCTATTAAAGAACTGAAGTCCTCAAAAACAACATTAACCTCTTTTGAATTGTCATCGTGATCCCTGTAAGAAGGTACCACATACTTTGTTCTAACCCAAGCTTCGCTAAAATTTATTTTTTCTTTTGCGACCTTGTGGAGATTATATCCAAGAGAAGCTCTTAAAATGTGATAGAATAGAAGTTTGTTATTAGAACCATCAAAATAATTTTTTTGTTTTAAAAAATTAAAAGCGTATTTAGCGCATTCAAGAGTTAAATCATCAAGTTCTTTTCCAATGATAGAAGGGAAGCAGGCAATTTTCATGCAGGCATCACAATCAAGGATAAAAACAGCGTATGGTTTTTTAGAATATTGAAAAACATCAAATTTTTCAGAAGAAATCGCCTGATCTACATCAGTTTTTATTTTGAAATCTCTTATAATCTTTTTAACCTCTTTTTTGGAAAAACCAAAATCCAAAAAAAACACCTCCATAAACTACAAAACCCTGAAACTTAAAAACAGGTTTATTTATAAATTTTTCTAAAACAAAGATAAAAAAGAAAAAGATTTATAAAAATAAAAATATAAAAAATGCTAAAAGAGGTGTTTTTTTTATGATGCACGAATACATCGACTTGAACTACAATCCAAGAGAAGACGAAATAGTCTGCGAATACTATGTTGAGCCAAGCAATGGATTGAGTTTGGAAGAAGCAGCAACTCACATTGCAGGAGAAAGTAGCATTGACACTTGGAGCGATATAAAGACCTTGAACCCAAAAATCGCTGAAAAACTAAAACCGCATGTATTCTTTGTTGATAATGAAAGAAGCACTATTAAAATATCCTACAAGCATGATTTGTTTGAATTAGAATCCATTGCCCAATTACTGAGCAGCATTGCAGGCAACATCTTCAGCATGAAACTTTTAAACAATTTAAAGTTGCTGGATGTAAGCATTCCAAAGGTTATGGTTAAGAAATTTAAAGGTCCAAAGTTTGGAATTCAAGGAATTAGAAAAATAGTAAAGGTAAGAGAAAGACCTTTGATAGGAACAATCGTAAAACCAAAAACAGGACTGAATTCAAAACAGCATGCTAAAGTTGCTTATGAATCATGGCTAGGAGGTTGTGATTTGGTTAAAGATGATGAAAACCTAACCAATCAAAAATTCAACAGGTTTGAAGAGAGAGCAAAGCTTACTTTAAAAGCAAGAGAAAAAGCAGAGAAAGAAACAGGCGAGAAAAAAATCTACATGCCAAACATAACTGCTCCTACAACAGAAGAAATGATTAGAAGAGCAAAGTATGTAAAGAAGCTTGGGGGAGAATACATAATGATTGACATAATACCAACTGGTTGGACTTCATTGCAGAGTTTAAGAAATGCAAATGAAGATTTAGGTTTGGTTTTACATGCTCACAGGTGCATGCACTCAGCATTAACAAGAAATCCAAAGCATGGCATTAGCATGCTTGCAATTGCAAAACTAATAAGATTAATTGGCTTAGACCAACTCCACATCGGAACAGTAACTGGAAAGATGCACGGAGACAAAGAAGAGGTTTTAAGCATAAGAGATGAGTGCGTGTTAAAAGAAATAAAAGAAAATTATTATCTCAATATTTTAGAACAAAAATGGTATTCTATAAAACCGTTGTTCCCTGTTGCTTCTGGAGGATTGCAACCAACAATGATTCCAAAGCTTTATGAAATATTTGGAAATGATGTTATAATGCAGTTTGGCGGTGGCATCCATGCTCATCCATCAGGAACCATTACAGGAGCAAGGGCTTGCAGGCAGGCATTAGAAGCAACTCTAAAAGGAATTTCTTTAGAAGAAGCATCTAAAAACCATGATGAACTAAGAGAAGCGATTGAGAAGTGGGGCATTTATGACGAATTGAACTTAAGCCATTCCCATGAGAGGAGGGACTGAGGTATTTCTTTGTTTTTTGTTTTCAACTTAAAAAAAACATACCTTTATATATAACCTCTATGTCTTAAAAGAACAGTTAGACGAATTCTTCTTTTTAGGAGTTTTCGTTAGAACTAAAAATAAAATAAAATACATGAGAGTGAGGTAAGATGAGTTTCGGAAATTTCAGAGGAAACTTCGAACAGAGAAAAATGTATAAAGCAATATGCAGTGACTGCGGTAAAGAATGCGAAGTTCCTTTCAAACCAACTGAAGGCAAACCTGTTTATTGTAAGGAATGCTATCAGAAAAGAAGGAAATTCTAAGTTTTTAACAGAATAAAAAGAATTTTCAAAATCTGTTTTCTATTTTTTTATTATTTTTTGTTTTTATAGTTGCTATTCTTTATATTTGATTTTTTACATTTAATTTTCAAGCCCTTCCCCTGCTTTCTCCTTCAACGATTGCAGACGCTATCAAATGAGCTATTCTCAACGGCTCTGGAATTAATGCTCTAGTTGTTGTGAGCTTTATTATTTTCTCTGCATAATCTTCAGAGCATCCTTGCTTTTGATAGTAGACAAATCCAGAGATGTTTGTGTTTTCAACTCTTACCTTCTTTATTTTCCCTGCTTTTTTTATCGCTTTTATCCTTAATTCAGGTTTTGAAGTGTGCATCACTGCTTCAAACATCTCTCTGAAATTTGGGATTTTCCTCATTATTATTATAACAGGAATTCCTGTTTTGCTGTAGAGTTCCTCTACATCAATGACATTAAAACCTCCAAGAGATATCCCATCAAAAAGAATTGCCTTCAATTGAGGGTAAAACTTTGAGCCCTTTATTGCTTCAACGATTTTTTTTGTTGAGTTGAAGCCGTCAATACTTATCCTTGTTTTCAGCATGCCCTCAAAATAAAGCCCTCCCCTGAAAATCACTCCGACTGCAAGAGCGCTCTTCTTTTTGTTGAATTTCTTAAAAGGGCCATCGTCAAATCCTATTACTCTTATTTCTTTCTTTAGGTTTCTCTCAATATGCAGCGCTTCATGCTTCATGATTGTTTAAAAAATAAAGGATGTATTAAAATTTATCCATGCAAAAGAAAATGATAAAGCGCTTTGAATTAGAATTGCGCATCTTAAGCATTAATAGTATATGAATTTTTCAAGACCAAAATACACTTTTGATCTCTTGTCATTTGCAATAGTTTCTCTTAAAACCTTCTCTTCATCTTTTCCAAGCCCATTTTTTATAAGAGAAGGTATTTTTTTCTCATTTTCAATAAATGACTCAATTTCTATTTTTTTTTGATCCTGTTCTTTTAAAATTTCCTTCATTCTCTCAAAATAGTAGGGACGCTTTTTAATTTGAGAACTATGTTTTGATAATTCCTTTAAATCAGAGTAATAAGAAAATAGCGCTCTAAAGATGTTTGCAAGTTTATTGTCTATGTTTTTTCTGCGGGTTTCTTCAGGAAGATTAGAATCAAATTCCTGCTTAAGATATTTTGAATAGAATTCATTAAACAATTCGTAATTGAACGGTGTTCCTTTCAACAAGACATCAAAAATTCGCTCTGAATAATCTAAGGAAAGTTTAAATGCTTCATCTACTGAATTGCATTCTTTGCCATTCACTTTGCCATTTAAAGAACTGCTCTCTGATTTCAGGGCAATCTCTATGCTTAAAAGCAGAAAGTTCAAATTAAACATCAGAGCAGATTTTTTACTTCTTGTTTTTGAACTCTTTTCTACATACGCACTTTTGAAGCAAGAATATACTTGGTTGTATTCTTCTTTTAGATTGTCAAGAATATTTTTGTTTGAAAGGTTATCATAGACTTTTCTCTCCAAATTGTTTTTGTTCTTGACAGCATCGTTGAAATTTATGCCTTTCATAGAACCTTGTTTTAAGGTGCTCATATATAAATCTTTCTTTTTTCACAACTAATTAATAACAAAAATAAAGAACATAAAGAACGGGTTTGTTTATTAATTGTTTATTAAGTCATTCATTCTTCAGTTTTGATTCAAAAGTGTTTATCAATTTTTTAATGGCAATCCTCTTTTCAGAATCAATGTTTTTTAATCTTTCTTTTTCTTTCATCTCTGCCTTCTTTACTATATCAAGAATTTCAGGATTATCTAAAAAGGAATCCGCAAGCAAAGAATAGAAATTAAGTCCTTCAATGTCTCTAATTTTTTTCGCATCTTTTATCCTTGGACTTAGTTTTGCTAAAAATTTTTCTGTTGAGCGTAGAAAGATTTCAAATCTTTCTTTGCCTGTTAATGCTCTGTTGTTTTTTATTTCTGCTATCTGAATCTCTGTTTTTATGAATTCCTTATAACACTCTTCAAAAGCAAGATAATCAATAAAGCACGGCCTACCGTAGTATCTCCTAAAAATAGAAATCTCAAGAGGATTTATAAAGTCATTGAGCAAATCTCTTACATCTTTATAGTTTTTGGTTGTTCTGGAAATCAGATTGCTGTAATAGGCATCTGCATTTGCAGAATTCAAATTTCTAATGGAGTAATCAATTATTTCCGTGAGAATTCTTTTTTTCTCTGATTTTAGATGATTGTTGCATTCATTCAAATCATTCATCTTGCTTAAATGTTTTTGTTTTTTAGTATAAAAGATTTTCTTTTTTTACTAAAAAGTAAAAAATGTCTTGCATCAATCTGTTTAATCAAAAAACGCACATAGTGCTATTAAAAAATATTTTATAATAGTATTAAAATAATTTTAGTAAGATTTAAATACCAAAAGTATGAATTTTAGTTTCTTGAGCAAATCTGAACTCAAAAACTGAAAAATCAAAAAGGTGCTTTTATGTGCGGAATAATTGCATTCAAATCAAGGAAAAAGGTAAGCGTGAACAACTATCTGATTGATGGACTGAAAAAACTTGAGTACAGGGGCTATGATTCCTTTGGAATTGCGTACAAGAGTAACTCTGTTGAGATAATAAAGAGAGTTGGAAAGATAGGAAATTTCAGCTTTAGCAATGAAATAAATTCAGAACAAGGAATAGCGCATACAAGATGGGCAACTCATGGAGGAGTTAATGAAATAAACGCTCATCCACACACCTCAAAAAACAGAAAGATAATAGTGGCACACAACGGAATAATAGAAAACTATCAGGAGATAAAGGATTTCTTGTTGAAAAACAGCTATGATTTCTATTCAGAAACAGACACAGAGGTTATACCTCAGTTGATACAATACTTCATGGACTCTGGAAACGATTTTTTGAAAGCAACAAAACTTGCTCTTAAAGAACTTGAAGGTAGCTTTGCAGTCGCAATAATGTACGGAAACGAGATGATTGGAGCTAGAAACGGTTCTCCCCTTGTTATGGGAATAAAGAATAAGGACTATTTCATGGCTTCTGACATTCCTGCATTCCTAAAGCACACAAACAAAGTCATATTTTTAGAAGACGGAGAGCTTGTTCATATTGATGAAAACAACAACATTGAGTTCTTTAAGTATGAAAAAGACGAAAAAATTGAAAAGAGAGAAATAGAGGTTGATTACAGCGTTGAGGAAGCTGAAAAGGGAAGCTATCCTCATTTCATGCTGAAAGAGATAGAGGAGCAAAAATACACTATAAGGAGAGCGGTTCAGCAAGATAAAGAACTTATAAGAAAAGTCAGCGAAGAAATAAAAAATGCTAAAGGAATATTTTTTGTAGGAGCAGGAACGAGCTATCATGCGTGTTTTGCAGCATCCTACTTGTTTTCGCACATAGCAAAGATGCATGTAAATGTGGTTTTGGCTTCTGAATTTCCGAATTACAAGGAATTCATAAATGAGAAAACATTGGTCATAGCATTATCGCAATCAGGAGAAACAGCAGATGTTCTTGAAGCTGTGAAATCAGCAAAGAGGAAAAATGCAAGGGTCATTTCAATAGTCAATGTTGTTGGCTCTTCCCTGACAAGGATTTCTGATTACAACATAATGATGAATGCAGGCCCTGAGATTTGCGTTTTAAGCACAAAGAGTTATACTTCGCAGTTAGCAATAATTGTTTTGTTAGCATACGCTGTCACTGGAAAAGAAATGAAAGCAAAGGAGATTATTGAAAGCGCATCAAAGATTGTTCCTGAAATCATAAAAAATAAGGAGCAATTGTTTGGAATAGCGGAAAAACTAAAAGACAAAAAGGATATTTTTTTAATAGGAAGAAACTCTGAATATCCTACGGCGCTTGAAGGAGCCCTTAAAATAAAAGAAGTAAGTTATATACATGCAGAAGGATTTGCAGGTGGAGAACTAAAGCACGGAACAATAGCCCTGATAGAAAAAGGAACTCCTGTAATAGTTTTTTGCTCTGAAAGAACAAGAAAACAGATAATAAGCAATGCGATGGAAGTAAAAGCAAGAGGGGCTTATGTTATTGGAATAAGCAGCCGTAACAATGAGGTCTTTGACGAATTTTTTAAAGTTGAGGAGATAGAGAACGCAAACAACATTTTGATGATAATTCCAATACAAATACTTGCTTACAAGTTGGCTGTTTTAAGAGGGCTTGACCCTGACAAGCCAAGAAATCTTGCAAAATCAGTCACTGTCAAATGAATAAACAAATAATAAAATAAATGAATAAAAAAATGAATCGATAAAAAGTAAATAAAAAATCTACGCAATAAAAATGAAGAAGAGCATAAAAAACAAAACAAACAAAAATAACCAAAAAAAGGAAAATAAAAAAATTCGCAAATTGAATAAAGATAAGAAAAACAAGGAAGTTTTTAAAGTTGAAAGAACAGAAAATGCAAGTAGAACAAGCAAAGAACTCATAAGTCAACAGATTTTGGAAGAAAGAGAAGAAAAGGAAGTAATAGGCTATTCAGAATGCCCTGAATGCGGTTCAAAAAACCTTGCAAGAGAAAAAGGAGAGATTTACTGCAAGGACTGCGGATACGTGTTGGAAGAAAGAGAAGAATAAGAAGAGATAAAAAACAACAAAGCAGGTGATCCTTTTGAGAAAACTTTTTGGAACAGATGGAATAAGAGGAATTGGCAACTTGTATCCTTTGGAACCAGAATTCGTTGTAAGGATAGGAAAGGCAATAGGAATACATTTCAAGAAGCAAAATGAGAAAAATTGGAACAGCAAAAAAACAACTGTAGTCATCGGAAAGGACACAAGGATTTCAGGATACTTGATAGAAAATGCGCTTGTTTCAGGACTATGTTCTGCAGGAGTTAATTGCTATTTAGTTGGACCTTTGCCAACCCCTGCAATCTCTCATTTGGTGAGGAGTTTCGCAGCAAACGCTGGAATAATGATATCTGCTTCTCATAACCCTGCAATAGACAATGGAATAAAAATATTTGACGAGAACGGCTTTAAACTTAATGATCAAGAAGAGGAAGAAATTGAGAGAATAATATTTTCAGAAGAAGTCCAAAAATTAAGGATAACAGGAGCAGAAATAGGCAAGGCAAGAAGGATAGATGATGCAAGAGGACGCTACATAGAATTTGCAAAAGCGTCAATAAACAACCAATCACTAAAAGGATTAAAGGTCGTGCTCGACTGTGCAAACGGAGCAGCATATTCTGTAACTCCTAGGATAATATCTGAATTAGGGGCAGAAGTTATAGTTTTAAATGACAATCCTAACGGGCTGAACATAAATAAAAATTGCGGCGCTCTGCATCCTGAGGTAATAAAGAGAGCTGTAAAAGAGGAGAATGCAGATGTTGGCATAGCATTGGATGGGGATGCTGACAGAGTTATAATGGTTGATGAAAATGGAAGTGAAATAGACGGAGACCACATAATGCTTATGTGCGCTCTTGAACTAAAGGGAAAAAAACAATTGAAAAAAGACACGGTTGTTGCAACAGTGATGAGCAATTTTGGACTTGAGTTGGCTCTAAAAAAAGCAGGAATAAAACTCGTAAGAACAGATGTTGGCGATAGATATGTTGTTGATGAAATGAAAAAAAACAACTTCAACTTTGGTGGAGAGCAGTCAGGCCATATTATATTCTTAGATTACACAACAACAGGAGACGGAACAATAGCAGCGCTTCAGGTGCTCAGAATAATGAAAGAGACAGGAAAGAAACTCTCAGAACTCTCAAAACTCCTTGAGAAAAAACCACAATTTTTGTTCAATGTTGAAGTAAGAGAGAAAAAACCCCTGCATGAAACAAAAGAGACCCATAAAAAGATAAAGGAAGTTGAAGAAATGCTTAAAGATAATGGAAGAATATTAGTAAGATACTCTGGAACCCAAAATGTTCTCAGGATAATGATTGAAGGAGACAATCATGAAAAAATTAAAAAATTAGGGCAAGAAATAGTTAATATTGCTGAAAAGGAATTGGGGATGAAAAAATGAACAAGGACATAACAGCAATAATGCTCGCTGCTGGAGCATCAACGAGAACTTGGCCTTTGACAATAACAAGACCAAAACCTCTGCTAAAAGTCGCTAACAAAGAAATAATAATGCACAATTTAGAAGCGCTTGACAAAATAAAAGAGATTAAAGAAGCAATAATAGTCGTTGGTTTCAAGAAAGAAATGATAATTTATTTTTTGAAAGACAAGAATTTCAATTTTAAGATAAGTTTTGTAGAACAAAAAGAACAGCTTGGAACAGGAGATGCTGTTAAGAGTGTCTTTGAAAACAAAAAAATCAAGGGAAGGCTAATGATAATTGGAGGGGACGATTTGTTCTCAGAAAAAGACATAGAAAACTGCGTTAAGGAAGAATATTCAATAT
The DNA here is from genome assembly GCA_049700835.1 of Candidatus Woesearchaeota archaeon. Lineage (GTDB taxonomy): Archaea > Nanobdellota > Nanobdellia > Woesearchaeales > WAPY01 > JAWBOW01. The sequence continues at coordinate 295,126 of JBNAUL010000002.1, forward strand.
TAGCAAAAGAAGTTGATGAAATAAAGAATTTTGGAGCAATAATAAAAGAAGGAAATTACTTAAAAGATTTTGTTGAGAAACCAGAAACAGAGATTAGCAGAACAGCAAACGCAGGGCTCTATGTTGTTGATGATAGCATAAAAGATGAAATTCTAAAATTGAAAAAGAGTTCAAGAGGAGAATTTGAATTGGTGGATGCAATTAAAGAATTTTCTAAAAAGAAAAAAATAAAAGTTGTTGAAGTAAAGGATTATTGGATTCCAATAACTTATCCTTGGTCATTGCTTGATGCAAATGCTTTGCTTCTTGATAGAATAGAAGAAAAGATAGAGGGAACAATAGAGGAAGGAGCAAGAATAAAAGGAAAACTAATCCTTGGAAAAAACTCAATAATAAAATCAGGAGTTTACATTGAAGGCCCTGTAATGATTGGAGAGAACTGCATAGTAGGTCCTAACTGCTATCTGAGGGCTTCAACAACAATCGGCAACAACTGCCATATCGGACAAGCAGTAGAAATAAAAAATTCAATATTTTTTGACAACTCAAAGTGCAACCACCTAAGCTACATCGGAGATTCTGTAATTGGTTATAATGTTAATTTAGGAGCAGGAACAATAACAGCAAACCTTAGGCATGACAATGCAAGTGTTAAGTCAATGGTAAAGGACCAGCTGATAGATACAAAAAGGAGAAAACTTGGAGCAATCATTGCTGATAATGTTCACACAGGAATACACACATCAATCTATCCTGGAAGAAAAATCTATCCTGAAAAAACAACTCTGCCTGGGGAGATTGTCAAGTTTGATGTTGAGTAAGCTTTAAAACAGGAAAATAAAAATAAAGAATAAAAACGCTCCTGCGGGGATTTGAACCCCGGCTACAACCTCCGCAGGGTTGTATACTTCCAGACTATATTACAGGAGCGCTCGAAAACATTTTTTATGGTTTTATGTTGTTTTGAAGTATTTTAAAATAATTTCTAAAAATGGGGCTGCCCGGATTTGAACCGGGGTTGCTAGCACCCCAAGCTAGAGTGATAGACCAAACTACACTACAGCCCCAAAATTAAAAACAACAAAATTAAAAAAACAAAAGTTCTTGTTAAAAGAGTTGATATTCAGCAAATTTTTAAATTTAACTGTTTGATGATTTTCAAGCAGAAACTTTTAAATAAACCGCGATTTTTATTGAAGAAAAAGGGGTGTTTTAAATGAAAGCAACAAAAGAAAGTTTTTCTGAAAGTTTGGAAAAGTATGCTGATTACATCATAGAAGCTTCAAAACTTGGAAATTTTAGGGTCAAAAGGAAAATAAATAAAATTGTTGTTTGTGGGGTTGGCGGAAGTGGAATTGCTGCTGACCTGATAAAATCTTATCTTGAAAATGAAAAAATAGGCGTGCCTGTAATCGTGAACAAGGACTTTGAATTGAATCCTTCTGTTGACAGCAAAACACTTGTTTTTGTGATTTCATATTCAGGAAACACTCTTGAAACAATAAGCTGTTATGAAGAAGCAATAAGAAAAAAATGTAAGATTATAGCTATAACTTCTGGAGGAAAAGTCGAGGAGTTGTGCAGAAATAAAGGAACAACAATTATAAAGATACCTGGCAATCTTCATGCAAGGGCTTCTCTACAATTCCTTTTCATTCCAATGCTTAATGTCATAACAAAGAGTTTTGGGATTAAGAGAAATGATTTTGAGGATATTGCAGAGGAATTGAATGATAAAAGAATAAGAAAGCAAGCTGTAGAAATTTCAAAGAAAATAAGGAACAGAATTCCAATAACTTATTCTTCTCAAAAATTGAAGCCTGTTATTTTGAGATGGAAGCAGCAGTTCAATGAAAACTGCAAGATCCCTGCTTTCTGTAACATCTTTCCAGAGCTGTGCCACAACGAGATTGAAAGTTATGAATTCGGTTTTAAAGAAAGTTTTGTCATAATCTTAATGGACAGAGAAGACAACAGGATGACAAACAAGGAGATTTTAGCGTTCAAAGATGTCTTATCAGAAAAAAGAGATGTTGAATTGATCTTTTTAGAAGGGAAGAATTTTCTGCAAAAACTTTTCTTTGGTTTTTACCTTGGGGATTTAGTAAGTTTTGAACTTGCGAAATTATTGAAAACGGATGTTAATAAAATTGATTTGATAGAAAAACTTAAAGAAAAAATCAACGATTGATGTTTTCATATTTTAAATTTGGCATTTCAAGAAATTATTCTGCTAACTCCGTTGTCCTTTTCTATTCTAATGATTTTGTCAACAAAACTCTCAATCTTTTGTTCATGACTCACAATGATTACTTGCTTCATGTTCAGCGCTTTTATTACATCCCTGACCTTGTCAAGCTGCTGAGATGAAAAACCATCTGTTGGTTCATCCAATATTATAAGGTCTTTTGTTTTTATTCCATGCGTTATGTCATTTATTACTTTGTTGAGAGCAAGCCTATATGCCAATGCCAAACTTGTTTTTTCTCCTCCTGACAAGCTCTCAATTTCTATTTCATAATTGTTTTGTTCAACAATAGGAGTAAAATCCTCATCCAACCTTGCTGTTATTGTTTCATCACCCATCAGCATGTTGAACCATTCTTTAAACAATTCGTTGAACTCGTTATGCAGAGTGCTCATAACATGTTTTTCCATCAGCATTACAACATTTGAAAAGTGCTCTTCAATCCAATACTTAAATGATTTCAGCCTGTTCAATCTCTCTTTCGCTTCCAAAATCTTCTTTATTTCCTCTTCAATTCTTCTGAACTGCTCATCTGTAAGAGCCAGTTCTTTTGAGAGCGCTGCCTTCCTGATCTCAAGGTTCTTCTGCTCTGATTTAATGGATTCAACCTCGCCTTCCTTTTCCTTTAGCACCTTTTCAACATTCTCAAGATTTTTGAGTTCCTTTTTTATATCCATCGCTTTTTCTTGGTGCTTCTTTATTTCAGATTCGATTTCCATAATCTGCTTTAAAATTTTGTTCTTTTCCTTTTCCTTTTCAACCATCAATGCACTGAATTTTTCAAACTCGTTTAGGAGCTCCAAATCTTTTTTCATTTTTTGGAGTTCAATCATCTTGGAATTCAATTCTTCTTTTGCTTTGGTTTCTATCCTTAGCTTTTGCAGTTCTGCTTCTATCCTTTCAACCATTTTTTCTTTTTCTGATATTGCCAAGATTTCTTCTTCTATTTTCTTTATTTGTTCCATTTCCTTTACAAGTTCTATCTTTTGTTCAGAAACATTCTGTATTGAAGAGCTTATTGCATCAAACTCCTCTCTGAGTTCCTTTTCAGATTTTTCCAATTCAAGGATCTCTGATTCCATTTTCATCATTGCATTCCTGTTCTCGCTAAGAATCCTTTCCTTGTAGGCTTCTGTAAGTTCTTGAAGGCAGAGAGGGCACTTTTTAGAATTTTTCAATGCTTCAATCGTGTTTTTCAGGTTTGAAAGCATTGCCATCTTATTGGCTATGCTGTTCCTTACAAAGTTCAACCTTTCCTCAACCTCTTTTTTCCTGTTCAAAAACTCCTTCTCTTTTGATACGAATTCCTTCTTCTCTTTTATGCTCTTGCTCTTCATTTCTCTGTCTTTTTCAAGAAAACATTTATTTTTAATTTCAGATTTAAGTTCTGAAAGTTTTTTGTTCAAAGATTCAACATCCTTTTGCGAGCTAAGCATTTCGTTCTTTATTCTTTCAATCTCTTCATCTTTCCTTGCGATTTTCAGTTTCAACTCTTCCTTGTTTTCCTTAACCCTAAAATCCTTTATCTTGTCTTTTATTTCATTTATTTCATTATCAAATTCTTCCAATTTGTGCTTGTAAGCAGAAAACTGATTTTGCTTTTCCTCTATCTTTGAATTTAGGATTTCAATCTCTTTTTTGAGTTCCAAGAATTTGTTGTAATCTTCTTTAACAGCATTGTAAGCCCTTGCTGCATATTCAAGTTTGTTCAGAACTGCTGAAATCTCCTCTTCAACGCTCCTCTGATTTTTTTCAAGCTCTGATTTCTTAGCGCTTATCTCTCTCAGCTCTTCCTTCTTTTGTTCCAAATTTTCAGATCTAACACTCTCCTCATTTATCTTTTCTCTGAGATATAAAAGTATTATTTCTGAATTCTCCATTATTGTTTTGTATCTATCTATGCCGAAGAGCTTTCTTATTGTGTTCAATCTCTCATCTCTCTTTTCAAAAAGTATCTGCTTCATCTGTTCCTGAGGGGTATAAACAGTAAATCTGTAGATAAGGGATTTCTTTTTAGAAGCAAGTGATAAAGGATATCCCAAAATTCTTATTATTTCATTCTTCATCTCGGAAGGAGTGAGCTCATTTTTAATGTTATCTGCTATAAAGTAGCCAGAGGTTTGTATTGTCTTGTCAGAAGATTTTTTCAATGTTCTCTTTATTGTAAATTCCTTTCCTTCCACCTCAAAATCAATTTCCACAAAACCCTGATTCTTTCCCTTTCTCAGCAATGAGCCAGGAGAAATTTCATTGGTTGCTCCAAAAAAGGCGAATTCTATAGCCAAGAGTACTGAACTCTTTCCAGAACCGATGTCGCCGCTCAACAAAATACTTCCCTCTGGAAAAATGAATTCCTCATCAGAATAAGTTCTTATGTTATGAAGCTTAACTCTCTTTATAAGCATGTTATTAAGTGAGAGTTTCATTTATTTAATAAATTTTGTGCTGTCTATTGTCAAAATGAAAAATTTGCTCTTTCAAAAACAGATTTCAATACTACTTTATAATAAAAAACTTTATATATCCATAAACATTTTTCAGGGTTATGCAGCCATTAAATGAAATAATTAATGGAGCAATTGAAAATCCTGCTAATGAAAAATGCAACTCTGAAATAGAACTCTCTGATTTGGTTTTCGTTATGAGCCCTTACATAGAGCAACTGATAAAAAAGATGTTTGAAGATTATAAAATAAAATTCTTTTATGACTACAAGAGCGCGCTGAATTATTTAAACAACTCTAAAAAAGAAAATGTGGTAAAGATGATTATAATAGATGAGGAACTAAACATTTCTGATTTAAGTCCAGAAGAACAGAAAAGAAGTTTTAATAGTTTGATAAAGAATGCCAAAGATAAAAGTATTGCGCTTGTCCTCGTAACTCCTTATCTGAAAACCAGTTACGAGAGTGAAAGAATCAAGATAAAACAGGATGTCTTTGACTGCAACGAATTTTATAATAAACTTGACAAAAACAAGGAAGCACAGATATACTTCTTTACTTTATTAGAAAGCATTGAAAAGATAAAAAAATATCTAAAGAAAATTTAGAGAGTTAAAGAAGCTTAAAAATGTTAAGCAAAACAAAAATTTATTCTTAAAGTAAGATTAAAGCAAGATTAATGATTGTTGACAAATTTTTACAGAAATATTTTTAAAGAACCAAAAAATCTATTCTAAAAAGGTGATTTTTATGAAGGAAAGCATTGCTGAAAGTTTGGAAAAGTATGCTGATTACATCATAGAAGCTTCAAAGCTTGGAAACATAAAAATAACAGGAACAGTTGAAAAGATAGTTGTTTGCGGGGTTGGAAATTCTGGAATAGTTGGAGATTTGCTCAAAAACTATTTTGAGGAATTGGCATTGAAAATTCCTGTGTTCCCTGTCAAGGACTTTGAGATCCCTGCGTTCTGTGACAGCAAAACCCTTGTATTCATAATCTCTTATTCAGGCAACACCATGGAAGCAATAAAATGTTATAGGAGCGCTGTTGGAAGGGGCTGCAGGATAATAGCAATAACTTCGGGTGGAAAATTGAAGGAGATATGCAAGGAGAACAATGTTGATGTGATAAAGATTCCTGAAAACTTGTGTTCAATAGCAGCATTTCCATTCTTGTTTGTTCCTGTACTCAATGTGCTAAAACAAAACAACATATTAGAAGAAATTGATTTCAACAGTATCTCAGATACTATAAAGAGGGCCAATTTTCAGGGCAAGGCATCTGAAATTTCAAAAAAGATAGTAAACAAAAGACCAATAATCTACTCTTCAAAAAGGTTTGAAGGGGTTGCAACAAGGTGGAAGATTTCTTTCAATGAAATATCGAAGATAGAAGCCCATTGCAATGTTTTTCCAGAAGCAGTGCACAATGAAATAAATGCATTTGAAGAATCAAAAAATGATAATTTCATCATTTTCATAGTAGATGATGAAGACAACAAGTATGTAAAAAAACAGATTGAATCTTTTAGGAACATGATAGTAAAAAAAGCAGAATCCACAGAACTCAGATTAAAGGGAACAAATTACTTAAAAAAAGTGTTCCTTTCTATTTATATTGGGGATTTGATAAGCTTAGAACTCTGCGAACTCCTTGAAAAGAATCCTGAAGAAACAAAGATGAAAAGCCAAATAAAGGAAGAAACATTAAGGATAATATGATAACACATTATTTTCATAAATAATAGGATAATAAAAAAATTGATAAATAAATAACAAATAAAATAATAAACTATAGCATAAATATAGCATAGCAAAAGAATAAAAAAGACAAGCAAAGAGCAAAAAAATAAAAACAGAATAAAAACAGCAAGAATAAAAATAATAAAAACAGAATAACAAAAAAACATAAAAAGAACAGCATAAAAAGAATAGTATAAAATCAAAACTTAAAAAATTACCACAATACACCACGTACTCATACAAAATGCTCATACAAAAAATAAGTAAAAGAACTGCTAGTAATTTGTGATTTTAGAAAAATGATTGTCGGTGTTGATTTAGGAGGAACAAAGATAAGGGCTGGCTTGATAGGAAGGTTTGATGTTAAAAAAGAGATAACATTGCTTACAAATGCAAAGCATGGAAAGAAAAAAATACTGAAAACGCTTTTTGATGCAATAGATTATGTATTTCAGAAAGATGTAAAAGAGATTGGCATCGCTGTTGCAGGAAATACTGATGGTAATAAAATCATTGAAGCCACGAACATCAAGAGCTTGAACAACTTAAACCTTGCTTCAATAATTAGCAAGAGATATGGAAGAAAAACTTTTCTTGAGAATGATGCGAATGCATTTGCGCTTGCAGAATACCATTTTCTAAAAAAGAAAAATCCTAAATTGAAAAACATCGTAGGAATAACCTTGGGAACAGGAGTAGGGGGAGGAATAATAATCAATGGAGAAATTTACAGGGGAAGTTTCTTTTCAGCAGGAGAGATTGGGCATATGAGCATTGCTTCAAATGGAATAAAGTGCAAGTGTAAAAATTACGACTGTTTTGAGGTTTATTGCAACGGAAAGGCGCTTGAAAGATATTACTACGAACTTACAAAAAAGAAATTGCAGAGCACAATCATAGGCAACAATTTATCAAAAGATAAAAATGCATTAAAAGCAGTCCACGAATACTCAAGGTATCTTGGCATAGGATTAGTTAACATAGCAAACATATTTTCTCCTGAATATATAGTTATAGGTGGTGGAATTTCAAAGTTGAATGAGATTTACAAACCAGCAATAAAGCATTTCAAAAGGTATGCCCTAAAAACAGTAAAGAACACAAGAATAATAAAAACAAGATTAGGAGACAACAGCATACTAATAGGCGCTTCCCTTCTTAGTTTAAGTTCAAATAAAAAATAAGACAAACAAAAAACAAGAATTATTCCTCTCCAAAATCCTCTTTAAGCGCTTCTTCTATTATATCCTGGGCTGTCCCTTCCTTAACCAGAGTTCCTGATTTTCCGCAGTATGGGCAGTTCCTTGGTTTTTTGTCAGATTTTGTCTGAAAGCGGTAACCGCAAGCTTTACAATAGTATTTTGCCATTTTAACCACCAAAATTTTTTTTGATTTAAAAAGTTTTTGGAAAAATAAGAAAATTCCAAAAACAAAAAATTAAGCATGCAAAAATAGAGCAATGCTCATCTTATTTTCTCAGCTCCTTTTCCCTTGTTCAAAAGCCCTCTAGATTTCTTAGCAGAACTTGTCAAACCCCTGAATGCCCTTCTCCTGTGCTGTTTCTCAGCAATCCACCTTATATTCTTATCAGCAAGTATTGCAGGATGGGCTTTATCAACCAAGATGACTTCATACCAATAATGCTTTCCATCCTTTGCAACAAAGTAGGAGTTAAGAACTTCAAGATTAGGAAATTTCTTTGCAGCTCTTCTCTCCGCAATAACCTGATAGCTTGTTTCCAAATCAAGCCTGTTGCTCATGTGCTTTGATTTTCTTCCAGCTCTGGCCCTTTCTCTCTGTCTTCCTCCCCTTAAAACCCTCTGCCTCACAATTATAAATCCCTGCTTTGCTTTATAGCCCAAAGATCTTGCTCTATCTAATCTTGTTGGTTTTTCAATTCTGATTGTAGAAGGTTCTTTTCTCCAAGAAATCAATCTCTCTCTCCAAATTTCCCTCAATTGCTTTCTTAAATCCTTCGGTTGCTTCCAAGTTTCTCTCAAATACTTGTAAAGAGCCATAAAAACCAGCCTCCATTATTCTATTATTTTATTCCATCCTATTTTATTATTCTATTTCAATATTTTTGCACTTATGCTTTTTTGCTTTTTATGATTTTTTGGTTCGGGCAAGCTAACTCCCACATTCCGAAAAATAGGATTTTTGAACAGTTTATAAAGCTTTTTGTTTTTAGGTTTTTTAATTTTATTTTGAGTTTTAAGTTTTCGTAAAGAAACAAAACAAAGATTTCAAGTTTATTTTTCCAACTGCTCCGCAAAATCATAAAATTTCTCAGGGCAAATTTTTATTAAATTTATTTGCAATTTTTCAAACTTTGATTGAAATGATTAAAAAAATAGTAAAAATAATCAAAAAGACAAAAAGGGTGGAAAGATGAAATTTAATAAAAATAGAGAAATCAAAACGAACAAAATAAATGAGAGAATAAATTGCTTTGGAAAAATAATTCTTGCGCTAATGCTCTCTATTTTCTGCTGCTCTTTTTTTTCCAGAGCATCTTTTGCTGAAGCAAACAGCATAATAATCACAGAAGTGCTCTACAATCCGACAGGTTCTGAGAACTGCAGGGAGGCAGTTGAAATCTACAACCCAACAAACAACGATGTTGACATTGGGAATTGGTACTTAAAAACAAAGAGTTCTTCAAAGGACGCTGCTATCCCTGCAGGAACAATCATAAAATCAAAATCATACTTTTTGATTGCCGACTCAAATTGGAGCAATTGCAAGGATTCTTATTGGCCATATGCTGACCGTGAAGAATCAATAACTCTTGCAAACAGTGACGGCGGGGTTTCGTTGATGGATAACAATGACCAAAGGATTGACAGCGTTTGCTGGGGAATTTTTAATGAGGAATTCTGCGAAGGAGAACCAACGGTTGTTGTCAGCGAGGGAAACTCAATATCAAGGAAAACGATTGAAGGAAACTTTATTGACACTGAGAACAACAGCTTTGATTTCTACGAGATAAAACCAAATCTTAGAAACTCGAACTCAAGTCAAGAACTCCTGCTTGAGGTAAGCTTTAACATAGTTGAGGAGGATTTCAGCATAACAAATGTTTCAATCACAGACGACCTTGAAAGAGAAGGATTTCAGGTTCTGCCAAAGCCAAACTCTGACAGAATAATAACAATAAGCGCAAAAACAACAACAAACAATGCTAACTTGGAGTGTTCTGTTGAAGGGCTTGGAAAGAAAAGCATGATTCTTGAGAACAACTCTTATGTTGCCAATTTCTCAATTCCATATTATTTTGAACCAAAGAATTACAGCGTTGTGATAACTGCTTTGCACAACAACAAAACAATAAACTATAATGCAATTTTCAGTTTTGAGGAGCTCTTGGCAATAATGATTGACACAAAAAACATAGATTTTGGAAACCTGAATAGAGCCCAAGAGAAAATAATCTTAGGAGATTATGATACAGAAACAATTCAGAAACCAACGATAAAGAATATTGGAAATGTAAATGCTGATGTAGTGCTTGCTGGTTCTGATTTTTACAAGAACAGCACAGACTTTCCCAATGGAATGATTATGTATTCCTTCACAGAGGACTTTTCTGATTTCTACGGGCTCTTGAATGAAACAAGAATGATAAATCTTGGCATAAAACCATCTGAGAAAATGCCCTTGAATTTCAAGATATATGTTCCTGAAAACCAGGAATTAGGAACATACTATGGGAGCATAATGATAGAAATGATAAAGAGCCAATAATGCAAAAATTAGATTGAAGGCAAGAAAGTGCAGAAATTACTTGTTTAATTTCAAGATGGATTTTTAGGGATTTTGAATTTTCAGAGTTTAAAAGTTTAAAATGCGGCAAAAGACAAAAATTAATACGCTTTTGCAAAGTGCATTTGGAAATAAACATTCATAAATGAACATTGAGAAGTTAAAGATTGTTTGATAAATAAGAGAATTAAATTGTAGAAAGATGGAAAAAACAAAAAATAGAATTAAAAATTAAAAACAGGACAAATTAAAAATTGATTTTTATAATTTAAAATAAAAATAAAATGAAAAACAAAAAATCAATCAAGTTAATTTGCGCGATTTATTGTTTTGCGGTCTTATGTTTTTTGGAGGGTGCAAGTGCCCTTTCAATAGGAATCAGCCCTTCTAAAATTAGTTTTGAAAAGAATGATGAGTTCAAAGAGGTAGCAATCTTCAATCCAAACGAAGAGGGAGTTTTTATAAGTTCAAAATCAGAGAACTATGTTGTTGTTCCAAAAGAATTTTTCGTTAGCAGAGAAAATCTCAAGATAATAAAAGTATATGCTAAGATTTGTTCTGACGAGAACATAACATTCTCTTTAAACTCAAATTCAAATCTTTTTCCTGCTGTAAAATTGAGCGTTGACTGCAAAGACAGAGAAAGAAGCACTCTATTAAAAAAAGCAGAACCTAAATCTGAAAACTCCTTGTTTTCAGAAAGTGTTCCAAAAAATCCTTACAGTAACTTGGAAAACTGGAAAAGCGCTCCTGACGAGAAAACAGGAATATTTGTCTCATTTTTCATAGTGATTTCAGGGCTTGGAATATACTTTTCAATGAATAGAAAAGGTTTCTATAAAATCAAAGGATTATTAAAAAAATCTTCAAGGATTCTCTTGATTTTTCTCGATTTTTAGTTTTTATAAAATTTAGCAAAGGGAGCAGATAAAAAATGAGCGCAAGCAAAAAATTCGCATGACATTTTGCAGAACAGAATGCTCTGAATAAAATGCTTTGAGATTGTAAAATAAAAAATTTATAAATCTTAATAAAGCAGAAAAACAGAAAAATTAAAAGCATCAAAAGTGCTAAGTGAGATGAAGAAAACATAATTAGATGATTGTTAAAGCTTATGAATTCATATGAACATTAATATAAACATAAATATGAAGCAAATATGAACATAGATGCGAATATGAAAATAAACATAAAGTTTTACAAGAATGCAAATGGCATAAAGAAAAGAATTAAACAAGAAAACAATTAGACAAAGTTGGCTAAGCGCAAAATCAGAATTAGCGCAAAAGAATAAAGCATGCTTCTTGGATTAAAAAATCTTGAAATAAACTAAGTAAAAGCGTTTTGGAATGAAAATTGCATAGATCATAGATGAGCAAAATTGCAAAGAGTGTATGGCAAAATAAAAATAAAAAATAACTTAGTAAAAATAAATAAAAAATAGGCAATAAATAAAATAAATAACAAATAAAATAATAAACCATACATAAAATAAAACATAAAATAAAATAATAAACTATAGCATAAATTATAGCATAGCAAAAGAATAAAAAAGACAAACAAAGAGCAAAAAAATAAAAACAGAATAAAAACAGCAAGAATAAAAATAATAAAAACAGAATAACAAAAAAACATAAAAAGAACAGCATAAAAAGAATAGTATAAAATCAAAACTTAAAAAATTACCACAATACACCACGTACTCATACAAAATGCTCATACAAAAAATAAGTAAAAGAACTGCTAGTAATTTGTGATTTTAGCAAGAATTTAGTCAAAAATTTTCTAAAATTTTTTGTTGCTGTTATTATTAATTGCTCTGCAGCGATTTATATTTGCAAAAATTGTTTTCCAATGTTCTAAATATATTTTGCAATCTTGTCATAAACTTCTCTCTTTGAAACAAACCTATATTCTCCTGGCCTCAAGTTTCCAATGAAAAAACCATCAATTCTTATTCTCTTGAGCTTGTTTATCCTATAGCCCAATTTTGAGAAAATTTTTTTTATGATGTGCTTTTCTCCGTGATAGATCCTTATCTTCAACCTTGTTCTTGACTTGTTTATTGAGTGAAGATCAGCGCTAATTCTTCTGCCATCAACCATTAAATCTTTTATTCGCTTGAAATCCCTGGTGTCAAACTGCCTGTTTATCTTTACCTCATATTCCTTCTCAACTTTAAATCTCGGGTGCGTCAAAACATTCACTACATAACCATCATTAGTTAAGAAGAGCAGGCCCTCTGCATCCTTATCCAATCTTCCTGCAAAATCAAGATGCTCTCTTACTCTTATAAAATCAAGAATGTTCGGCCTTTCATAAGGAGAAGTGGTTGTTACTACATTAACTGGCTTATAGAATAGAATGTAAATGTTTTTCTCAGGCAAAACCTTGCTTTGGTCAATTCTAACCTCAACCCTGTTTCCTAATTCCTGGTCCTTTGAAGCTGTAAAACCATCTACTAAAACTCTTCCTTGTTCAATCAATTCTGAAATCTTCCTTCTCGGAATTCCGCACCTTGAAAGATACTCTTCTATTCTCATGGAAGCACCATTAAAAATTTTATAAATTTTTCTTTGCTATAAATCATTAAAGTCCTCAAAAAATCTTTTTATCGGCATGTTCTCCTTGTCCTTTAAGTTCTTAAAATCTTCTTCTATCTGCTCCTTTATCTTCTCGGCTGTTTTCTCTCCCAACAATTTTGAAAGTAGAGAGTAAGGGGTCTTTTTAAGTTCTCCAATTGTTTTTATGTTGTTGTTAAAAAGTTTTCTTGCCCTTACTCTTCCTATTCCTACAATTTTAAGCAAAGGCAACAATTCTTCTCTAACTCCGTATCTTAATCTCAATCTTGTTTTGTTTATGAGATTTAAAATTCCCTTCAATTTAAGGATGAGCGATATCTCGTGGCATCCATACAATAACCAATCCAAGATTTCTATTTTTGAATGAAGCTCTCCTGGCCTTATCGAATATTTTTCCAGCAACAATTCTTCATCGACCTCGTCCATCCAATCGTAAAAAACCATTGCTGTTTTGAATGCATTCAGGAAATCATCGTAATCTTCATCATAAGAATTTGGAATTTCATCTAAGATTTCATCCTCAAATTTTGAAACAAGCTCCTCGTAATCGTCAAACTCCTTAACTTTTACATTCAGATAAGGCCTGAGTTCAAGGGTGTGAGTGCATAGTTGTATTAAGGAGAACTCTGTTTTCTCCTTTTGCTTGAGCAAGTTCTTTATTAGGTAATGCGCTGTCAGAGGATCCAAATAGAGTTCTGCAACCCTCTTTCCAAGAAGAGTTGCGGTAAACTTTTCCTCTTTGCTAAACTCCAATGCGCTTGCAAAATCATCTGACTCGCTCTTTATAAAATTCCATCTCTTTAGCAGGTTCAAATTGCTGTTAATTAATTCTTCTATTCTTTTGAAATCCCCAAACTGAAAAGCCCATAATGTCTTCCTGAAAAAATCAAAAATCTCTGATTTTGTAGTTGTTATTCTCGTTGCTATAAGACTTAAAAGGTATGTCCTGAAAACAGGTTCAACAGCAAGTTTTGAATAGATATCCTCGGGCTCTCCAAGAATGAAGTGTTCAACAAGACCCATTATCTCTGATTCAGAACTTGCAAAACATATTGCTTGACCTTCTTTATCATACTTTGGTCTTCCAGCTCTTCCGAACATCTGCTGAACTTCAAGAACAGGAATCCAATTCATTCCTCTTGGAGAATACCTTTTTAAATCTCTTACAATCACCCTGAATGCAGGAAGGTCGACTCCTAAAGCTAATGTAGGCGTGCAGCAAATAACCTTTATTACTCCTTTTCTGAAATTCTCTTCTATGAGATGCCTTTGCTTGGAAACAAGCCCTGAGTGATGGAATGCAATTCCTGATTTTAGGCAATAAGCGAGTTTCTCGCATTGTTTTGTAGGTCTTGGTAGAGCATTCAAAGCTTCCTCAGCCAACTTTTCATGATGCTCTGATTTCAATTTAAGATTTTTGGCAATAAACTCTGCTGTTTTCTCAGCCCTCTGCTTTGTATTGACAAAAACTAGTGCCTGTTTTCCTATTTTTATCGTGTCATAAACTATGTCCAAAAGTTCGTCCTCAAATTTTTCCTCTATCTTAATAGATTCTTTCTTTGCTCTCACTTTAACTTCACTTTGCCCTGATTTTTTTGCTCTGCATTTCAACAGAAAGCGCGCTCTATTTAAAATTCTTTTTTATTTTTAGCAATTTTTAAAATTAAAATTTTTTATAAAGCGTGAAAAAGAAAGATTTAAATATAAGTTTTTTTTAAAAAACATTTAATGAATATTACAAGCGAACAAACAGAAAAAGAATTCTCAGAACTTTGTGCTTTGTGCAAATTTAGGGAGGAGTGCAACGACTATGCAATGAGCAAGAATTCTAACATTAAAGGATTTACTGTTCTCATAATAGATTGCCCTAAATTTGAAAAAGAAGATTAAATTTGTTTTATTAAAAATTTTAATTAAATTACAAAATAAAAAATGAATAAAAAATGAATAATTAAATATGATTAATAAATAGCCCCGCCCGGATTCGAACCGGGGTCCCAGGCTTTCTTCAAAATCAAATTTTAATCAATTTTGATTGCACTTAAATTTCTCCAAAGGCCTGGATGATTGGCCGCTACACCACGGGGCTGAAAGCATTTTTGATCTAAAAGCTCTTAAAACCAGTTATGAAACAAGCATTCATGCAAATTAAAAAAAGAATCGATTTTGTATTTAAAAAGGTTTTGATGAACTGAGTGTATTGAACGAACAATACTAAAAATTTAAATACTTTGTTTGTTTATAGAACAGCAGGGGGCTTTATGAAAGGCATATTCATAATGGTTGACGGACTTGACGCTTCTGGGAAATCAGTCATCATAAATGCTTTTAAGGACTGGTTTTTCTCAAAAAAAATGAAGGTTTTCAGTTTAAAGGAATACTGCGAAGAGCACAAAACTCTTCCAGAACCAGAAGAGATTGAAAATTTTGATGTTATTGCAAGCAATGAACCTACTGACGCTCTTGTCGGAAAGGCAATAAGAGATGAACTAATAAAAAAAAATTCTCGGGAGTACAGCGCTGCAACAATTGCTCAAGCATTTTCTCTTGACAGGGAAATACTATACAAGAGGATTATAATTCCTGCACTAAAGCAGAACAAGATAATTTTGCAAGACAGAGGAGTTGTTTCAACCTTTGTATATCAGCCAGTGCAAGAGCACATTCCGTTAAATGAACTTATAAAACTCCCTGGAAACAGACTGGCTTTGGAACACGCTCCAAACCTGCTTGTGCTGACAAAGGTTTCTCCAGAAGTTGTGATGGAAAGGATCGAAAAGAAAGGAATGAACTCTGCAACAATATTCACAAACCTCTTGTTTCAGAGAAAGATTTCTGAGAGATACAACAGTATATGGCTAAGGGAATTGTTTGAAAGGTTTGGAACAAAGATTGTTTACATTTCAACAGAACCGCCTGCAACAGAAGAAGAGACAAAGAAAAGAGCGGTTGAGGTTTTGGAAGAATTCTTAAGAACTTCTGGCAGAAATTTTGATTAAATTTTTTATTAATTGAATTAGTAATAAATAATTGATAAACAATCATTCAATTGAAAGATTAAGAACAGGCAAGCAGAACTAAAAGCATGAATAATAAAGATGTTCAAGCAAGAAATATTCAAAAAAATTTTCAAAATCTGATTTTTGATTAATTTTCAATTAAATTTTCTAATTAAGAAACTAAACAGATTTGTTTTGTTTGCCTTTTAATGCATCCTTGCTCATGCGCTTGAAAAACATTCTCACAGAATTTCGCTCTCTAACAATTCCTCAATCTCCTGATCTTTGCTCTCAATCAGCTTGCTGTCAAGCTCTTTTTGGCTCTTATCCTGCTTGTGCCCCTCTTTTTTTTCCTTAGAATCGAAGAATTGGTCCAATCTGCTGTTGTTAATCATCGCCTTGAAGCTGATGCGTTGTTCTACCACCTTCTCTCTCATGATTTTTTTTTATGATGAACTAATATTTAAATAAATTCAATATTCAAAATATAAATTAAAAAAAAGATTTAAGAAAGATATTTTAGCAATACAACAAAAACCACTTTTGTGGAACAACAAAGATCTAAGAACTATCTAAGAACTTTTTGATTAACAGATTTACTTTGAAAGATCATCTTGAAAAATTACCTTTGAACAAAATCAAAAATTGGAATTTCTTTCTCGCTGATGAAATCCAAACTCTTTGCATCAAGTTTAAGATTTACAACTTTGAAATTGTTCGTTATGAAAATAATGTTCCACACAACGCCGTTGTCATCCTGTAAAATCATTATTGTCTTGTTGCTTTGATATGAAGGATGCCTCTTCTTCAGAAATTCAAGAGCTGTTTTAAGAGCATTCTCAAGCTCTGAAACCCCTTCAAGAACTAACGGCTTTAGTTCCTTTTGAGTTTTTGCCATTACATCGCTGTCCTTTACTGCAAAAACATAATTTTTTGAATAAGCGAAACTTGTTATTGCGTTTTTCTTTTTGTTGTAATAATCAATCTGTATTTCATCAGGTTTGTCAGAAATATAAAAAAAGCTGACCAAGTAACAATCCTCGTTGTTTTTTCTCCAATTCTTAAACTCTCTTGTTTTTTCAAGTTCTTTCAATGAATCAAATATCTGCATAACATTCTACAATCCTTCCTATGATTATAAATCTTTTGATTTAATAGGAAGCTTTTTTAAGATAGTTTTTTAAACTCTACAATCCTTCCTATGATTATAAATCTTTTGATTTAATAGGAAGCTTTTTTAAGATAGTTTTTTAAACTTTAAAAACTTAAAAAAAAATACTATGGAAAAGATGAAAAACAAAAAAATCTTGAATGATGATTTTAAGAGGGCACTGATAAAACAGCACTACTCTATTGTTGGAAATCACAGTGCTGTGAAAATTTGTGAGTGGACTAAAAAATCATTAGTAGATAAAGATTTCTGCTACAAGCAAAAGTTTTATGGGATAAGGTCTCATCTCTGCTGCCAAATGTCTCCAACTCTTGGTTTTTGTAGCAACAGGTGCTTGTTCTGTTGGAGAGCAATAGAATACACTCTTGACAACAAAATGAAATTCAAGGTTGATAATCCAGAAGAAATCATTAATGAATGCATAGAGGCTCAGAAAAAATTGTTGTCTGGTTTTGGAGGCAATCAAAGAATAAATGTTAAAAAGTTCAAGGAAGCTCAAGAACCAATGCACTTTGCTATTTCTCTCACAGGAGAACCTACTATTTATCCAAAACTTGATTTACTGATAAAAAAACTCCATTCTCTTGAAAAAACAACTTTCTTAGTTACTAATGGAATGTATCCAAAAGCATTGGTTAAATTAAGAGAAAAAAATGCATTGCCAACTCAACTTTACATTTCGCTAACAGCGCCTGATGAAAAAACATATTTCAAGGTTGATAGGCCTGTTTTCAATGATGCTTGGAAAAGATTGAACAAGAGTTTAGAGTTCATGAGTTCTGCAAAGGGAAAAACAAGGACTGTTATAAGAATGACTGTAATAAGGGATGTTAATATGTTCAATACCAAAGGTTATGCTGAACTAATTAAAAAAGCAAACCCTGATTTTTTAGAGGTAAAGGCTTACATGCATGTCGGTTTTTCAAGGAACAGATTAAATATTTCCAACATGCCTTCTCACAAAGAAGTAAAGGATTTTGGGATTAAGGTTGGAGAATTAATTAATTACAAAATTGTTGATGAAAAAGAGAACAGCAGGGTAGTGCTTTTAATGAAAGAAGATTCTCCTAGTAGAATAATGAAGTTTTAAAATTGATTTTTAACAAACAATTCATAATATTTTAGAACCATTCAGGACTTTTCTTTCTGGCTGTAATAAAACCACTTCCTTGTTTTCAAGAACAACTCCTAAGACCAAGCACTCTGATTTGAAATCAGCAATCTGCTTTTCAGGAAAATTTACAACCGCAACAACTTGTTTTCCAATAAGTTCTTCCTTTGAGTAAAGCTTTGTTATTTGAGCACTTGATTTTTTTATTCCTAAACTTCCAAAATCAATCTCGAGTTTGTAAGAAGGATTTCTTGCTTTTGGAAATTCCTCTGCTCTTAGAATTGTTCCAACTCTTAGATCTATTTTCTCAAAATCTTCATAGCTTATCATGAGCAAGAATTAATCATCAACAACCTTTATTGCTTTCTCAGGGCATTGAACCTCACAAGCCCTGCAACCGATGCAAGCAGAAGGATTTTTAACAACGACCTTGTTTCCTTGCTTTGCAAAAACTCCCATTGGACAAACCTCAATGCAGACAAAATTTGACTTGCACTTCTTATAATCAACAACAGGATGACTCATAAAAACACCTCCAAAGTTTGTTAATTTGCTAAAAAATTTTATAAAAACTCAAAACTCATTTGATTCTAAATTTTATTTATTAAGTATTTATTTCTTGATTTTTTTTATTTTTTAACTTGTATTTGTTTTGATTTTTGAGCATTGCTGCACTTCATTCTTTTGCTTTACTCTATTGTTTTATTATCAGGGTTCTCTTTTTTAACAGATGTTTTTTCCTTGATTTTTGTTTTCAGCTGAGAATGCTCTTTGCTCTTTTCTTTATTATAATTACTCCCTGCTTTTTCTTCATGGATTTTTATTTGATTTTCTTCTTTTGTTTCCAATTGTTCCTCTTCGATCTCTTCTTTCTTTGATTTTCTCTTTTCTTGGAAATCCTCTTTTATCTCAATCTTTGTTGGTTTTGACTTTGTAAGCTCAAACATCCTTATCTCAAATGTTCTTATAGGATAAACTTTAGAGAGCTCTGATCTCAAGCTCTCCTGTAGTTTGTGGCTTATAAGGTTTTGAGAAAAATCATCATAACTCATTTCCTTTATTGTTTTGAAGAGCAATTCCCTTATCTTTGCTCTCAATCTTTTCTCAACAACTCCTTTTGTTTTAAAAGCGGTTATTACCAGCGGCTTAATCCTTATTGCTATGTTGTCCTTTGTCAGAACAACAAAAGAATCATCAATCTTGTTTTTTCTCCTGGCAACAAATCTCTTAACAGCAGGAGGCGTTATTTCATAACCAATAAAGTTTGTTTTTGCCCTCTTATTCTGAACATCATAAATCCTAAACTTGACATTAACTCCCTGCAATCTTATGTTTCTAGTGATTTCAGAAAGAGCAATCAGTATTGTTCTTCCTACAAGTTTGTTTGGAGAATCAGCTGTTACCTCTCCAATAACAATGTTCCTAAACTGTTTTGGAGCTTCTACCTCATACCATTCCTTTGCCACTACCTTTGTGGCCTGTTTCTTTGCCATGATTATACCAAGGATAAACAAACCATTTAAAAATTTTTCTTTTTTATTCCTTTTTGCCTAAATCTCCTCTTTTATAATTCTCATTAACAAAAATCTTTTTGTTATTCCCATTGTGGTTTTTTGAGTGGTTTTTTATTTGAGCAGAGATGCTCTTTATCGTTGTTATTGGAAATGTGAGTAATGAGTTTATTGGCTCCCTGATTATTAAATCAACAAGCATGTCCTTTTTTGGAATTTTTTCTATTGTTCTAACCTCTTTTATTTTCCTAAGGAAGTATGCTGAAACCAAAAACCTGCTCATTGCTGAAATAAGAAAAACAATTTGGTATTCTGAAGTTACTAATTTTGAGTTTAATGATTGAGCACTAACTCTTGAAAGTATAAAAGAACCAATCATAACTCCAATGAAAACTCCTATTCCTTTGAAAAAATTAGAATAAGAAACGCATCTTGCCCTTCTCTGAGGAGTTACAGCATCATAAACAAAGTTTGAAGTGCTAAGATCAAAACCTCCCCATACAATTCCCCCAATTATTTGAACTGCTAACAAATAATAAAAGTTTCTTGAGAAAACCCAAAGCAATGGATAAAGAGGAACTAAAAAACCGCACATAACCATAACCTTTTTATTACCGTAAATGTCAGAGTATTTTCCCCAATAAGTCATTATTAAGTAAGAGGTTAAGGTGTGCGTTGCATTCAGAATTATATAATTAAAATAATTTAGTTTCAGAACATTCAACATGTAAATGCTGAAATAAGGGGATGCTATTGAAACAGCAATCATCATGAAAAAAATATAAATAACAAATGTTCCAAAGTTGTTATAGTACATTCTCTTTATGAATTGCATTAAGCTGAAATACCATTCTTTGCTTACATTGTATTCTGGCTCATAAACCAATCTCATATAATACAAACTGATTAATCTTGCTATTGATGATATTAAGAACAAAATTGCAAATCCTAACAAGGAATGAATGTTTGAGAACCTGTTAAGAAGCAAACCTGCAATCAATGAAGACATAAATGCTGTGAAACCAGCAATCGCGTTTCTCCTGCCAAAGAAAAAACCTCCGTTTTTCTTATCAACTAAATCTCCTAAAATGCTTGCCCAAGGAGGAATAAGGAAGTTTCCTGAGAATGCATAAACTGCAAACAAGATTATTGTTAAATAAATGCTCTTCCATAATAAAACATTGAGGATTAGCGGAATCCAGACCAAGCTTTGAATAAGGATTGATGCTAAGATTATATTCTTTCTCTTTTTTGTAATATCAGTTATGTCTGTGCTTATTACTTGGGAGATTGAACTTATTAAGTTACTAATTGAAGTCAATAATCCAAGTTGAAAGTTTGTTGCTCCTAATTTTATTATGAAAGCAGAAATAAAGGATTCTCCTGTGCCAACCATTACTGAGTTAGCACTTGCTTCTTTTATGCTGTATTTTAAACTCTTATTTATTATCTCTTGATTTTCGTTTTCTTGGTTCTTTTCTTTGGATTTGCTGATAATCTGCTCTTTATCATTGCTGCTCACAAAGACACCCTTTATGAATAAATTTGTATTTTAGTATATTTAATAATATACCAATATACAACTTATTTAAATATTTTTCTGTGGTTTAAAATAATAAATCAAATAATAATTTTTGAATTATGCAATTGCAAAAACTAAAAACTTAAAAAAACTAAGAAACAAAAACATAAGAAAAATTAGAAGTTATTAAAATCTTATTGCTTCTTTGCTCCTGGTTTTTCTTTTTCTTCCTCAGGAAGCAACTCCTTAATAATTTCCTCAGGAATCTTTGCATCCCTCAACTTTGACCTTATAAATGAAGCTTCTTTTCCAGAATACTGAGCCATAATCTCCTTTGCCTTCTTAGTAAGTTCCTCATGACGTTTCTTGATTTCCTCGCTGAGCTTTTTCTTTTCCTCTTCTAATGCCTTTAATTCCTCAGCAGACAACTCTGTCTTTTCAAGCTCTATCTCTTTATTAAAAACACCATTATCAATATCATTTAAGATCTCCTTATAATTTTTTCCTTCTACCAAAACTCCCATAGAACCTGCTGTTCCAACAACCTCTTTAACAGCATCCTTCATGCTATCTGCTAATAAAGAATCCATTTTCATCTTTGCAATCTTTATAACCTGCTCTATCTTTAAATCAGCAACCTTTTCTGCCAATGGATTAGAAGAGCCCTTCTCAATTCCTGCTTCTTTAAGTATTAGTTGAGATGTTGGAGGGGTTCCAACCTCAATCTCAAACTTTTTTGTTTCAACATCAACAATAACTTTTACAGGAACCTGCATTCCTTTAAAACCCTCTGTTTTCTTGTTAATCTCAGCAACAACCATTCCAATATTAACTCCTAAAGGACCAAGAGCAGGGCCTAATGGAGGGGCTGCTGTTGCTTTTCCACCTTCAACTAATACCTGTATTTTTTCCTTTGGCATATGAAAAAGCAGGATTTTTGTTTTAATTTATAAAGTTTTTGTTTTATGAAAAAGAGAAAATTTTATAAACAAAACAAAAAGAGTTTTTTCAAAAATGGTGGTATTATGAAAGAAGTTATTGAAAAAGGAGATTTTATTGAGTTAGACTTTACAGGATATGTTGAAAACACAAATGAGGTTTTTGACACAACAATAAAAGAAGATGCTCAAAAAGCAGGAATTTACAATGAGAAAACAATCTATGAGCCAATAGTCGTTCATGTTGGCAATAATCAATTGCTTAAAAGCTTAGAAGATTTCTTGATTGGAAAGAAAATAGGAAGTTATGAAGTTTTTTTAGAATCAGAAAATGCTTTTGGAAAAAGAGATTCTAAACTCTTAAAACTAATATCCAAAAATAATTTCACAAAAAACAATATTGAACCTGTTCCTGGATTAAGGGTCAATGTTGACGGCATTCTTGGAACAATTGTTTCTGTCAGTTCTAACAGAGTAATGGTTGATTTTAATCATCCTCTTGCTGGAAAGAGAATAAAATATAAACTCATTATAAGAAAAATATTAGAAGATAACAATGAAAAAGCAAAAGCCATCTTAAAACAAACACTTGGAAAAGAAACTGATTTCAGCATTAACCAAAAAAAAATAAAAATAAAACTTAACAAAGAATTCTCAGACTTAAAACCATTAATAATAGACGAATTTTTAAAAATCGGTCTTGAAGCAGAATTCGAAGAATAAAATTTTATCATGAGATTTTGTTTAAAGTGTTTAAATCATATGTTTTAAATGTTATTCTAAAGTAGTTACAACAGAAAGATTTATATATTAGAAATCATTCACTAAACTTAGAGGTGGTCTTCCATGGATGCAAAAATAAGAATCCCAGAACTAGAATCAAAATTAGAAAAACTCCAAATAAATCAAGATGTTCCAAAAGAAGAACTTAAAAATCTTGAAGAATACAAGGGCTTTAATCCTAAAATAAAAAAAGCAGTTCTAATGAGCTTAGCAGCAGCTCTTGGACTACAATTCGGAAGCTTATTCTATAAAAACAACATAAAAGCCGAAAACACAAACCAAACAACAATCGAAATGAACAAACCAATTGAAAACAAAATATTAAGCATCACACTAAACAACAAAACAACACCCAATCCAGAACTCCCAAAAACAAACTCTCCAAACCCAAAATGGTACGACATAGAAAACCAACCACTAGAAGCAATAATAAAAGAAATAGAAAAAAAAGACATAAAAGTCTACATTGGAAAAACAGAAGCAAAAATCAACGAACAAAACTACATCCTTGACGCAGCACCCTACATAAAAAACGGAAGAACCCTTGTTCCTTTAAGATTCATAGCAGAAGGACTTGGAGCACAAGTAGGATGGGATGGAATAGAAAGAAAAGTAACGCTTGAATTTGAAGGAAAGATAATAGAACTTTGGATTGGAAAAAAACAAGCAAAAATAGATGGAATCAATTACGAACTAGATGTTCCTGCAGAAATAACAAAAGGAAGAACATTCGTACCAATAAGATTCATAGCAGAAAACTTTGGTTCCCAAGTCAATTGGAACAGCATCTTAAAAGAAGTGTCAATAACAAAAGAAAAGGAATACAAAAAAATAAACGAAAACTCTGATGCTGATAAAGACGGACTAACATTCAAAGAAGAAAAAAACTTAGGCACGAACCCTAATGATAAAAACACAATCTATAATAGTTTAACTGACAAAGAACTCTTTGAATTAAAAAACAAGTACCCAACACTAAACATATTCTCAGCATACCCTGACGGAACAACAAAACTAACACTCCCAGAAAAAATATCCTTCGGACTAAACCCTGTAAAAGCTTTCAGTTTAGATGAAAAAATAAACGATGAAATAATCCTAAAATACGCCCTAAACAACAACCCAAACACAAAAACAAAAGAAGAACTTGAAAAAATTTGGAAAAACTTTAACGAAAAATACTCAAGCTTCATAGATGCTCTAAAAGAAAACCTAAGCCTAGAAACAATAAGTTCAATAGACAAAGTTGGAGACCTAATACTAAACTTCAAAAACCAAAAACTTGACGAAAAACTAAAAACAGAAATAAACACAAACTATGTAAAAAGGGTTCTGGAAAAAATAGACGAATTCCAAAACATAGCACTAATAGTTGCATCCTTTAGTGATGATTTTGTAAACGCTAATAAAGATTATTTCTTAGAAATAAAAAATACATCCTTAGAATTCATTAGCGAAATACTAACAAAATACCCAGAACTAACAATAGAAAAACAAACAGAACTAAACAAAAAATACCCAGAACTTGATTTTTCAAAAAAAGAAACATTCGAAAACCCTGACAAAAAATCAGGACTAAGCTTAACAGAAAAAATAAAATACAACATCAACCCATTAAACCCAAACAACTTTGACAATATACTAAACGACAAAAAAGCAATCGAATACGCAAAAACAAAAAACCTCTCAAACACAAAAGAAAACATTTTGAAAGCAGTAAAAACAATAACAGAAACCTATGGAGAAAAGCTTGGAACTGCAACAAAACAACTCACAAACGAAGAAAAAATCACACCAGAAGAAATAGACAACCAAGCAGAAATAGCAAAAAAACAAATAGAAAACATGTGGAACGAAAGAGCAAACAAAACAAAAACAAACAACTCAATAATAACACTCGAAGAACTAACCTCTATCCCAAGGTATAAAACCTTAATACTACTCAACAAAACATACTCAACAGAAGAAATAAACATCCTACTCTCACAAAGCCCAACACTCCAAAACTCAGAAAACATCAAAGAATTCGAAGACCTAATAAACACACTCTATAACGCTTCAAACTCAACAGAATTATTATTAAACAAAAAGGTAAAGGACACTAACAATTTCAAGAAATACATAAACCAGCTGGGACTTTACGATTACAACGCTGGAGAACTGGCAGTCCAAATGTGGCAGAATGCAAACGACACCTTAAAGACAGAGATAAAAAGCCACCCCAAGATGTTCCTGGGAATAACAGCAGGATTCGGACCTTACGTTAATACTGGAGAATTCGAGATAAATGGACAAAAATATAATTTTCAGGATAGAGAGATATTTGAAAATATGAGAAATTGGTCTCTAAATTTACTTGATTATTATATAGAAACAGAAAAAATATTCAAAGAAAAAAATGTTTGGTTATTTAAAATAGGTTATAATAAAGGGTTAGAGTTTTATGATTTTACCTTGCTACAAGGATTGATCCCTGGAACATTAGCAAATATAGATAATGGAGGATTTTCAAAGATATTAGAAACAAGTGGATTAAAAGAAGCATTAAATCATACTTTTAATATAACAGAACAAATGAAAGGTATAAGAGATTTGATAATAGAGAAATATCACGGTGTTAGTGAAGAAGGTTACGATATAGATTGGCTGGATCCAATTGTAGGACCTGCACAGATTAGTATGAAAATGAATTGGTTAGGACTTCATAGAACAGGAAAAAAAGGCATCCCCTACGGCGTCATATTAAAAGAAGGTGATGGAAAAAATTTGACAGATTTAGAAGCGTCAAACATGATTTTGAAATTGTTAAATCCAACAAACAAAGAAGTTTTTGAAACAAATCAATATGGTTTGATACAACTAGAAACTATTGTGATGAGAAGTATTGCTAACCCTCTGTTTGAAGGAAGATATAAAGTTAACAAAACCACCAAAGGAGATAGTGCTGCCTTAATTCTTGTTCTTGATGATAAAACAAAGAAAAAAGTTGGAAATTTTTTGGGCATCACAAATATTAATATACAAAAATATTATTTTATTGAAAAATTTAAGTGGGAAGAAATAGTTAGCCTTACTGACGCAGTTTATTATATGATGGCATTTAGAAGAGATCCA
This sequence comes from Candidatus Woesearchaeota archaeon, assembly GCA_049700835.1. GTDB lineage: Archaea > Nanobdellota > Nanobdellia > Woesearchaeales > WAPY01 > JAWBOW01. The sequence continues at coordinate 321,057 of JBNAUL010000002.1, forward strand.
ACTAATATAAATCCAACTGATATTGATAAAATTGCAAAAGACAAATCCTGGGTTAAAAGGATTCTTACGCATCCTGTTGGTAATCCGGCAATTTTTGATTATTTTGAAATAGAAAAACTTTTTTCTGTTTTTAAAGGAGCAAATTCGTTTTAATGTTTTAATATTTAATAAATTAATCTTCATAAACCAACAGATTGTTTGCAAAAAAGTTGTGCGAACCATCAGTTAAAATAGTATAAGCAACCACCTGCTGTTGGTTTATAAATATATCTTTTATTCTTGTTTTCTGCAAACCTAAAGGAGAAAAGAAGAAAATAGTATCTCCAGTTTTTAAGTTAATAACCCTTTTATAGCCTGAGTTAGTTAAAATAAAGTGATTCCAAGTAACATTTATCTCAAAATTTTGATCCGTGATTATAGTATAAAAATTTTTGAATTCTACACTTTCAAATGATAATACCGTATTATTAACAAATATTTTTCTATTAATATCATATCCTAAAACTTGATCACCTATTCTTATCTCACTTAAGAAATTAACGCTGCCATTAGCAAGACGAATTAATGTATTTGGTAAAAGACAAGAGGTTCCACACGGCGGCGTCGGCGTCGGCGTCGACGGCGACGGCGACGGCGTCGGCGGCGTCGGCGGCGTCGGCGTCGGCGGCAAGAATTGGAACACCGAATCGCAATCCCCTGAAGCATCGCATGTGCAATCAATGATTTTCCCATCCACTAACATCTTTGCAGTCTCTCCTGCTTTAAAACTCAATCTTGTTTTTTCATCGCAGCAATGAGGATTATAAGAAAATATTTTGTTATCGAAAATCCAATAAATCAAATTTTCATTTTTTATTTTTTGAGCAGCATTATTATCTCCATAAGGATAGTACTCGCACATTACTTTTATCTCAACATCTTCCTGCCAATCACTCAAGTTGCCCTCATCAGTAACATTTATTGTGTAATGATTAACCCCAATGAATTTTTTGAATGCTTTGAAAGTGAAATCATTTATTTCTTCACCTGTTTTTTTATTTTTAATAGTTAAATTTAAAACATCCTCATCAGGGTCAAAAGCAAATGGTGAGAAATCATAAACATCTTCAATCAATAATTCTAGTGTTGGTATTTGTTGCAAAAAAGGGTTTCTGTTTTGCCTTAAGAAAACAAACTCATAATACTTCTCTCCAATTTTTGCATTTGAATCAGTGATTTTAACCATGTCATAAAGTGTTCCTTTTATGTTTTGTATGCCGAGTGTTTTGTCAGAATTAATATTTGCTCCTTCTTCTTGCATCATGAATGAAAGGTTTTTTGTGTCTCTTTCAATCAGCATTCTTATCAAGTTATATATTGAACTAAACCTTACTTTTGAATCATAAACTTTATTATTCATTTGCCTATCATAAACTATTATTGGATAGTCTAGTTCAAACCTTGTGCTTTTTCTTGAAAAAGTAACTTTTATTTTTGCAGGGCTTTTTTCATAAATTTGTGCTCTTATGCTCTGATTCAATTTTGAGATGTTGAAGCACTCCTTAAACTTTAATTCAGCGTAGTTTTCTAATTGTTCTTTAATTGTTATTGGTTTTTTAGGAGCGTTTCTAACATCTTCTGGTTTTAGGAAAACCATTATTGGAATTCCATAGTAGTTGAATCTTGGATATCCAGGAGGATTATCATAAGGATCTCTTATAATCCAGAACGGAACCTCATATTTTTCAGTTCCAATGTAAGCGCTTCTTGTTATGTTTGTTCCAAGGATTGTTATTGGGAATTCTGTTAATCCTCCTTGGTAAGAGTAAATGTAACCTCCTTGCTTTCCAATAAGGTTTAATGCTTTTTCAGCAGAGATTTCCAAGCAATCTTGTACTGTTGTGTCAATCTGTTGAATAATGCTTTTTCTATTGGAAGCAGTTGTTATGTTTGCTCTTAGTTTTGTGTTGTAAAAAGAAAAAGCAAGTATGAATGCAAGGATTATCATTAATAGAACAACGATTCCAATTATTATGAAGATTGAGAGTTGCGCTTTCTTGCTTGTCATTTAAAAACAGCACCTCTTTTTTATTAAAAAATATAAAAAAATTCTTGTATTTAAAAATTTTTTGAATATTTTTAGGCTAATTAAAAAGATTTAAATATTAGAAGTAATTTTTGGGTTTTAGAAAAAATTGGCAAGCTGACAAACAAAAAAGGTGGGATTGTGGGATATGAAAAAATTGATAGGAAAGTCAATGAGATTGATGCTGAACTTGAACAATTGCTTTCAAAACAAAAGGCTTCTATAAAGGTTGTTGGAACTGGTGGTGGAGGAAATAACACTATAAACAGGATTTCTGAGGTTGGAGTTGTTGGAGCAGAAACAATCGCAGTTAATACTGATGCTCAGGATTTATTGTACACTACTGCTGACAAGAAAATTCTTATTGGAAAACAATTAACTCATGGTTTAGGAGCAGGTTCTGACCCGAAAATTGGTGAGGATGCTGCAAGGGAAAACGAGCATGAAATCAAAGAGGCCTTGCAAGGAGCAGACATGGTTTTCATAACTTGCGGTTTAGGAGGAGGAACAGGGACTGGTTCTGCTCCGGTGATTGCTGAGATTGCAAAGAAAATAGGAGCATTAACAGTTGGCATAGTTACATTGCCTTTCTCAATGGAAGGAAAGAGAAGGTTTGAGAACGCAATAAACGGTTTGGAAAAATTAGAAGCAATAGTTGATACCCTGATAGTTATTCCAAATGACAAGTTGTTAGAGATTGCTCCTGATTTGCCACTGCATACTGCTTTTAAGGTTGCTGATGAAATACTAACAAATGCTGTTAAAGGGATTGCAGAGTTAATCACAAAAACAGGATTGATTAATCTTGATTTTGCTGACGTCAGAACAATAATGAGCAATGGAGGAGTTGCAATGATTGGAGTTGGAGAATCTGATAGTGGTGATAGGGCTGTTGAGTGCGTTGAAAAGGCAATCAATAATCCTTTGTTGGATGTTGATATATCAGGAGCAAATGGCGCTTTGATAAATATTTCTGGCGGTTTGGACATGACTTTGGAAGAGGCAAGAAAGGTTGTTGAAACAGTTTCTGAGAAACTTGATCCTGATGCAAGGATTATTTGGGGAGCTCAGATTAGCGAGGACATGGCAAAGACAATAAGAGTTATGCTAATAATCACAGGGGTTAAATCATCACAAATCTTAGGACCTCAGAAAAAGGTTAAGACAAAGAAGGCAAAGGAGATAGAGACAGAACTTGGGATTGAGTTCGTTGATTAAAAAATCACAAGTTTTAAAAATACTAGTTTTATCCACAATTCTTAGTGGTTTTTATGATTAAAAAAATAGTTGAACTTCCAAAGAAAATAAGGAATTTTTTCAAATCATTACTAACATCTCTAAAAACTTTTATTCTTGAGTGCAAGAGGGTTTTCACACTAACGCAAAAACCAACAAACCAAGAGTTTAAAATGATTGTCAAGGTTACAGGTCTTGGAATGATTGCGCTCGGATTAATAGGATTGGTAGTTTATTTGCTGCAACAAGCATTAATGTAAAAAAGGTGATAAAATGCCAGAATTGTATGTTCTCAGGGTAACAGCCAACAGGGAAGAACAGGTTATGGGTTTTGTAGCTAGTAATGCAATAAAGAAAAAACTTAATGTTTATTCTGTAATAATGCCTTATGGAATGAGGGGTTATATTTTCATAGAAGCAGATTCAAGGGGTTCTGCAGAACAAGCAGCAATAGGAGTTCCTTATGCAAGGGGATTGTTAAAAAACCCTGTTCTTTATTCTGAGATCGAGCATATGGTTGAGATTGAAAAGAAAAAAGAGATGGTTATTAAAAAGAATGATATTGTTGAGATAATCTCTGGACCTTTCAAGCGCGAAAAAGCAAAGATTACAAGAATTGACAAGACCAAAGAGGAGGTTGTTGTTGAGTTATTAGAAGCTGCTGTTCCAATACCAATAACCTTAAAGATGGACGCTGTCAAGGTAATCAGAAGAGAAGAGGAAGAAAATAAGGAAGAATAACTAAGAAATCCATTTTAAGAAAGTTCTTTCAACCTCTGATTTTAGAGAATCTATTTCAGTAAAAACTCTAAGTTGAACTCCTGTATTTTTGGAAAAATCGTTGATGCTTTCTAAGACCTCTCTAACAAAAACTTCGTTGCTAATCTCGATCTTGTTCAAGAAAACCAAGACAGGTTTTTTAAAGGATAAAATTCTGTTCAATAGCTTTATTTGTTTTTTTACATCATAATCATAAGCTATTACAAAAACAACAAGGTTTGCCAAGTGCTTTATTGCCAAGAATGATTGTTTTTCATAGACATTCATCTTTTCAACCCTGTTTAGGGTTCCAGGAGTATCAATGAGTTGAACTTCAAAGCCGTTTATTCTCAAGTATCCAATGTTCAGTTGTTTTGTTGTGAAAGCATAATTCTTTATCTCTGGTTTTGAGCCAGAAAGTTTGTAAAGCAAGGTTGTTTTTCCAACATTTGGAAAACCAGTAATTACTACTGTAAAAACATCTTTGATTCTTAGAAATTCCTTAAATTCCTTTCTAACGAATTCTAAAAACTCAAGGTCTTTGCTTATTCTTTTGAGTAGAGAAGCTGTTCTCCCGAAAAAACTCCTCTTTTCAATCTGCTTTTTTGAAATCTCGTCAATCTTCTTTGAAGCCCAGGAAAGAGCAGCCAATGATTTTTTAAGCTTGACAATTCCAAACTTGTATTCAATCAGTTCCTTGTAAAAATCATTCAAGTTGCCAATCGTTGGAAAAGACTTTACAATGCTATCCAAGTCAGAGATTATTGAATCCTTGAAAACAAGAATTTCCTGTTTTTCATCAAGCATCATCTTTGATTTGCCGTGTCTTTCCTTTTTCTTGCCAAGTTTTCTCTGCTTGAACTTTCTAAGTTTTCTGAAAGCCCTTTCAAGCATGTCCTGAGGGTTACAAACAATTCCTTGGCTAAGATTAAACTCCTGCATAATTCATTATAAAAAAGAGAAGGATTTAAATAAATGTTGGTTTTTTAATAAACAAGATGAAACTCGTCTATGTAAACTTGGAAAAGATAAACATAAGGAATTACATTCCAAAGGAAAACAGCGCGATATTCGAGATTCACATAGAAGACAATATTTCAAAGAGCGTTCTGAGAGAAAGGATAAAGATTGAAAAGGCAGTTCCTTTGATAATCCACTTGATAACAAGCAGCGAGGAACTAAAAAATTACGAGGTTGGAGAGGATGTCAAGGTAATAATTCAGGATGTTGAAAGGGTTAAAAAAATACTTAATGATTTCATGAATGAACTTAAGCAGTTAATTTCAATACTTAACTCTAAAGACCCGACAAGATACTTGGACACTCTTTCAAGGATTAATACGAAAACTTTGAATGTCAAGGAATTATTAAAAGAGAAAACAGAAAAAAAGAAGAGTTATTGGGAGGAAAAACTCGTTGAGCGAAAAGCAAAAGAAAAACAAATAAAAAAATAAATTTTTAAAAATAGTTTTAAGTTTTAAGCAAAATCAAGTGATTGGGGGTTTTCAGGATGAAAGAGCACAACATAAAAATTCTTAAACTGCTTTTTTTGCTCATGGGAGTTTTTTCTTTGATGTTCCTGATAGCACTGTATGACCAAAACAAAGGAGCAAAGATATTTGACATTGGTTTTGAGTTTGAGAACTATCTTGTCATGATTTTCTCGATCGGCTCTTTGTTCAGGATTGTTTATGAGATTTACAGAATAGAGAACCATTGAAAAAATAAAAAAGCCAAGCTAAGATTATTGCAAAATCAGGGCTTTAGAGCAAAAACTTTTCAGGGTTTTCGTCAAGATTTGTGAAGCTATCTGCTGCTTCTGCAAGTTTTGAGGAGCATGACCTTCCAAATGCAATAATCTCAACCCTGCAGCCAAGGGCTCTTTTTAAGTGCTCTACCAAAGGTATGAAATCTCCATCACCGCTTACCAAAACAATTACATCTATCTTTGGGGCTAATTCTATAGCGTCAATTGCAATTCCAACATCCCAATCACCTTTTTTAGCGCCTCCGTAAAACACCTGAAGCTCCTTCATCTTGACCTCAAAACCTATCTTGCCAAGGGTTTCAAAGAAAACATCCTCTTCTTTGATGTCTGCTTTTATGACATATGCAATTGCCCTGACAAGCTTTCTATTCCTGACTGCTTCTCTTAAAAGTTCTCTGAAATTAATCTTTGCCTTGTAAAGGTTCTTTGCAGAATAATACATGTTTTGAACATCAACAAAAACAGCAACCCTTTGTTCTTTGTGCTGAGCTCCTACCATTAAAACCACCGCCAAAATTTTTCAATCTTTTTTTATTTTTTATTGCGCAATAACTTATGCTTTTTATTTTTTTATTTCAAATTTTTTTCTCTTTCTTTTTCTCTTTATTTTTCCTTTTGCTCTGTTTTTTCTTCTTTATTTTCTTCATGCAAAGGCCACAAGGTTTGAAACCATTTTTCATTGCTTCTTCTGCTGCGCTGAAAAAAACCTTGTTTTCCTCTCTAAGGTTTCTTATTGAAGGGCAATTAAAAGAATGAAATTTTCTTGAGACCTTTGAACCAATAAATTCCTGCTTCAAAATTCTAAGATCTTTCCTTTCAAAAAGCAGATTGCATCTCTTGCAGTAATATTTCAAATTGTCGTTTCCGTAAACATCGCTGCTGCAAAGAGGACACGCCTTTTCAACCAAAAATATCTTATCCATAATACTCCATAAAATTCTTTTCAATAATTTTATCCATTCGTTTTATTATTTTTTGAGATAAACTTTACTTGTTGGAAATGCAAATTTTATTCCTGCTTTATTGAATTCCTTGTACAAATTCATCCTAATCTTTTCCTTAACATTCCACAAGTCATCGTATGTCTTAACCCAACCAATCAATTTAAATTTCAAAGCATACTCTCCAAAATCCAAGAAATAAACAAAAGGGGCTGGTTCTTTAATAACCTCTGGAATTCCTTCTAATGCTTTCAAAGCAGTTTTTTTTGCCTTATCAATGTCTGTTCCGTACTCAACTCCAAAATCAACAACGAACCTTCTTGGGCTTAAAGCTGTATGATTGATTATTTTTGAGGACGCAACCTTTGAATTAGGAAATATTACAATTTCATTGTCATAGGTTTTTATTTTAATGCTCCTGAAATTAATATCATAAACAATCCCAAAAACATCATCAATCTGAACAACATCTCCAATCTTAAAAGGATGATCCCCCATCAATGCTATCCCGCTGAAAAAATCTCCAAGAGTGCTCTGCAATGCCAAACCAATGACTATTCCTGCAATTCCCAAACCAGTAAGAAAAGCAGTTATCTTTATTTCCCAAATATTCAGCACAACTATAAAGCATATGAACCACAGAACACCATCAATAATCTTTATTACAACATCGTACCTTGATTTTGAAGGCACTCTTTTCTTGCTGTTATCCCTTAAATCTATGAAGTAAAACCACATCAGCAATAAAGAATTGACAAAAAGAATTCCTGCGTAGAAAGCAAAGATTATTGTCAAGGAATCAATTGTTTTTACGATGTTTCTCTTCAAATGAAGCAGGTTTGCAGCATAAGAGAGAGCATAACTAAAAGCTGTTAACAACAAGAAAAACCAAATTCTCTTTGAATGCTTAAGAGCAAAATCAACCTCATAGCTCTTAAACTTGCTGAGTATTGAATAAATTATTTTTCTTATAAACAAGCCAATCATTATTCCAATGAATAAAACAATCAAAGAACTGCTTCCAATGTTAATGTATTCCTTGAATATTATCAAAACAATCACCTCTCAAACAGAGCGTAAAAATTTTCAGTTTAAATATTTTTACATTTTTATGATAAAAGATTTGGAGATTAAGATTTTCAGAGTAAAACAAATTTAAAAATTTGGTTTAAAATTTTGAATTCTTAAAGATTGATTAAGCTTGATTAAGATGCATTAATAATTAATGCTGCTTGCTACTTCCTTTTATTTCAATAATCCCTGAAACAGGAAGTTTGTGAATTGCCTTTTTAAGAGCAATTTTTGCAAGTTCAACATTTTTTTCATCAACTTGGACTTCGAACAAAATTTTTCCTTTCTTAACCTGTGCTGCAATCCCAATCGGTTTTCCAAATGCCTTTTGCATTCCAGTGCTCAACCTGTCAGCACCAGCGCCGCTTGCCAAAGGGTTTTCTCTTAAAACATGGTGCGGGAACATTCTCACTCTGAAAAAATAATTCAGTTTTCCAACCTTTTCTTCTAAGATCTTGTTGGCAGATTGCCTTGCTGATTCAATGGCTTCTTGTCTTATCTGCAAGGACTTGTCTGACTTTAAAAAAACTTTTACTGGAAATTCCCTTTTTGGATTGCCCATGTTAAACTTGACAATCTTTAGATGAGGCCTTCCTCTAATGAATGATTTTTCCCTGTACTTTGAAATCCTTGTGTAAGGTCTTTCCAACATTCTATAAGCGATTGCTTTTCTCAATCTTGCCATAAGCAGAATAGGAACTATGAACGATTTTTAAAGTTTTCTATTTCTTAATTATAGAAAAGAAAAGATAATGCTTTGTTTCTTTAAGAGAATGTTTAGCATCAAAAGCATTAGAAGTAAATAGTATTAACATTCAAAGAGGTAATAAAGCTTATATTACTTATGCAATAAAGAACGAGTTAGAAACAAAAGAAACATTTACTTTTAACAATAAAGAAGGAGAAAGAAGGAGATATATCTCCTAATGGAACTTGGAATGAAAAAAATTCTGTGATAAAATGTTATGCTTCTCTGGCTGAAAATGCTAATCCATCAGATATAAATTTTGAAACATTAGGTCCACAAACACTAGAAAAAGGAGAGATTAAAACATACAAATTTCAGATTAGTGCTAGCAGAACAGCAAAACCAGACTTTATGAATATGCTTTAATAATAAAAAATCCTGAAAGTGATAAACAAGCTAATGTTCAAGTAGAGAAACTTTATGCAAAAATAAATTTTAAAATAGAGGTTGAATAAAAAACATTAATAATATTATTTTTGTTTTTTGATTTTTTATGCTTAAAATTTTGTTTTTATTTTTAATATTTTTGTTTTATATTTTTGTTTTAATTAATCTTCAGATTTTATTTTTAAACAGAAAAATTTATAAATAGAAAACTAAACTAATATACAAAAAAGTATTTTTTTACTTTTGCTCTAAAAAACAAACAAAAAAAAGCAAAAAAGCAAAAAAAGAGGTGTTTTTATGAAGCTTAGAAGAATAATAAAATCAAAAAAAGCTGGCTTGGAAATATCAACAAACGCAATAGTAATTTTAATCTTTGCAATAACAATACTTTCTCTTGGAATAGTTTTCATAAGAAAAATTTTTACAGGCGTTATAGACCAATTTACAAATGTTGCTGGAGAAACAAGATCACGATTAAAAGAAGATTTATTAAAAGCAAATGCAAGATTGGTTTTAGAATTAAATGAAATTACGATAAAAGCAGGTGAGAATAAACTAATCGGTTTTGCTGTAAAGAATGAACTTGAAGAAGATGAAACATTCACTCTGCTTGGAAAAGGAAAAATTGGTAATGATGGAAAATGGGATGGAAGTGATTCTGTAATAATGTGTTATTCTTCCACAGCAGATAATGCAAAGCTTGAAAAGATAACAATAAAAACAGTTGAAAAAGCTTATATAAAAAAAGGAGAATCTGTTGTTTTTAACCTTGAAATAAGGGTTGCAAGAGACGCTGTTCCTGGAACATACTATTGCGGTTTTGTTATAAAAGATCCTAATCAACAAAATGTAGTAGAATACGCAGATCAAAGATTTACAATATTCGTAGAGTGATTTTTTAAAATGCTGCGCAGAAAAATCAGTTTTGATCAGAGATTTAGGATTATTAGTTTCTTGCTTAACAAGTTGCTCTGGTTTGGGTTCATAATAATGGGGGTTGGGATTTACAAGTTGTTTGAAAAATCAGAGCTTGCAGGATACTACTTGGTTTTAGTTGGAGGATTAACTTTGGTTTTGTTTTGGATTATATTTTTCAGTATCTACAGGTTTTAGGTGGTTTTATGAAAGCCAAAAAAGGTTTTGAATTATCAACAAGTTTTTTAGTAACTCTAATTTTATCAATAACGATACTAAGCATGGGAATATACTTTCTAAAAAGGGTTTTTAATAGTAGCGAAGACATAACAAAAATGCCTATTGAGAATTTTAACAAGCAAATAGAAAACATATTGTGCGATGCAAACATAAAGGTTTGCGTTGGAACAAACAACAAGGAAATTCCTGTTGGAAAGTATGCTGTTTATACATTAAACATTCAAAACCATTTTGATAAGGAAAAAACATTCAGTGTAAAAGCCACAGTAAAAAATGGTGTTAAAAAAGATGGCTCTACAATTAGAGAAGAGGATTGGAAAAAAATAAAATACTTGGTGCCAAAAAAGGAATACAAGATAAAGGGTTATGATAACGAAAGGGTTGGTGTTGCTGTTCAGCCCTCTCTTGGCAGTATTAGAGGAACTTACACAATAAAAATAGAAGTAAATTATAAAGATGATTCTGGGGTTGAACAAAATTATGGCAATGAAATCATATATGCAATAGTTGTCTAAAGAACAAGGCAAAATCAAGCAAAACCATTTATTAAATTTAATAGTTCTTTTTTCTTGTTCTTTGCTTTTAGCAATCCTGAAGCAACAAGCACTCCATTAGTTCCAAGCTCCAATGCTTTTCTTACATCTTTATTGTTCTTCACTCCAGCGCCGCAAAGCAGAATTGTTTTTTTTGTTTTGTTCTTATTTTTTGAATTAAAAATTACAACTGCTTCTTTTATTAGTTCTGGTCTTGCGCTTGAAACAGAAACCTTTCCTTCAATTAATTCTGGTGGTTCTAAAGCAATGAAATCAGGATTTAAGCTTATCATTTCACTCAACTTAGAAGCATCAGGAATGCAGACAAGAGAAAGCATTTTTAGTTTTTTAGAAGCTTGAACTAAGAATTTTATTCCTTCAAAACTTATTCTGTGCTCAGAATGATTAATTAGCAGTCCAGAACACTTGTTTTGTTTAAGCGCTTCTGGAATCACAAAACCAGTGTTCCTGCCATAGGTTAATGGTTCTGCAACGCTAAATATCTTTATTCTTGTTTTTCTTGTTTTTGAAGCAATCCTGAAAACATCTGTCGGGTTTACAACAACAAAAACCTCTAAGTTCAATCTCTTGAATTCATCAGAAAAACTTTCTATAAGCTTCGCAAGTTTTTCGGCATTAAAGCCAACACCCTCTTCATAGTTTTTAAAATTTATTATCAGAAATTTTTTTTCTGCTTTTTTTCTCTTAATTTCTTTCATAATAAAAAATCTAATTATCTTTTTGTTTATAAATCTTTTTAAAAAACAAAATTTATAAATAAAAGAGAATTTTTGTTTTTTATGATAACATACGAGCCAGTAAGGGTGCTTTTTAGAATTTTTGGAATAAACATTTATTCTTGGGGTTTTTTTGTGAGTTTTGGAATTCTTGTTGCATTGCTAGCAGCAAGAAAAACATATAAAAAAAAATTTGAAGAGATACTAAACTCTTTTTTAATAACATTCATTTTTTCAATAATTGGCGCAAGGATTGTTTATGTTTTGCTTAACATAAAACACTTTTACTATAAACCATTAGAGATATTAAACTTTCAAGGCGGAGGGCTTAGTTTTTTCGGAGCATTGTTCTTTGGGCTTTTAGGATTCATAATGTATTTTAAAATTAGAAAGATTGATTTTAGAGAATACCTTGACATCTATGCTGTTTTCATACCACTAGTTCAAGCATTTGGAAGGATTGGTTGTTTTTTGAACGGGTGCTGTTATGGAAATGAGACAAAAATATTCTTTGGGATAAAGTACTTAGGGGAAATTAGGCATCCTGCTCAGATATATGAGTCATTGCTCAATTTCATTTCATTCTTGTTCATTTACAAGATTAGAAATAAGGACGAATTAAGAATAAAAAAAATCAGGATAAAATTCTTCAATGGAATATTGTTCTTAATCTATTTAATAAATTACAGCGCAATAAGGTTTCTTGTTGAGTTCTTCAGAGAAGAGCAGAGATTATTTTTAGGATTGACAAAAACTCAGTATTTGTGCTTGTTCATAATACTAACAAGCGGATTTATCATTTATAAAAATCAAAAGAAAGAGTTAGTTAAGAAAAAAATTAGGAAATAGAAATAGAATAAGGATTGCAAATAAAAATATAAAAAGATTTTAAAAATTTAGAATTAAAAACAAAAATGTTTAATAAAAATAAGAGGATGAAAGAAAAAAAGAAGAGCGTTGAGGAACTATTAAAAGAGATTCCTGTTTTTGAGTGTGGAGAAAAACTTGTTAATCTTAAAAACTATTCTAAAAACATAGTAATAAGTTTGGATCCTGAAATTATGGAAAGAGAAGGACTGCCAGAAGATGTATGCTATGTAAGAAAAGGAGTTGCTAAGAGGTTACTAAAAGCTCAAAGATTGTTGCCAAATGGCTTTAGATTGAAGATTCAAGAGGGCTACAGAACTCTTAAGACACAAAGAAAACTTTTCATCAGCCACTATAAAATGCTGAGAAAAAAACATCCTAATTTGGACAACAACAAAATAAAGGAGATGACTGAAAGGTTTGTTGCTTCTGCTTTCAAGTATCCTCCTCATGCCACAGGAGGAGCAGTAGATATTACAATTGTAGGCCCTGACAACAAGGAATTGGACATGGGAACAAAGGTCAATGAAACAAGCAAAGAGTCATACACAAACTCAAAAAGGATTTCCAAGGAAGCAAGAATGAACAGGAGATTGTTGATTAGGGTTATGAGAAAGGCAGGTTTTGTTAATTACTATGCAGAGTGGTGGCACTGGTCTTACGGTGACAGGTATTGGGCTGCTGTTTCAAAGAAGAAAAGGGCAATCTATGGAATAATAAACATTGATGTCAAAAAGATATACGAGCACAAAAAGGTAATAAAGCCAAAAAGAAAAAATAAAAAGCGAAGAACAAAAAATAGGATAATTAAGATGAAACGATGAATGAGATAATAAGAAACGACAACATAAGGATTATTGAAGAATCCGTAAATGCTTTGAAGCAAGAGAACGCCATTAAACTTAAAGAGGTAAGTGACCACACAATACACAATGCAAGCATATTTCAAGACGAGGACTCAATAACAATCGCTGTTCTGACATATGCACTCTCAAAAATACTAGAGAGAGGAATTGAAAACCGTTACTGGTTTGAAAAGAAACTTGAGTTTGCGAAAATCCAACTCATAAAGCAAAACATAGAGTTTTACAGGAAAATGATAAAGGAAATCTTCTCCCAGATAGCAAGAATTGACTCAAAACTCAAGATTTATGTTCAGGAGGTTATTGAAAAGGCAAAGATAAAGAAAGGAGCAAAGCTCTACTATCACGGAATATCAATGGCAAGGACAGCTTCTGTGCTTGGAATAACCCAGTGGGAACTCATGAACTACATAGGAAAGCTTGAAGAGCCGAGAACAGCTACTGCAAACATAAAGGGAAGAATATCATTTGCAAGGAAACTGTTCAAGCAAAAATAGCAAGCGGAATTAAAGCATTATTAAAACATTAAGAGGTTTAAAGCGAGGTTAATATTATTAAGAGCATAGAGCATTGAACAAAATCCAATGATTAAAATTTTCAATGATTAAAATGTCAAGAACAATAATATTTGATTCAGGTCCTATAATAAGCTTAACTCTAAATAACCTGCTTTGGGTCTTGGAAGAACTGAAAAAGGAATACAATGGAACATTTATAATACCTGAAAGCGTTAAAATAGAATTGATAGACAAGCCGTTTATGACTAAAAAATACAAGTTTGAAGCATTGCAGGTGATGAAGGAAATCTACAATGGAACCCTTAACATTGTAAAGAGTAGCATAATAAAAAACAGGACACAAGAAATTCTAAACATTGCAAACACTACATTCAAAGCCCACAACTCTTTTGTTCAAATAGTGCAGGAAGGGGAGATAGAAGCAATCTCTGCATACAAGCATTTAAACGCAGAAGCGATTGTTATTGACGAGAGAACAACGAGAATGCTCATAGAGGAACCGCATGCTTTGAAAAAACTTATGGAATCAAGGCTTCACACAAACATAGAAGTAAACAAGGAAAATTTCATCAAACTAAAGAACATTTTTTCAGGCATAAATGTCATAAGGTCGACAGAGATAGCAACAATTGCTTATGAAAAGAAAATTCTAAATACGCTAATAGTTCCTAACGAAGAAAAGGTTTACAAGAACTTGAAGATTGAACTTTTAGAGTCAATACTTTGGGGTTTGAAACTTAGCGGATGCTCTATAAGCGAGCATGAGATAAACGGCATTCTCAGAATGGAGTCAAGAATTTAAGTTTTTGAATTTGAGTTTTTACAACCATTAAAGTTTCCTTATTTTTGCAACAAAGAATCCATCTGTGTTGTTGTCCTGAGGCCATATTCTCAGGCAATCTTGTATCCTGTCATCAAAGTACTCTCCTTCAAAGTTTAAGATAGGATTTGAACTCTTGGCTTCCAATCTAATCTTTTCAATCTCCGCGTTTTCATGCCTTTTCAGGAGATGGTTTATTACTGCTTCGTCTTCTTCTGGTTCCATGGTGCAAGTAGAATAAACCAAAACCCCTTCTTTATCAAGAATTTCAAATGAGTGTTCAATGAGTTTTTTTTGAAGGTTTGACAATCTCTTTATCATGTTAACATTGTAAATCTCAACTGTTGATGGTGATTTTCTTATTGTCCCTGTTCCAGAACAAGGAGCGTCCAATAAAATTTTTGAAAAGTTCTCTCTTATTGAAAGCCCGTCCTGATTTGTTATTACAACATTAAGAGCTCCTACTCTCTGAACATTTATTCCAAGAGCCTTTATTCTTGAGTAATCAGGATCGTTTGCAACGATCACTCCTCTGTTGCGCATGAGTTCTGCCAGCAGAGTTGTTTTTGAGCCAGGAGCAGCAGCAACATCCAAAACCTTATCCTCTTCTGAAGGATTTAACACTAAAGGAGGAATCATTGAAGCCGCTTCCTGAACATAGATGTAACCCAAGAGGTGCTCTAGAGTATTTCCAATGTCTCTTCTTTCTCCTACATAAAAATAACCGCGCTCATACCATGGAATCCTCTCGAGCTTAAAATTCCTTTTCATTCTGTTCAAAATCTCGTTTGTTCTGTTCTCTGGAACTTTCAGAGAGTTAATCCTGAAAGATTCCCTTTGGAATGAAAATGAAAACTTCAAGAATGCTTCGTAGTCCTCCCCGAGCAAATTCCTATACCTCTTCTCAAAATCTGGCTTTATCTTTTGCCTAAGTTCAGAAGCCCAAGGCATTTCCTTGATTTCTTCTTGCATAAATTTTTGTATTTGTTAATCAGTATAAAAAATTTTTGAAACAAAGATATTTTAATCATTATAAAATAATAACAAACAGAAAGATTTATAATTTCTGCCAGAAACCACAACTTTATGGTTGTCTATAGGGAGGGGCTTACAAGGATAATTGAAGAGGAATTGTTTGAAAATCCTGAAACAGCAGAGAACTACAAGGAAAGGATAATGGAGTTCAGGAAAAGGGGCTATAGAGCAGTTTACGATGTTGCGATTTTTTTAAAGGAGATTGTTGAGAAAAAATACGATAAGTCAAAGGTTTCCCCCACCATAAATTCAAACATAATTTCAAAAATAATTTTCAACGATAGCAGAGAGCACCACACAAAGAACATCTTAAAGATTATTGAGAGAGAATACGGAAGCATGCTTGATTTTCTTGAAAAGGAAAACTTCCTTGAATACAACTTTGATTTTTACGATAACTTGAAAAGACAAGGGCTGAAATATTCGATAAGTGATGTCAGAAGGCAGATAATAGTTCCTGAAAAACTTAAAAATATTGATTATTTTCTGTTAGGGGCTGTTGCTGGAGATGGAAGGCTTGACAAGATTGGAGAAGAAATTTGCCTTGTAATCCTGCAAGGCGAGAAATCTGACTACGACTTTTACGCTAAAGTTCTGAGAAAAATCATTTCAGAAAGATTTAACATAAGCGCTGAATTGATGAATTTTGAAAAGCACGGAGTAAGAATCGATTTATCTTCAAGAATAATCTACAGTTGGGTTGAAAAGTTCTTGAACTTTCCAAAGAATAAAAAGAACCTTGAATTCAAAATAAATGCTGACGAAGATTGCAAAATTGCTTTTTTGTCAGGATTGATTGAAACAACAGCAAAGATTGAGAGGACAGGGCTTGTTTTGGAGCACAGGCACAAGAAACTGATACTCTCAACAGGAAATCTTCTAAGTTCCATGAAAATAGATTATTGCTATGGAGAAAGAATTTTAGATACTCACAAGCCCTACAACATAATAATTCCAAAAAACCAAGTTTTAAGCATTTCAAAGAAAATAATGAAACAAGAATTCTTCAAAAAATACAATTATTCTGAGCGCTATGCTGAGAACTCTTTATGTTTTCTAAATGAAAAGTTCCTTGGCAAGCTGAAAGAATACAAATTCAGATGAGAAACAAAGATGAAAAATGAAAATTGCAAAAATTAAGATCAACCAAAAATTTTTACACTAACCTCTTCATCATGTAATAATGGAATTTCTTATAACCAAGCTTCCTGTAATAATCCCTGACCCCAATTCCTGAAATTACCAAAATTTTCTTGATTGAAAATTCTTCCTCTGCAATCCTTTCTGCTTCCCTTACAAGTTCCCTTCCGAAACCCCTATGCTGAAGCTGATTTTCCAAAGATGACTTTTGTCCTATTGGAACTGCTGTTCCATAGACATGAACCTCCCTTATTCCTGCTGTTTTTGCGTCAATAAATTTCAGGAAAGGTTTGTAAGGAATTCTTAACCTTAAAAAGCCAATCAACAAATCATTCTTAACATCCTCAAAACTCAAAAACACTTCTGTAGAGTTGCTTGCTTCGTAGTCAAACCTTTTGAGTTTTATGCTGTCAAAATCTATCTTCTTTGCTCTCGGCTCTCTACACCTGATGCACCTGCACTTTTTGTTCATTGCTCTCATCTTAGAATCAACATACTGCCTGAAATTCGTTATTGAAACTCCTGCATCGGTAAACTTTGTTGGAATATCCCTTTGAATTCTCATAATCCTGCAATACTCTGGAATAAATTCCTTGATTTTGATGACCAAATCGCAGGCCTCTTCTGTTGACAACGGCTTGAAGTAACCTTTCTTCCAAGAATCATAGAGTTCTGTTCCTTTCAAAACCATGGTCGGATAAATCTTCAAAGCATCAGGTTTGAACCTTTGATCCTCAAAAAGCGTTTTGAACATCTCAACATCCGTCTCCTTACTTGAACCAGGAAGTCCAAGCATCATGTGGTAGCCAACCTTTAAGAAGGAATCCTTCAATATTTGGGTTGCTCTTTCAACATCCTCTACAGAATGGCCTCTTTTTATCTTTTTCAGAACAGAATCGTACAGTGTTTGAACCCCAAGCTCAACCCTTGTGGTTCCTAATCTAAGCATCTGCTTAACATTCAATTCAAGAGAATAATCCGGCCTTGTTTCTATGCAAAATGCAACGCACTTTATCCTTGAACTCTCATTCCTCTTCTTCTCGTTCTCCAAACTTTTCTTGCTCTTGTTTTTCAGTTCAAGAACCTTGTTCTTTATCCTTTCCGTTCTTTCAGGATTTTTGACATCTGCTGGCAATTCAAAAAATTCTTTGAACCTTTCAAAATCAAAACCCGTGCTACCATAGAATAGTTTTGAGAAATCATTCATTGCCTTAAAAGCGTTTCTGACAAAATCTTCCTGATACTCCAAGAAAAAACTTGGAAATGTTCCTCCCATGATTATAAGCTCAACCTTTTCAGGATTATGTCCTGTAATAATGTATTGCTCCAACCTGTTAAAAACCTGAATATAAGCATCGTAATCAGCCCTCGAAGCCCTTAGAGCAGCAGGTTCTCTTCCTGTGTAACTCTGAGGAACATCTCCAAAGAAAGAATTTAAGCCGCCAGGGCAATAAACGCACTTTCCGTGAGGGCAGTTGATTGGTTTTGTCATGATTGCTATAGGAGTAACCCCTGAGATGCTCCTGAAAGGTTTTGTTGTTAAAACTTTTTTTAGAGCATTGAGTTCTTCAGAATTAGCATAACATAGTATTCTGATGTTTGTAAGCATGCTCTTCAATTTGAATGATTTTGAAACCTCCTTCTTCAAACTGTCTATGTTCTCTCTCTTTTCAATTCCTTTTTCAATAAGCTCCTTTATTATGAACCTTGCAGCGCTTCTCTCTTTGTTATTTCCACCCCTATCTTTATTATTTTCAACCTCTTCTGATTTTTTTATTTCTGTATCTTTGCTTTTCTTTGTTTCAGAAATTTTTTTTGATCTCTTGGCAATTTTGTCTGCCTCTTGCATTGGATCCATAAAAACTCCTCTTAATTTTTCTGCTTTTGCCATTGTTTCTTATTTTTGCGTTTCTTATTTCTGTATTTCTTTTTGTATGTTTTAATTATCTGTTCTGATCGTGCGCTGATCATGCGCTTATGGTTTTAATTTTTGATTTGATAGAAAACACAGCATTGAATATAAAACTTTTGAAAAAAAACAAAAAAGAGAAAAAGTTCTGCTCTTAAACAATAACCTTCTTACCAGGAATTCTTGGAAACAGTTGCACTTCCTCAATGCGTCTTTTGCCTGTTAAGAATCTTATCAGTCTCTCAAAACCAAAACCTGCTCCTGCGCTTGGAACAAGGAGGCCTTTTCTTGAAAGTTCAAGATAATGCTTAAATTGTTCCAAGAGCTCTCTTCTCCCTGAAAGTTTTTTCAGCAATTTCTTGTACTCATACTCTCTTTCTCCGCCACTCAATCCCTCTCCAAATCCCTCTGGGTAAATTAAATCGTAGTTCAGGTAGTGCCCTTCTGCTTTCTGGTCTTCTTTGTCGTAAAACTCTCTCCTGTGGCAGGTAACCCAAAATGGCTCTTTGGATTCATTAGAAGATATTTCTTCCCAATCCCTTCCAAATTTCTCCTCTAATTCGTGCGTAGTAAAAACCTTAAAAGGGGTTTTAGGAATTCTTAGTTCCCTGCCAAGAGTTTTGAGCTCTTCTTTGCATTCTTTCTTAACCCTTTTAATCACTCTCACCAAAAATTCTTCAATCAATCTGAAAACATCCTGCATCTTTCCATCTGCAATCTCAAAATCAACTTGAGAGAATTCAAAACAATGCCTTCCTGTTAATGCCTTTTTTTCATCTTCTATCCTGATGTTTGGAGAGATTATGAAAATCCTTTTTGCCCCTGAGATTAAGGATATTTGCTTGTGCAGTATCATGCTCTGCATTAATTTAAACTTTTGCCCATAGCACTCAACTTCGATTACATTTTTTACCGAAGCATTTGGATCAGGAGCCAACGGATCTGTTATCGGAGACAATATCAAAGGCATCAACTGCACAAATCCCTTTTCCGTAAAAAAATTTGTTATTTCTTTCAAAACAATTGTTTGCATTTTTAGAATTTGCTTTGAGTATTTCAAGTGATTCAAAACCATGTTAATCTCAGATTCTGCTTCTGCTTCATATATCTCATGATTTTGCGTTTTGCTTTTTATTTTGCTCTTTAATTCAATTTTATCAATTGTTTTAAGTTCGCTCATGCTGAAAACCTCTGCAAGGCAAAGGTGTGTGTGCTTGTTTTTATTAAACATTTCTATTTAAAAAATGAATATTATTCAATTTTAATCGTTTTACAGAAAGATTTTTAAAACAATGTTCATTATTTTATTTCATGATAAAAACAAAAAACGATAAAATAAAACTGGATTCCAAATTTAGGGAAATTATAATTCTCTTGCAGCAGAACTGCAGGTTAAGCATAAGAGAGATTGCCAAAAAACTCTTCATGAAGCCGACTTCTGTCTACAACAGAATAAAAAAATTGGAAGAAAACGGTTTTATAAAGGGGTACTCTGCAATAATATCAAGAGATAAAATGGGCTACAGCGTTCTTGGCATTGTGCTCATCTCTTACAAGAAAGGAGAACTCTCACAAAAAGTTTTAGCAGAAAAGCTATCAAAATTCCCTCAAGTGCAGGATGTTTTCATTGTTTCAGGTGAGTGGGATATTATCTTAAAGGTAATAGAAAAGGATGTTAATAGTTTAGGAGAATTTATAACTGAAAAACTAAGAAAAATACCTGAGATTGACAAAACTGAGACAATGATTGTCCTGAATGAAATAAAGAGTTCTTTGACTGTTCCTGCATAATAATCAATTATCAATGAAATAGAGCAGTTATTAAAATACTCTAAGCTGCCTCTTTAACTATAATTGAAAAGAGAAATATCATAGTGGAGCAGTTCGTTGAAATAAGGATTGCTGTTTGAATAATTATTTAAACAAATATAACTATCACAGCAATTAAGCCCTGATTTATTCAAGTAATCACTTAAAAGTTTCTTTTCTATGTTAATTATGTTAAAATCATTGCTGTTTCCTTTTAATACTTTTTCATCAATACTTATATTTTTATCCTCATTAAAAAAGTCCTCTATGTTTATCATTTTTGAATTATTCATAACAACCACC
The DNA here is from genome assembly GCA_049700835.1 of Candidatus Woesearchaeota archaeon. Classification (GTDB taxonomy): domain Archaea; phylum Nanobdellota; class Nanobdellia; order Woesearchaeales; family WAPY01; genus JAWBOW01. The sequence goes on from JBNAUL010000002.1 coordinate 341,721, forward strand.
TGACTTATCTTAACTTAGCCTAAATCATTATTCTAATTTTTAGTTCTGATTAATAAGTGATAAATGATTTTTAAATGTTTCTAAAAAATATTTAATAGTATTAAAAAAATAATTTTAATAGTTCTGCTTAAAAAGATTTTCTCTGCGCTCATTCATAAAAAGAATTTTTTATCTAAGCTCTTATGCTCAATTTATGCTGAATTTATGATTGATTTATGCAAAATTTCATTATGTTTTTTGCTTTTTATCCTTTTTTCTTTTGTTTTTAATCCTCAAATCTATGCTTAAAATCAAATCCAAACCATAGTCCTTGCTTGAAAAGCGTTTTGTTATTGATTTTTTTATCATGCCTTTATCAACATTCCTGTAATTGCTATTTTCTTTAATGCTGTTTTTTCCTGCAAAACTGCAAGAATATTTGCGCATCAAATCGCAAACAAAATAATCCAAGTCGTTAACAATCAAAAGTAACAAATTCTTTTTAATTGTTTTGCTATGCATGTCTTTAAAAAGATCTTTTGTCTTTTTAAGATTTCAATTTTGCAAAAAGTTGTTTTTCCGAATTTTTGAAAATATTTTCAAAGAACAAAATATTGCAGAGGAAGATTTGTGGCAAATCAAAAATCCTTTAATTAAATTTATTTGATTATTCTTTGATTAGAAAAAAATATTTTTCATTCATCTTTTAATTCACACGTTTATTAATTTTTCATAGTTTATTTTTATTTTTAACTTTTTGTAACCTTTTTTTCTTGTTTTTTGCTTCTTTATAATAATTGCAGCGCTCTCTTATTATGCAGATGCTGCATTTTGGATTTACAGGCCTGCATATTTCCTTGCCAAAAGGAACCAAAACCTCATTTATCATGCTCCAGTATTCTTTTGCAAAGATTTTTTCAAGAGCCATTTCTGTTTCTAAAGGGGTTTTTGTTTTAACAAAACCAATCCTGTTTGAAATCCTGTGAACATGTGTGTCAACGCAAATTGATGGTTTTTTGTGAACAACAGACAAGTAAAGATTTGCTGTTTTCCTTCCAACTCCTGGAAGCATTAGCAGATTCTCAAGGTCCTTAGGAATTTTTCCATCAAATTCCTCATTTATTTTTCTGAAAAGTTTTTTTATGTTCTCTGCTTTCTTCTTGTAAAAACCAACAGGATAAATCAATCTTGAGATTTTCTGTGCTGAAAACTTTTGCAATTGTTCAACGCTGTAATTTTTAAAAATCCTCTCTGAAACCTTCTCTGTGAGTTCGTCCTTTGTCCTTGCGCTCAGAATTATTGAAATCAAAATCCTGAACTTTTCATCTTCAGAATTCAGAATCCTGTTTTTTCTTAAAGCATTTTCTCCTGCCCTGTCGATGTAAGCCCTGTTTCTTATTTGGGATTTTATTATTCTCAAAATCTTTTCTGCTCTTGTTTTTCTGTTCATGCCTTGTTTTCCTTTTTCATGCTTAAAATGATTTTTCATTAAAGATTTTTATTTAAAATTTTCATTGAATTTTTTTAGGTGTCTCTGCTCATGTAAGCTGCTCATATCAAATTTATAAGGTATATAAGCGCGACAGCAAGTATGGCAACAAGTATCACCTTTAAACCATTTATCAGGATGTTTTTCCTTGATATTCTTCCAAGATAACAACCAATCATAAACAACAGCATTATTGCTATTGCCAAGGAAACATAGAATGCGTTTTTAACGCTGAAAAATGATTTCATAAAGAATGGAATTAGGATTATGAGAGAATTGAGCAGCGGGGAAAGGCCGTTGCTAAGCGCAGTTATGAGAGGAACTTCTTTTTTAGCTCCTTTGAAAAGCTTTCCTTCTAATTTCTTCAGCATAGCTCTTTCAATCTCATTTATTTCCTTGTAGCTTTCTGCTTCTTCAGTAGTATAAGCCCCAAAAAAACCCGATACAAACATTGCAAGAGCACTTGCTATGCCAACGCTAATGACCAATTCCCTTGTAATCTCTTTTGAAAGATACGCTCCAACAAGAATTCCAATCATTACCAATATGCTGTCAAAACTATTAAGTATCCAATATCTTATGATTATGTCCTGCGCATTCAGTATTAAAAGTTCTTCCCTTAACTTCTTTATTAGATTTATCATTTTCAAGCATTAAGAAGATAAATTTTCAATCAATTTCTGTTGTAACCTCGTCTATAGAATGGATTGCTGCTCCCAAGTTCTCAACTGCTTGTCTTATCTCATCTATGTTCAAATCAAAACCTTGCAAAGTTAGCTTGATGGTTTCTGTTTCCCTGTCTGTTTCTCTTACTATAACATTTACAATCTTTACTTCTTTTATTGAATTTATTACTGTTGCGAATTCGATCAGCGAAGGGTTGTGTGGCTTTAAGACATCAATAACCAATTTTCTGACCTTTGGCTTCTCCTCCATAAAAAAACACCTCTAAAAGATTTCTTACCTTATTTTGTTTAAATAGTTTTCTATTTTAGGTTATCTTGATTAAACATTTAATAACAGCGCTGTTTTAAACTATTTTAAACGCTAAAATTTATAAATAAAATGATATTTAAAATAAAGCATGATAATTGAAAGGAAAATAACCATTATAAAAGCAAGGAAAAAAGCTGATTTAAACATAAATGAAGAATTGTTGTGGATCGGCAATTCCCTAGGGCTTTTTCAGAAAAGGGACAAGGACAAATCATGCTATAGGATATTTTTGGAACTTATTAAAAACAAGAGAGGAGTGAGTTCTGATGAATTGGCTTACAAATTAGGGCTAACAAGAGCAACAATAATTCACCACTTAAAGAATCTTATGAAAGCAGGCATTGTTGTTGAGGAATCAAACAAATACTTTTTAAGGGTTGATACCCTCAAAGGAGTTGTTGAGGAATTGAAAAGGGACATCGAAAATATTTTAGATGATATTGAAAAGATAGCTTCCCATGTTGATGAAGTTCTTTCAAAAGAAAGAAAATTATGAATTAAAAACTTTAAGAATTGAAATAACAAAAATAAAAGAATGAAAAATAAAACAAAAATTTTTAAAATCAATCCAAGCAATTATAAGTTCATTAAATGCATTAAATGATTTCAAAGCTTCTGTACTTTACTCTCCTAAACTCGTCAGTGTATGCTGTTATTCTGACATCGTATGTTCCTGGTTTTGCATCGCATGGGATATACAATGTCAAGTGCTTTGTCATTGTGTTGCCAACAGAGAGTTTGTCAATCCTTGTTGAATCTGAAACTCCAAGTTCTTGAATTGCAACTCTAAGCATCATGTTCTTCATGTCTTTTGTTCCAGAGTTTGTAAAACTGATGCTTATTGGCAGTTCCTCGCAGCTCTTAATATATTCAGGAATTCTTATTGCGCCAATGTAGAGTTCTTCCTCTGGAGTTTTCTTTACAATAATCTTTACTGTCTTTGAATCGCTAAGCAGTCCGTCGCTTGCTGTAACAACAGCATAATAAACTCCTGCATCCCCAATCTTTGTCTGCCATTCTCCGGTTGAATTTAAAGGCAATCCGAATGAAAATGCTATTGGATCATTATCAGGATCAGTTGCTTTTGGCATTACTCTAACAAGTTCTCCCTCAATAACTTCGATGTCTTTTATTGGTTCTAATATTGGGGCATGATTTCCAGATTCTAAAACAGTTATTGTTATTGTCTCCTCATCTGTTAACAAACCATCACTAACAACAAAAGTAACATTATAAATTCCTGACTGCACAAAACTTGGAACCCAAGAAAAGGTTCTTGTCATTGAATTAAAGCTTGCCCCTAAAGGCAAGTTCAAAGCATAATAGCTCAATATATTTCCATCAACATCGCTCGCATTTATACTGAACTCTAATTTCTCTCCTTCTGCAACTGCCTTGTTGCCTATTGGCTCTAATATTGGAGCATGATTTCCAAACTCAACAATAGTTATCTTTACTATCTGCTCATCGCTTAAAATTCCGTCTGTTGCTCCAAAGGTCACATAATAGGTTCCTGATTGAGTAAAGTCAGGAGTCCAACTAAACAACCCTGTCTCTGGATTTATTGTTGCTCCTGAAGGAATGTTTTTGGCATAATAAGTTAAAACATCTCCATCAACGTCTGTTGCTTGCAATTGTATTTCTAATAATGAACCCTCAATTCCTGTCTTGTTAGGAATAAAGCTTAACTCAGGAGCATGGTTGTCTGATTCTAAAATCCTTATTGTTATTTCCTTTGTTGTTGTTGTCTTGTAATCCGTTGCTTTAAACAATAAAATGTATGTTCCTGATTGAGTAAAGTCAGGAGTCCAAGAAAATGTTCCAAAGCTTGAGTTTATGTTGTTAAATACTGCTCCTGATGGCAAATTCTCTGCCCACAATTCAATATTAGCGTCATCCAAGTCGTATGCTGAAACATTGAACTCTAACAACGAACCCTCAATTCCTGTCTTGTTCTGAGCAATGATTATTGGAGCTTGATTTCCTGCTTCCAAGACAGTTATGTTTATTGTTTCTTGAGCGCTTAGATAACCATCGCTGACAATGAATGTTACAGGATAAACCCCTGATTGAGTATAACTTGGAGTCCATGAGAATGTTTTTGTTGCCAAATTAAAGTTTGCTCCGCTTGGAATTCCAATTATTGTATACATTAACTCGTCCATATCAGAGTCTGAAGCATTTATGCTGAATTGCAACAGTTGCCCTTCAATAACTTCTTTATTACCAATTGGTTCTAATATTGGGGCATGATTTCCAGATTCTAAAACAGTTATTGTTATTGTCTCCTCATCTGTTAACAAACCATCACTAACAACAAAAGTAACATTATAAATTCCTGACTGCACAAAACTTGGAACCCAAGAAAAGGTTCTTGTCATTGAATTAAAGCTTGCCCCTAAAGGCAAGTTCAAAGCATTGAAGTTCAAAGCATCTCCGTCAGAGTCTGAAGCATTTATGCTGAATTGCAAAAGCTCGCCTTCCATAACACTCTTATTTCCTATTTGAGCTAAAACAGGAGCCCTGTTAGTATTATAAACAGTTATTGTTATTGTTTCATTATCCTGCAAACTACCGTCACTTGCAATAAATATTACTTGATATATTCCTGCTTGTTCAAAATTAGGAGTCCATGAAAATACTTTAGTAGTTGGATTAAAGCTTGCTCCTGAAGGCAGATTCAAAGCACTGATTAAAACGCTATCATTGTCAGGGTCATAAGCAGAAACGCTGAACTCTAATAGATTTCCTTCCATAACGCTTTTATTTCCTATTGACTCTAAAACAGGAGCCCTGTTAGTATTATAAACAGTAATCATTATTGTCTCATTATCCTTTAAACTTCCATCGCTGGCAACGAATGTTACATAGTAAATTCCTGCTTGTTCAAAATTAGGAGTCCAAGAAAATATTCCTGTCATTGGATTAATGGTTGCTCCTGAAGGCAAATCCAAAGCAGAGTATGTTATTGAATCTCCATCAGGGTCTATTGCATGAATATTAAACTGCAAGTTTGTGTTTTCATATGTTTCTTTGTTTCCAATAGGAGTTAAGTCAGGAGCCCTGTTTGTATTCTCAACATTGACAATAAAACTTTGATCAGCATAAGCCCCGTGATTGTCATAAACCCTTACTAAAACATTATGATTTCCTGATTGGTTAAAATCAGGAATCCAAGTTATCAGCCCTGTCAATGAATTAATGCTCATTCCAAACGGTTTAACTATCAATGTGTAGTTTAAAACATCTCCTAAATCAGGGTCTTCTGCATTAACATCATAAGCATAGCTGTAATTTTCTTTTGCAGTTGTTATTGGAGTTGATGTAATTCTCGGAGGTTGATTTATGTCAGTAATTGTTATTGTAAAGTTTTGAGTATCATAACCACCATCACCATCACTTACCATAACGATGACATTTGCTGTTCCGAGCTTTGCATCAGAATCTTGAGGAGTCCAAACAATCAAACCTGTTGAGGAATTAATGCTCATACCAGTAGGCGCTGTTATTAACGAGTATTGTAAAACATCATAAACATCTGGATCTATGGCATCAACATCATAACTATACAATGAAGCCTCAACAGCGCTAACAACAGGAGTTGAAGTTATAATCGGATTTTGATTTATGTCAGTAATTGTTATTGTAAAGTTTTGAGTTGTTGTTGCATAACCATCGTAAACTCCAACTATAACATTCACTGTTCCTAATTTTGAATGAACATCTGTTGGTATCCAATTAATCAGACCTGTTGAGGAATTAATACTCATACCAGTAGGCGCTGTTATCAAGAGATAAGTCAAGTTATCCAAATCTTCATCATAAGCTTCAACATCATAACTATACAATGAAGCCTCAACAGCGCTAACAACAGGAGTTGAAGTTATTATTGGAGCCCTGTTAGTGTTTAATACAATTATTCTTATTGTTTCATTATCTTCTAAACTTCCGTCGCTGACAACAAATGTTACATAATAAGTTCCTGATTGGTCAAAGTTTGGAATCCAAGAAAATACTCTTGTGACTGAATTGAATACTGCTCCTGCAGGCAAATCCAAAACAGAATAAGTCAATGCATCTCCATCAGCATCATAAGCAGAAATAACAAATTCTAAAGTTGAGTTCTCTGCAACTGTTTTATTTCCTATTGGCTCTAAAACAGGAGCCCTATTAGTATTATAAACTGTTACATTAAAGCTCTCTTCATCATAAGCTCCCTGAACATCTGTTGCTCTAACAATGATTTCATAAATTCCTGATTGCTCATAATTTGGTGTCCAAGTTATTAAACCTGTTAACGGGTTTATGGTCATTCCTTCTGGTTTTTGAGTTAAGGAATAGATTATGAAATCCTCATCAGGGTCTATTGCATATGCAATTATACTAACTGTTTGCCCTTCAAAAACTTCTTTATTGAACATAGGCATTAGATCAGGAGCTCTGTTAACATTCCTTACAATTATCCTTATTGTTCTATGGGTTTCATCAGTTCCATCGCTGACCCAAAAATCAACATTATAGGTTCCTGATTGGTCAAAATCAGGAGTCCAAGAAAACTTATGAGTTGCTGCATCAAAAGACGCTCCTGCAGGAACATTTGAAGCATAGTAAGTAATGTTATCATCATCAGGATCTATTGCATGAACAAAAAACTCTATTTTTTGGTTTTCATCCACATACATTGTTCCATTCAATAAATCATCAAATACAGGAGCTCTGTTTCTGTTTAATACATTTATTGCTATTGTTTCCTCATCGCTTAATAAACCGTCGCTAACAAAAAATGTAACATGGTAAATTCCTGATTGGTCATAATCAGGAGTCCAAGAAAATCTTCTTGTTGTTGGATTAAACACAGCTCCAACAGGTAAGTCAAAAACAGAATAAGTCAATGCATCTCCATCAGCATCATAAGCAGAAATAACAAATTCTAAAAGTTCTCCTTCTCCTATGGTTTTATTTCCTATTTGAGCTAAAACAGGAGCCCTGTTAACATTATTAACAGTTACATTCCACTCCTTGCTGGCATTTGCTTTGGAATCTGTAACTAAAACCTTTACAGCATGAGTTCCTGCTGATTCGTAATTAGCATTAAAAGTATAACTTGTTGTTGTTGATACCAAATAATTGTCAAGATACCAATTATAACTTAAACTGTCTCCATCAGGATCATAGGCAGAAACATTAAAGTATTGCGAATTGCCTTCATCTATTGTTGGGTTTGTTGATGGATAGTAAGAAGTTATTATTGGAACTCTATTAACATCATAAATTGTTATTGTAATGTTCTGCTTTCTTGTTGAATAACCATCGCTTGCTCTGAACTCAACAACATAAATTCCTGCTTGATTAAAATTAGGAGTCCAACTAAAAATGCCGAATGGAGAGAAAACTGCATTCAAAGGTAAATAGTTTGCAGAGTAGGTTATTGTATCATTCTCTGGATCTATTGCTGTAACATTAAAGCTCAATGTTGAGTTTTCATATTCATTTTTATTGGTTAATCCTACAAAGTAAGGAGCTTGATTGCAACTTCCTAAAACGCAATAGGCATTTTCCCCGCAAATGCTTCCTGGATTTTCATCTATGAACCTATCACAATTATCATCAATTCCATTGCAAACCTCAGGAGCTCCTGGATGAACATTCGGGTTTGTGTCGTTACAGTCAACCAAATTGTTGTAACCATCTCCATCCTCGTCCTTAACCTCAACCAATGTCTTAAAATTGTTCATGCTTGAATTGCTGCAGAAATTGTAAGTATTGCATGAGCTTACAATAAAATAGTATGTTGAGTTTGAATCAAGCCCTGTTAATTTTATGCTATGAAGCTGCGTTAAACTCTCATCCTTAACAAAACTTCCTAAAGAGGTTGTTTTTCCATAATAGACCATTGAGTTTGAACTATCGTCTGTGTTCCAATTTATTATTGCTGAGTTATGAGTTATGTTTGTAACATTTATGTTTGTTATCATTGGAGGAGTGTCATCAATCAAGCAATTAATATCAACGCTTCCAATTCCAAAGCCGCCATTCCCTCCTGTTTGAAAAACCCCAACAGCATACTCGTTGCAATTTTCGACGCTAACCTTGAATGTTGCTCCTGTTGAAAATCCAATCTGATCTTCTGTGTTGTAATAACCATTTCCCTTCAAGAAAGGAGGAACTTTGCTGTCATCAACTTGCCCTGAATAGTTGTAACCAGAATTTGGACCTGAGATTACTATAACATAATACTTTGTTCCTGCAGGAGCAGGATTTCCATTGAATGTTATCTTTCCTCTCACATAGTTTGGATTATAATCATCAACTATTGTTCCATTTGATTCGTAGTTCTGCTGCGTTGTAAAATTAAATAATGAGGAATTTGCGCAATTGTTGCTGTTGTCGCATGACTCAACCCTAAAGTAGTATTGCGTATTGTTTTCAAGATTTGAAATCAACAAGGAATGAGATGTTACTAAGTTTGCATTGTAAACATCATTTTCCAATGTTGTTTTTCCATAGTAAACTCTTGATGTTGAGGGCTCATCTGTCTGCCATGTTATTAAGGCAGTGCTGTTAGTTGTTGTTGACAAAACATTGGAAATTATTGGAGCTTGGGTGTCTTCAAAACTCATGTTCAAAATTATATCCACGCTCATATCTCCGCTCAAAATTACTTCTTTTACGCCATATTTATCAGAAGTCCATGCTTTTATTATTATTAAATCTCCATCATTTGCATTCAATGAAGCTTCATAGTGTCCTGTGTTTGTAAATAGGGGCGGAGTTCCTGATGTTACTGTTTCAACAATAATTCCCTTCATAGTATCATTAATTAAAACATTTGTTCCAGCAGGGGCTTGGCTTCCGTTCATCAAGTACACAATTCCTGAGATTAGATGAGGCACTGGCGGAGTTTCTGCCCTTGCAAATGTGCTAAAGCTTATTACTGCAAAAACAAGCATTAACAAAAAAATTCCTTTTGAATTCATATTTTTCATATTCTTCTCATTAGACATGCTCATCCCTCTGATTTCTTTTTTCTTGATTTCTTTTTTCTTTTTTGTTTCGCAAACATTAGTACCATCAAACTTAGCAACCTTCTTTCCATTGATTTTGTTTTTTCCTGTTTTCATGAACATCACCTGTTTTGTATTGATTTTCATTGACATTGATTTTTATTGATTTTATATCGTGTTGTTTATTGTAAGATTTGATTTGTTAGCATAAGCCCAATAGCCCCTTCCTGGCTCCAAAACATTAAAGTTGGGATTAGAACTTGAATACCAACCCCAATTATTATAATGAACAGTAACCTCAAAATTCTGACTGCTAGCATTAAACCTGTACAACCTCAAAATGCTGTTCTTAGGAACAACAGGCAAAGGATCTCCAACAACAGATTCCTCTCCCAAACTTGGTTTTAACAACGAGTACCATCCAATCAGGTTCCAGCCGTTTTCCAAACTTATTTTAATTGTTTCTGGTTTGCTTCCAACAAGCATTAATTTGCAATTCTGCGAATTGCAGGTTTGATTAGCATAAGCCCAATAGCCCCTTCCTGGCTCCAAAACATTAAAGTTGGGATTAGAACTTGAATACCAACCCCAATTATTATAATGAACAGTAACCTCAAAATTCTGACTGCTAGCATTAAACCTGTACAACCTCAAAATGCTGTTCTTAGGAACAACAGGCAAAGGATCTCCAACAACAGATTCTTGTCCAAGGGTCTTGTATGTAAGATTGAACGGCATTGATATCAAATTCCATCCTGCTTTTAATTCAACATCAATCTTTCCAACAACAAAGTTGTTGCTGTCAGTTCTTCCAATATCGTCAACACACTTTACTGCATAGAATTTTTGTCTTGAGTTGTTTGCCAAATAGTCAGTATAATTAGTTTGGGTTGTTGTTATGTTTGGGGCTGAAAAGTTGAATGTTGCGTTGTTTGAGTAATAAACATTAAAGTTCTCAGGATTTCCAGAATAATTCCACTTTAACAATATTCCATTCTCAGAATAAAATGCTTTTAAGTCAGTAATCTCACAACTCAGATTGTTTTGATTTTCAGAGCCGATTGTCGGCTGCATCTGCAGGAAATCAAAATTGTCCTTATCAGTGTCATAGCCGTCAATTCTCCTTCCAACAGAAAAGCCAGGGGTTGGATTAGGAGCATTGTTTGAGGTGTTTCCGTCATTGTAGTTCCCAAAACTTACATTATCAACGAGTGTTCCTGCTAAGTTCTTCAATGAGATGAAATCATCCTGGGATAATGAACTGAAATTAATAAAGTAGATGTGAGATTTTGGAGGGATTGCTCCAAATATTTTTGCATTTGCTGTTTTTGTTGACAAGCTCCAATTGCTTATGTTCACTTCATAATCAGTTGGATTATAGAGTTCAATCCACTGGTCAAGGAAATTTATTATTCCGTCATGGTTCCAGTCATAGTTTGGGTTTGTTAGAAATTCATTTATAACAACATTCTTAACATCATTTATCAAAAAGGAATAGTTCTTTTCATCCTTAAGACCAAGTGTGTTGTTTACTAAAATTCTGAGAGTGTGATTTCCGCTCTGCTGATAATGCGAGATAAAGTTGTAAGCATTTGACTCTGAAACCAAGGAATTATCCATAAAAACTTTTATTGAATCAATCGCTATTCCGTTGTCATTTATTGAAAATGTAAGATTAAATGCAGAACCCTCATTTATCTGCGTTGGAAAATTCACATTATTGATCTCAGGAGATTGAGCATTGAATGAAAACTCAACATACGGAGATGTGCTTTGGATTTCCCTTGAACTGACAATAGCATACTTGTTCCAAACATCCTCCTCTGCTGATTTCAGCATCAGTGAGAATGTTCTTTGAGGCAGGGTTTGAACTGCAAGCTGAGTTATATCAAAGGAATACCATCCTGATTCGTTCAAAACAGCAGATGCGTTTACAAGATTGTTGTAGAGAGGAGCAGTGTTCCATGTAACAACTGATTCATTCCATGAGTTTGAACAGTTATATACCTGAACATTTGTTACGCTGTTCCCTCCAATCTTGTAGACATAGAGTTTTGCGCTTACGATGTTTGATGAGTTTATGAGCGCAGGAATCTCAAACTTCAGATAGGAGCGCTCTATCCTTATGTTTGAATAATCTCCTTCAACACCAAACCTCAATTGATAATAGTCATTGAAGTTCGTTGTTGGATAGTAACTGCTGACATAAACATCTTCCTTTGGAACAGAACTTACTGTTGCTGTTGTAAGCCCAAAAATACCTTTTGAGTTCATGCTGATTAAAAATATAAATATTATTATAGCTGCAAATACCAATTTCAACACTGATTTAAGATCTGATTTTAATCCTGATTTCAATCCAAAATTCCAAATCTCATTTTTAATTTTCATAAATACCCCCAATCCTTTTCCAATGATTTCCTTGCTTTTTCTATTCGCTATGTTCTAATCTTTGGTTTTTAAACAATGCAAGCAATAATAGTCTCATAACATCCTCTCAAGGTTCTGGATCATAATTCCAATTGCATGCTTTGTTTGTCTTGAACCAATAACCAATTCCTGGATTGATTTTTTTAAGATTATCATAACTCCACCAATAATGCGGAGGATTTTGAGGATAGTATGTTGCAATCATATAGCTCCCATCTTGCTTTCTTTTCATAACTTCCAAAACGCTGTAGTCAGCAGGCGTTTGAACTATGATGTCCCATAAGTTATAATCGTAGAGAGATGTCAAACCAACCAAATTCATTCCTGAGTTTAATAGTTTATTTTGCGTTTGGGTTGCAACTGCTCCTGTTATCGTGAAATTAACATTGTATTTTGACTTGAACCAATATCCAGTCCCATTTTCCATGGAGTAAAAATCTGTTGAACTCCACCAGTAGTTTGGAGGATTCTCAATGTAAAAAGTTGCTATGTCATACTCTCCTAAATTTTTTCTCCTCATAACCTCTGATATTGGATTATAACTCGGGCTCTGATGCATAATCTTGAATATTGAATTGTTGAAAGGGATTAAAGGTAATGAAACAAGATTCATCCCCTGATTTAATTCAAGATCAAACTTTCCAAATCTGAATGTGTTGTTATCTTCGTTTCCAGAGGAATCAACGCTCCTCACAATGTAAAATCTCCTTCTGACAAAACCTGCTGTCGTATCTGTATAGTTTAATGCTATTACAGATGCATTTGGGTGCAAGAAATCAAAACTGCTTAACTCTGCATAAGGATTATCGCTTATGTAAATATTATAGTAACTTGGTTTTTCTCCTGATGGTTCATCCCACAAAATTATTATAGAATTTCCATCTAACCACTCTGCTCTAAGGTTCAATGGCATATTTGGAGGAGTGTTGTCTGATTTCCCAACAGTAAAGTTCTTTGTTGAGGTTGTTGCATTGTTGTTTGCTTTATCCTTGACAAAAATATAGTACTCAACAAAATCATTTGAATTAAAACTTCCAATGTTGACATTCCATGAAGGGCTCATTGTTGCTGAATTCCAAGCTCCATAATTTACTCTGTAATACGCCTTGACTTCTTCAAAGTTTAACTCGTTAATTTCTGCATTGATTGAAACCAAATCTAGTTCTGTTGGGTTTTGCGGAGAATGATAAAAATCAACTACGATTGGCATCGTAGTATCAATGAAGAAATTCACAACCTTACTTTTTGCATTTCCAAACTCGTCCATGCAATAAACGATTAAATTGTTGCTTCCTTCAATTCCACTAATCATTGTGCTCCAATAAGTCCCATTTCCAGGAATGCTTTGGTTTGCAGCTCTGTTCAATGAATAAGAGCAGGCATAGGCAAAATCTGAATTCACAATCAGCTGAACCTGAGAAGATGGATAATATTTTTGCTCCTCAGGTGATAAAACTGAGAGGTTTGGGGCTATTGTATCAACTGAAAAACTTACGCTTACAGAAGCGCTGTTGTTTTCATAATCATAACATTCTATTGTTAAATAATGCGGACCCTCGCTCACAGCAACATAGTAAGGAGCTGTTATCATCTGTTTTGATGATGAATCCAAAGAATAGTAGCAGGTTGCGGGTTCTGAAAGCGTGAAATTTATCAAGATGTTATTTGTAGTGTAGGTTTTGCTCACAGGGCTTAACAATGTTATTACAGGAGGAATTTCATCCCTCACAAGCCACAACAAACTCCTCTTGAACAATTCCCTTGAATTATTTGTCCAGTATTCTGTTTCTGGAATTCCAAAGAAAACTCCTTTTGCGTTTGAATAATAACCGTCTCTTAATCTTGTTCCAGGAACAGCAGTTATTATTATGCCGTCGTTGTCATTGTTTAATGTTGATGTTATAACTGATAGATATCCTGATTTGTCAAATCTTGAAAGATAGTATGCTGGTATTCCAACTGTTGAGGATCCATAGCAACATTTTGTGTAAATCTGTATGGGGCTTGTGAAGTTCTTGACAATGTAGTGTGAAAAGTTTATTATGTTAGTGGTTAGTGGGTAGTTGGAAACTATGACTGATGACTTTTTGCTCCAGTGCCATGCATCAAGATGATACGAATTCAAGATTAGAGTTGATATGTTGTTTACAGGTATCTTTGCATAGTTAGTAAAGTATGTATCAGCAACTATTATTGCATCATACTTTGAAAAGTTTGCAGTCGGAATTTGAGAGTCAATTATTATATCATAATTAAAGCCCAATTCGTTCAATACATTGATGTGTTCTGTTTTCACAGCAGATTCGTATACAACAACATATCCTATATTAACTGCATGCGCTGAATTTATAAAAAACAGGGTAAGGCAAAATAAGATAAAAAACTTGTTTGAATTAAAAATTCCTTTTTTATTTTTCATTTTTGCACCCCACTCATTTGCTCCTCACTTTAAGGAATAGAAAAACCCCTATTCCCACTATGATGATTATTATTAGGATGCCAACCAAAGGGTTTGTTCCTCTTGAAACAATCTCTGCTGTTGTATTAGGAGAAGCTCCTGTCTGGCCTGATGTTTGGCCTGACACTTGGCCTGACAAGTTATCAGTATTTGCTTGGTTTGGTTTCTCATTCTGGTTCTCTGCAGGGGTTTCAGTTTTTGTAGGTGAAGAAGTTGGCTTTGGCTTTGCACCCTTTGCGCCAATTGTTCCTGTGTAGTTCTCTCCGTAAGCAATAACCACTATTCCTGCTGCCAGCCCGACCTGTTCCTCGCTTGTGGAATTCAAAGGTTTTCCCCTGAACGAAACGAGTAGTTTTCCGTCGTGAAGCCCAACGCTCGTGACTGTAAGCTTAAAACTCACATCCCTTGATTCGTTTGGCATCAACTTGAATCTTGTTTCGCTCAGCTCTGCATTCAAACTGTTCAAAACATCGTCTGGCTGCACTTCAACAAGGGTCTCGTAATCGTTGTTGTTTGTTATTCTTATTGAATTCTCCAAGAAACCTGGGTTTTCCTTTGTGACATTAACTCTTAAAACCATTCTTGGATTGGCGATTGATGCTGTAATCGCATTAGTTGTCAATGCGCTAATTAAAGCAAAAAAGAGCGCTGTAAAGATAAATGTCCTGAAATCTGTTTTTTTCATTTTATATCCCCCTTAAACGAAATTTTTTACGATTCTATTCCAATTTTTTGCATTCCTGTTTTTGGATTTTGAGCTTCATGCATTTTTTATCGTGCAACATCATTAATTTAATCTTTATCATTGATGCATTATCAATCAGCGATGCAGCATCTTTCTGCGATTTTAGTATTCATTATGCTGCATTTACTTTCATATTTGCTGCATTTACTTTCATATTCGCTTTTCATTCTCAAGTTTTCATTTTCAAGCATTCACATACGTATCTGGAAAAATTAAAATTACTTAAAAGTAACTTCTTTATATTATCACTTTTGAATAGATAAAACCAAACAATATTTAAATATTGTTGTGATGAAGTTTAGAAATTTTTTTAAATAAAAATGCTAAATTTTGTAACAACCAATAAGTTACATATTGATATTTGTTAACAATAGGTGGTGAAAATTGCAAATTTTTGGAAATGCTATTTCAGAAAGCTTCCGAGTTTGCTCTGAGATTTTTCCTCTAAGAATTCATCTGCATTGTAGCCAAGAACCTCAAATATCTTTTCAACGCTTGGAATGACTTGGTTTTTTATATAATAATTGGAGTCATAAGAACCCTCAGGGCATTCCTCAGGAATCACCACTCTTGAACTTATCTTACCTTCTCCTGAGACAACTATATAACTAATTATTGAGCCTGGTTTTACAACCTTTCCCTTCTCCTTCATTTTCTTAGCAATTGCAACATGAGGACCTATTGAAGCGTAATCCGCAGCACGTTTCTGAATTTGGGTGTGGATGACAAGCATTTCATTCTTTATTTTTTTCTTTCTCAAATCTTCAATTACGCTCTTTACATAACTTGCTGCCTTTTGCACATCGTTGTCTCTTAAAATCATCTCAAGTACTTTGCTTTGAACCTCCTTACCTATGCTGCTCCAGTTCCTTCTCACTATTTCAAAACCTATAACCTTAAGATTGTTTTTCTCGTCAAGAAGAGCGTATTTCTTCTTGGCTCCGTATTGCGAGAGTTTGGCAGAAACAAAGATTCCCTTCGGATAAAAACCCTGAAATTCCAGTTCCATGAGTTTTGGAAGCTCCAAATTAACTTTTGAAGCAAAGAGCTCTGCTTCTTCCATTGTTTTTGAGCCCAAACTTATGAATATTGAGTCAGTATCTGAATATATTACCTTGAAATCGTTTTTCTCAGCAGCTTTTATAACGCTCTGAATGTAGTGCCTGCCGTAAGCTGTTATGCTCTCAGCACACTCCAAACAATACCATCTTGCCATAAAGAACCCGAGATATCCATACATGGAATTTGCTATTGTCTTCAAAACTTGCGAGCGTGCTTTCAGTATTCTTATTGAGATTTCCTTTTTCAGAAATTCTTCATTTTTGTTATTTTCCGTGTTATCTTGCTTAATCTCTTTCAAACTTGTTTTAATCAACTCATTTATGGTAATCCTTCGCTTTATGATTTCCTCTATGACTGATGAGATAAAACCCTTTCTGTGTCTGCAGAACCAATATCCTGTCTCCGGAACCTTGTTTTCAATGCAACAGTCGCAGTTTAGCGTGTCTGGAGAAATGTTGTGAGAGCTTATTATGCTCGGATACAAACTCCTAAAATCAAATATAACTATGTTGCTGTAAATGCCTGGTTCTGGCTTGAATACAAATGCGCCTTTATAGCTCTTTCTTTTTCTGATAAAAATCTCTTCTGAGTTCGGCTTGTTTGGTATGACTTGATTGAAATCAGGAGCCCTTCTCATCAGGTATGCCTCAACTATTTGAGAATAACTCATCCGCGTAATCTCAAATGGAGTTAAACCCACGAGTTTCACCAACTCAAGGATGTTCTGAAGCAAGCTGTTGAAAATCATGAACACGAGTTCTGAATCCCTAAGATTGTAAATTGAGTATTCCTCTAAATTTGAATTTTTGTCCCATGCTTCTGTAAGATTTTCTATTTTAATATCGCTCTTTTCCTCTCCGAGGAGTTCTTTTGCGACTGAATTTAGATCATAACTCTCAATCTGCATTGTCCTACTGACATAGTTCCTTATGAATTTGAACAGGTCGATGTGCTGAATTCCTTTTATCTTGCAAGAGGTTGCCGCTGCTCTCTTTACTTTGAGTTCAGAATAATCAATTCCAATGTTCAGTTTTATATTGTTGATATTGGCTCTCTCCTTTATATAGGGAAGGTCAAAATTGTCAGAGGAGTATCCAACCAAAAAATCCGGCTGCAACTCTTCTAAGATTTCCTTGAACCTTTCAATGAGCTTTGCCTCGCTCTCAACGAACTCTATGAAGTCCTGTTTTGTCTCAAACTCCTTCCATGTTATTACCTTCTTGAATCCTTTGCTATAAAAGCTTATCATTAGAATGGGATTTTTGCTTGGTGACATATCAGCTCCGTAGGTTTCTATGTCAAAAGCAAGGATTTTTGGGTTTGAAATAAGTTCAGTGGATGTTTGGTTTATGTTTAAGATTTTATAGACAGGAACTCTTGCTCTCTCGTTCAGGATTTCTGCCTCGCACTCGTACAATGTCAATGGGATTATTTTCTTTTCAATCACGTATTTTCTTACAAAGGATATGTCGTATTCGTAGCACTTAATGCCCAAATCCGTTAGGGCGTTCTTTACCTGTTTTAAATGCTTATGCGATCTTAACTCAACCTTTATGAAATCAGCGCTCTCCTTTATCAGGTTCTTCTTCTCGACATTTGCCCTTAAAACCCTTATCCCGTTGAAATCCATATTCATTATTTCTGAACTCGTGATTTTTCCTGAGACATAGAAATAAGGAAAGGATGAATTGTCTGTAAGCAGAATTTTGTTTCCCTCAGCAGTTTTTCCAACTATTAGTATTTCATTGTCGTTTCTAAGCGCAAAATCCAATGGGTAAAATTCAAGCTTCATTATGCAATGGTAATTCTTTTTTTATTATAAATCTTATTAAAAAAAGAGAAAAATTTTAATATTTGACAATACTAATGGCAAATTTAGTTTTAATTATTTTAAAGTAAATATTTTAAAACAAAAAGCTGGGGGGTCTAAATGGACATAACATCCTATGTTAAGGATAATCTGCAGGAAGAACTTTCAAAGAACAAAGAATATCTTGAAATAGTTTTTATGGAAATGGTTAACTATACTAAGGAATTCCTTCAAATTAAAGAAAAAAAACTAATAGAAGGCGAATTAACGCTGGAAGAAAGAATTCTTAACAAAAATCCAAATGAAAAATCTGAAAAAAATGAGCTTTTAAACATTATTTCCATTATAAGATTTGAAACAAAAAAAATTGAAGAAATAACTTTTAATAACATGAATAAATTTTATAATGACAACAAAGAAGCGTTTATCTATCATGACATAAAGGAAATTGATCAAAAACAGATGATTTTTGATGAGTTTAAAAACATAATAGACGAATATTATATTCCAAATTTAATAATACTAAAAGGATACACTGGCTATGACAAATTTCTAAATTTTGATTTTTCAAAAATAAATTGGTTCGTTGAGCTCTTTAGGGAAACATTATGGAATCGTGAAGAAACAAAAACAAAATATACTGGAAAGCCTAATCAGCTAGTTGAATTTACCGAAAAGGACTATCTTAAAGATTTATGTGAATTTTTTGTTAAGATGATCGAAATAGATTTAAAAAAGAAATTTGAAAATTTTTTTAAAAGCAAATTTGAAAATCCTCAGTTGAGAGAAAAAATCGTTGATGAATTTATACATTATAATAATATAACAACTGAAGACATCAAACAGCATCTTGAAGGAGAATTAAGTAAACAAAAGCTTCTTGAGGCTGACGACGAATGTTTAGTTGAAATGTTTAGTGATTCTATGCTAAAAGATTTAAAAATAAATAAATGTGGTCAAGAAAGAGAAATTAAAAATAAGGAAATTAAGTTAGAAGAAATTTCAGAAAATTTATTCAATAAGCTAAAAGAAGAATACCTGTCAATATTTCTAAGCTTTCTAAGCAGAGAAACAAAACAAAAAACAGAAAAAAATCAAAACAAAAAAGAGGAAGAAAACAAAAAAGAAGAGGAATACTTCAGAATATTCAAGGAACACAAACTAGAAATTTGTGAACAACAACTCGCAAAATTAAAGAATTTCATCACAAACTACCTCGCAGCATGCTTTAAGGAAAACAAGTTGCTAAATTCTAACCAAATGCAAAACTTAGCAGAAGAAATAACTTCTTACTTGCAACAAAAAACAATAGAAAGATATAAAACAGCATTGTACCAAACAATAAAACAAGATGAAAAAGAGATGCGAAATGTGCTTTATTATGTAATCAGAAAACAAGAAATATTAGAAAAAATCAATCGATTAAAATACAAAGCAATAATTATAGCAAACAATGAAATGAAAGACCATGACTACAAAAAAATGATAGAACAAAACAAAACAATCCCTCTATACCAACTCTCAATAGACTTCATAAATACAGTGCTAGCAGATGCGCAATAAAATAAAAAAGAAAAAATCAAAATTTTACTTAAATTAAACTTTTTTGTAAAACCTGTTAAGTTCCGGCTTCTTTCTTTCCAACCTTTGTTTTTCCATACTTATTTTATCGATTATGTCCCCTGTAATTGCGTTAAATAAATATCCGTGAAGTTCTTCCTTTGACAGATTATCAACTTCTTGAGAATCAACTATCCTGTCTTTAAATAAGTTAGGATAATCTTCTTTTAGTTTAGTTAAATAATTTGTGAAATAATCCCTTGCTTTTTTTTCATTATTTTTATTTTCTAACATTGTCATTAAATCAAGAGAGTGAGTTTTAAGCATAACATTAAAAAAATTGTTAGCAACTTCTCTTGAAAATTGAGTAATAAAATCAGTGGTTAAACCTCCTGCATCTGACAATGCTTTCTTTATACTAATAAAATCAAGTCTAAACTCAGTTAATATGTTATTAATACCTGGATTTTTGAGCATATTTTTTGCAGGGTCTATTTCAAAATCGCTTTCCTTGAAAGTATTAGGCAAGTAATAATTAAGAACTAAATAACCGACTTTTTGGTAAATCTTTCCTGCAATAGATGTGAGATCACCTGTTTTTGGGATTTGATCGGATTCTAATATTTTTTTAACTTCTTGTTCTAAAGTAATATATGGTTTTAAACTCGCCATAATTCTATTTTCTAAATCTTTATCAAATTCTAATTTCTTAGTATCTTCTTTTGGAACACCATTTTTATTATTTTGTTCAGCCATCTTGATCACCTTTTGGTATTGTTTTTATTGTTTTTATAAATATATTTTATTAATGTGCTCTCTTAAATTTAGATTGTCTTTTCTTTTTTGATTATTTAAATCTTTTGCTTGTCTTTTTTTGTTTTAATTTTTTTATTGTTTTTGTTTATTTTTTAATAGTAAATTATATATTTCTATCTCATTATTAGGCAGCTTTGGTTCTTCTTTAGAGAGCCCGAGCTCGTAAAGGACTGATTGTTTATAGTACCTTAAGTTATCATCAAGTTCTGCTTCATTCTCAAATGTTATTTCCTGCTCAAACGCTATTTTAAGTTTAGGTTTTTCTTTTAACCAAAATTCTAAAGTTATTGCTGCTTTGCCCTCTCCTGAAATTGGTGTTTCAATTATTTTGTATTTCGCATTTAAAATTTTAGAGAACTCTTCAATTTCAGGGATTTTGCCTTTGTAATAATCTTTGCAATAATTTTTTATCCATTTGACAAATGTTTCAAAGTCGTGTGTTTCCATCAAAATATTATTTCTTGTTCTTGTTGCAAAATCAAGATAATTCTCTTTTTCCTTTTCCTTTAAAATTGAATAATCCTTGTAAAGCTTTTTTATTCTTGAATAAAGGTCATTTGCTAATTCTTCTTTAGTTTTATTGTTTTGTTTTTCCTTTGGCCCGTTAACAATCTTGTAAAAATCATAATTTGCGATTACTCTGATATAGCATTCCCTAAATTCTTTTGTGATATCAAGACCTGTTTTATTTATTATTTTTTCCAAACTCTTTTCAGCATATTTCCTTGCTAAATTCTTTATTTGCTCCTTGGCTTCATTGATATTTTTATCATAACAAAAATCATAAATTTTCTCAAAAAAATCGATTGTTTCCTTTGGGTTGGTTAATGACAGGAAAAATCCTAAAATCAAACCAGAGTCCTTGGTTTCATAGTATGATTTATCAGGGAAAACTTCCAGAAGTTTCTCTAATGTTTCCCTTTTGTAATTTTTAATCATGTTTTCTGAGAATCCAAAGTTCTGTTTAGAATAAAATGAGATTAAGTAAGAAAGTTCTCCAAGAAGTGCATTAATGCTCTTTTCAGGGGTTCCATTGATCTTACCTTGGTTTTTGTTTTCCTCCATGCTTAAAAGAGAGCAAGCAGAAGTATATAAATCTTTCTATTTTTATAACTTAGAAGTGACAACCTAACTTAAATTTTTTTTATTTTTTCCTTTCAATTAAAACTGCGTTTATAGTGCCGTGTTGTCCTGGCCTTGAGGTTATCATTGCTTTGCCAATCTCTGTGTCAATTATTGTTCCTTTTGTCATGATATTCCTTCTTGCATAATGCTTGTTAGCAGGGGTCTCCAAAACAGTTCTTATCCTTGCCTTTTGGTATTTCTTGTTTTCATCTAAAACATTTGCGTATTCTGCACTAAGCATTCTAAGTTTCAGATTTCCTCCTCTTGTTCTTACATGCTTTATCTTTTCTGGGCCCACCTTTGTAAATGCAGGTTCTCTTCCTAAATCAAGCTTTCTCTTCTTTCTTAATTGTTTGTAAGTTCCGCCTGTTAACTTCTTTCTTGGTCTGAATTGAGACAAAGCCATTTTTCCA
Organism: Candidatus Woesearchaeota archaeon; assembly: GCA_049700835.1. Lineage (GTDB taxonomy): Archaea > Nanobdellota > Nanobdellia > Woesearchaeales > WAPY01 > JAWBOW01. The sequence continues at coordinate 363,608 of JBNAUL010000002.1, forward strand.
CCTTATTTGCCTGGTTTTTTCCAATTGTATTTTCTCAGCTTTGAAGATTTGCCGTAACCGCAATGACTGCAAACCCTTTTCTTAACATGATAAGAAATGTGCCCGCATCTCCTGCACCTGATGTGGAGCTTTTTCTTGCCTTTCTTTCCCATCGATGGAGTTCCTTTTGTCATAAGCGCTCACCAGAACAATGTTTTATTGCGGAGCGATTATTGTTATCGTGTCACCTCTAACAAAAACAACCCCTAACTTTCTTTTTAGTTGACCGTCAACATACTCCTCTGCATCCTCTATTACCATGTTTATGTGTATGTCAAATGCTTTTAATTTTCCAATGTACTGCTTTCCATTCTTTAATTCAACAATGATTCTCTTGTCTCGAGCTTTATTTAAAGCGTCCAATGGTCTTGGTGGTTCTGCCATTTTTAATACCCCCTGTTTTTGAAATGCTCAAATTTATTCTAAGCTATTCTACGTTTATTTAAAAAGTTTTCCGTTTGAACATTGCGTTTAGTATTTAAATCTTGCGTTGTTGAACATCAAATAAAAAATCAACGCATTTTTAGTTTGCATTTATATTTGCATTTATTTTACCATCTGCCCTTCATCTGCATTTCAAGGTTTGATATTCTTTGGTTCAAATTTTCAATAGCTGCCTTTAAAGTGTCAAGTTTTGCTGAGATAATCTCAAGATTTTTTTCTATGATTTCCTCTCTTGAACCTTGGACAACTGGCTGAATCTGCTGATAAGAAGGATATTGCTGAGGATATTGCTGCTGCGGAAAATTCCTGTTGAAGCTCTGCTGAAAATCTTGCTGCGGCTCAAAAGAAGGGCTCATCGCATGCTCCTCAACCCCTGTTTTAAACCCAAGGGCTTCTTTGTCAAGCTTTTCCAATCCCAAGTCATCCTCTTTTTTCTTCCAAAATGCAAGTTTGCTGAAAAATCCCATCCCGCACCTCTTTTTTAAGCAATGAAAATCAAATCGTTTTTGCTGCAGTTATGCTATTCTTTTCTTATTATGCTATTTTTATAAAACTTTCTAATTTTTTTCATAAAATTATTTTTCCCTTTTAACATAGAATATTCTAATTATTGAATTCATAAATTCCCTAAAAAAATTCCTGCGTTCTTCCAAAGATTTTATGCTTTCATTTTTGCTTTCTTGCCCTAAAATTTCTTTTGCTGTTTTATTCTGCTTTACCTTTTCAGAAAACGCTTGTTGTTCTGAAATGTTTGATGTTTTGTTTTTGTCAATGCTTAAATTTAAGAAGCAACTGTTTGAATATGCTGTGTATTCCTTTCCAAGGATATTATAAGATAATGCTGTTTTCCCAAGAGAAAGATATCCCTTAGCATAATCTTCAATTGCAGGACTAAGTTCATATGCCATCAATTTTTCGCTCCCTGGCTCTAAAGAGAAGGATAAATTTCCAAGCTCGTTTATCCTTATTTCTGCTCTCTTGTTTCCTATGTTTCTAACTCTTAAACTTAAAAATGCCTTTGAACCGTTTAAGAAACAGCTCTTGTTAGCAATCACTGCTGGTTCTGAAATGTAATTAGGATTGACTGAAATCTTGAGCTGCGTGGAGTTCTGCTCAAAAAGATTTCCATATTCGTCCTCAAATATTATTTTTAAAGGACCAAAAATGAGTGTTCCGTTGGTTTTTGGCCTTATAATTGTTTTTAGACTTGCTTGCTCTTCAGGATTGAGTTTTTTTATAAAAAATTTTGTTCTTTCAAAATCATAATTTTCTTGTTCTGGCATTAGAACAAGAATGTTGTATATTGGTTCCCTGAACGAATTTGCTATTTGAAGCTCATAGTATAAAAGGTTTCCTTCATAATCTCCTGAAGGCAAGTTTTGGGAAAGCGAAATCTTTATGCTTCTTGGTACAACCTCTAATTTTGATGTCTTTGAAATCATTCTTATTTCGTCAGAATAATTATAGGTTGCTGTTGTCTGTATGTAGTACTCTTTGCTCTCATTCAGTTTGGGCGCTTTTATTCTGTAAGAATAAGCATTTACCGTTTCTCCTGCATAAGCAAGTATCGTCTTCTTTATGCTCTGATTTGATTTCAAGAGTTCATTAGGGCAATTGTCTTCCAATGTTATTGTAAGGTTTTCCTTTCGGTTGTTTTTCACGCTTACCTCAAAGAAAGTTTCCTCATAACTTTCAATCCTGTTCTTGTAGGAATGCGTTATTGTTATTTCCTTAACTGGTTCAACAACTATGTCCTTGGCAAACTCCTGCTTTAAGAAATCTCCGTATTCTGTAAAGTACGCAGAGTTTATAGTGAGTTTGTATGCCTTTCTTGAATTTTCCTTTGGAGTTGTTATTGTCTTGTTTATTATTAGAACTCTCTGCATTGGGCCTATCTCGCTAATGCTTAGATTTTCTCTTCCTATCAAATCATTGTATATTAAGATGCTTATGTTTTTCAGCGTTATCTTTGTTGAAGGGTTTTGCATGTATGCCTTTATTGAAACTTCTTCATCGCTCTCAAAAATAAGCGAATTTGAAAAAAATATAGAAGGCTCTATGCTTTTAATAACCAGATTTTTTGTTGAGCGAACTTCTTCAAAACTGTTCTTTGCAACAAGAATTATCTGAGAACTACCAAATCGCTTTCCCTTGACATTTATAAAGAAGCTCTTGGTTGAATTCTGAGGTATTGAAGAGTTTATTTTGCAGAGATTGTATGTTTGGCATGAAATATTGGAACTTTCTATTTCCAAACCATTTGGAATTATGAGTTCTATTTCTGCTCTTGTTTCGTTTATGAAATTTGTTATATTTATGTCTATTCTTGTTTCCTCTCCAACTAATATCTCTGTTCTGTTAAGATAAAAACTTGTATTCACCGAAGGTCTTGCAACTATTGTCTGCAACGACGAATATGAAACTTCCTTATTTCCATAAACTTCGTATTCAAGCTTTGATCTTGTATTGTATGTTGAGCCCTTCAGGGCTATAATCTCGTAACTGTATTCTGCTACCTGATTTCCAGACAAAATTCCGCTCTCATGGAACTCTGAGCTTCCGTTGACTAAGAACAGCCCTTCTGGAAGTTCATCAGAATATTTAAAAGGGACGCTGAAGTTAGCGGTGTTGTTTATTGTAACATTTACAATAATTCTCTCGCCAACATGGAGCTGAGTTCTGTTGAGCGTTCTTGAAAATGAGAGAACAGTTGTGTTGTAGTAAGTCCTTATGTATGCTTTCAGTTTTCCGCTAACATCTGTGACATTCAAAACGCAGATGCTTATCTCATCTATATTATCGCATGAGTTGTTCCTTATTGTCATGAATGTTGAATCCTTTTTCACAAGAAGATTTTTTTCAGTACTTATGTACATAGTAAAAACCTTGTTGTTTATCTTAATATCTTCTCCTGATGCAATCCAAGAGTAGGTTGTGGCTGCAAGGCACTCCTTGGAGAGAAATAATTGCAAATAAAGGAATAACAAGAACAGCAATGCTGAAAGCGCAATTATAATTTTTGTTCTCCTGTTTTTTAAATGCTCTTTTAAATGTTCTATTGTGCTCATCTTTTTATGCCCTTTTTATACTCTTTATTCTATGTTTTTCAAATCTTTTCTGGCTTTTGCTTATCCATCCTTCACGAGCTCTGCTTGTTCTTTTGTTCTTTGTTTGTTTCATTGATTGATGCTTCAATTTTTTTGAAGACAGAGTTTATCATTTTCTCAGGAATTATTGAAGTAAGATAAAATAGAGGCGTTCTTGGATAAACAATAACATTCTTTTTCTTGTACTCCTTTATCAGATATGAGAAATCCTTTTCAAGTGCAGATGTAACTGTTAAACCAAAAATTTTTGCTTTAAATTCCTCTTCTGTGTTATTGGATAAGATCTCTCTTTCAATGAGAGTTCTTTGTCCTTCGCTAATTCTACCTTTCTTCACAAGTATAGAAGAGAATGCTGTTATCGGCTTTTGGCTTTTCAGGATGCTTAAGACCTCTTCGTTGCTCAACTCAAAATCTTCTATTGTTATTTTCTCTCCTGCATTCTTTATTGCATCCTCGTTAAAAACAAAGAATCTTATAGCGGTTGTTGAGTTGCCTGCTGCAAAACTTGAAAGCATTTTTTTATAATTCTTTTCGTTATAGTATCTTTGCAGTTCTGAAAGTTTTTCATTGCTCATTGCATTGAATTCCTCTTTTGAAAAGACTGTTGTAAAACCTGACTGAAATTTATTGTCTGAAACAAATAAGAACATTATTCTCTGCGACGGAAGGGTTCTTACGCTTGAAACATCGTTGTAAACCAAGAGCATAAAGATAAGGAATGCTGCAATGATGAAAAGCAGAGAAACGAGAATTGCTTTAAATAGAGTTTTCACAAACTTAAAAATCAGAAATATCAGCAATAGTATCAAAATTATACCTGTTAAAAAGCTTATGTCCATAAAATCACCTCTTTTAAGTTCCTTGAAATTTGTTCTTAATTCGTTCTTTAATGATTTGTTCTTTAAAATTATTTCTCTAAAATTATTTTTATTATTTAAATATTTGCAGCATCAGCATTGCAGCATTTGGCAAAATGCATTTTTAATTCTGATTTTTATTCAGATTAATCTAAAAATTTTTTTGTGTTTTTAAATCTTTGGCAAGTAGATTGTTTTGCGCTGATTTCATTGCAATTGTTCTAAGAATTTATTCTAATGATTTTTAATTTTCTTTCTTTTTTTGTTTTTCTAATAATGTTACTTTCTCCTAACTCCCTGTGCATTATTTTTATTTTTTGTTAGAAAAACTTATTCTGTTTGAATTTTGTTCTTGCTCTGCATTCTTGCTTAGCGCTTATTAACTTTTGTTCTTTAACGGTTCTTTAACTGCTTTCAGCAACTTCTCTTTGCATTTTTAGGCGTTTCCTATGCATTCTCTGCATTTCTTTTTGCAATTAGTACTTTGTTGCTTATCCCTTTCTATTCTGAGGAGCAAAATGCTTTTGAATTCTGTTCTTTCCCTTTATCTCTTTAAGGATGTGCTGTTTTTCCTTCCAATCAAGAACCTCTTCAAGAACTTCTATTATGTTTGTGACAGGAATAATTCTTATTGAAGATAACTTGTTTTTGTCAATGATTATGTCCTTAAGGTTTGTTTTTGGAACAATTATGTTTTTAATTCCTGCATTTATTGCTGCATCTACTTTTGTTGAAACCCCTCCAACAGGCAGAACTTCTCCTCTAACTGATAATGAGCCGGTCATTGCATAGTCCTGTTTTATCGGGATTTGCTTTAGAGCGCTTATTATTGAGGTTGCAACAGCTATGCTCGCTGAATCCCCTTCCACACCCTCATAGGTTTGCAGGAACTGAACATAAATATCGTATTTTCCCTTTATGTCCTCTCCAAAATACTTTTTGATTATTGCAGAAACATTTTTAACTGCTTCTTGTGCAATCTTGCCAAGCTTTCCGGTTGCTATTATCTCAGGATTTTTTCCTCCAGGAGTTACCTCTGATTCTATTGGCAGCACAATTCCTGAATAAGAGTCCTCTGTTCCTATAACTGCAAGCCCATTAACCCTGCCAATCAATTTTCCAGAGGTCATTATTACTTCATACTCTTTTTTTCTTTCAATGTATCTGTCTGCAATCTGCTTTTCAAGAGTTCTTGCAATTATCTTTGCTTTCAAAACATGATTTTTCATGACAAGCCCTGATTTTTCTTCAATAGCAATGTCTCCTGCAGCCCTTATCAATCCCCCAAGTTCCCTCAATCTCAGAGTAAGGTAACCCTTTCTGTTAGCCATTCTTCTTGCTTCCTCAATTATTACTTCAACTGCTTCTTTGGAAAAATGAGGTATCCTGTTGTCCTTTTGCACTTCCTGCGCAACGAACCTAACCAATTTATCCCTGTTTTCATCGTTATCTTTCATGTGCTCTTCCATGTAAACCTCGTAACCATAACCCCTTATTCTTGATCGTAATGCAGGGTGCATTCTCTTCACGGTTTCCAAGTTTCCAGCTGCTATCAGTATGAACTCGCATGGAACTGGCTCTGTTCTGACCATTGCTCCTGCTGACCTCTCGCTCTGTCCTGTTATAGCATACTTTCCCTCTTGCAGAGAGGTCAATAATTCCTGTTGAGTTGATGGTTCAAGCGTTGCTATTTCATCAATAAACAAAACTCCTCTGTGCGCTTTGTGAATCATTCCAGCAACTACTCTCTCGTGAGCAGGAGTTCCTAATCCTCCGCTTTGGTAAGGATCATGCAGCACATCTCCGAGCAAAGCTCCTGCATGGGCTCCTGTTGCATCGTAAAAAGGCGCCTGTTTTCTTCCATAGTTATCAACTATGAGTTTTGGAGGAAGTTTTATCTTTGCGGAGTTTCTTGCTGCTAAATTTAGGAATATAACAAAACTTACTAAGAACAGCATCCCTCCAAGAAATAGAGAGGAAAACATTATTGAAGCAACTACTGCTGACTCTGAACTTTTATAATAGTTGTAAGCCCACCAAGGAGCAAACATTGCCAAAAGCAGAAGGATAAACATTATTAAATTTTGGTTCTTAAAGGAAGTTGAATTTTCGAGCTTTGCTCTCATTACAATTTCCCTTCCTTCGCCAGCAGGAACAACCCTTATTAAAGGTTGGTTTTCGTCGTTGGGATTAGGATATGATAGAATATCAACAAGTTTTTCTCTTGGAAGCAGTTCTGCCAAAGCCATTCCGAGCATTGACTTTCCTGTTCCTGGCTCTCCTATGAGCAAAACATGCCTTCTCTGCTTTGCTGCTTTTTTTATTATCTCAACTGCTCTTTCTTGGCCTATCACCTGTTCTATGAGTTTTTGAGGAACTTTTATCTCTGCTGTTGTTTTGAATTTCATCATCAACTATTGTGCTTTGCCCTCTATTTAAATATTTTACTTTGTTTTATTATTACATTAGAGTACGGATAAGATAAGTGCAGATAAAAATAAAGTAAAGCGAAACAAAATTATAAAACAAGGCAAGCGCTGAAAGTCTGCATTAGTTGATTGAAATATTTTTCAAATGTTTTTAATCCATTCTTCTTTTTTCTCTTTTATTATATTTTTGTATTGAAAATGAAAAAGAAAAAACAGCGAAAATTTCGCATTGTTAAGCTGTGATTAAGCTTGATTAAATTATGCTAACAATTTTTTTTAAAATCTTAATTGCCTAATCTTAGAATTATGCTTAAATTTATGCTAAATCTTTTGCAAGGTTCTGCATTCTGCAATGTTCTGTAAGAATTTAGCACTCAAATCAATTTCTTCAAATCAATCCCTATTTAATTCTTGGTTCAAATGCTGTTTTGCATGCTTTTTTTAAATACTCTTATTAAATTCAAATTTATCCGTGTTTGCTCTTGTGCTCTTGTTTTTTTATTAGCTCTTCTTTGTAATTATCTTTGTAATATCTTTGTTCTTATTCTATCATTGTTTTGTTATTCAGCTTTTCTTATTTTTTTTCTTTTTGTATGACAAAAAGCACTCCCTGCACATGAATACCCCATCAACTTGTTTTAACTCGTCTTTTAGTTCTCCACAGACCTGACAAATTCCGGATGACTGTGAGAAAACAGGTTTTCTGTCTGCTTCTCTTATGCTCATCTTCTCAGAAATAATTTCAAAGAGTTGCGGCTGTATTTTTAGGATATCTTTCAAGGTTAGGAGCCCTAACAGCTTCTTTCCGCTTATTACTGGCAGGTGCCTTATTCCTTTTTTCCTCATCAAAATCAAGGCATCGTAGATATCCTTTTCAGGGGTTATTGTTATTACTTTTTTAACCATAAAATACTTGACTGGCTTTTTTATGTCTTTGCCGAGCGCAACAATCTTTCTTGTGATATCCTGCTCAGTTATTATTCCCTTTAAAATCCCGTTCTCAGACACTGGAATTCCGCCGACATGTTCCTTTCTCATCAACTGCGCGCATTCCTGAACTGTTGTGTCTGGTGTTATAGTGATTGGAGATTGAGTCATAGCATCGCAAACTTTGCAACCTGTTTTCATTTCACCACCCTTTTTTGCGTTTTATCTCTAAGAATCATTAATATCAAATCATTAATAAATTTATCTAAACAAAAGTATATAAATTATTTTTTATGAAAACATTTCAAAAAACAATTCTATTCAGTGAGAAAAAAAGTATATTAATATTCAAAAAATAATATTCAAAAAACAATTTTGCATTGGAGCATGTTCTTGATTTTATCCTGCGTTGTTGATTAATATATTGATTATTGATTATAATATTAATTATACTATTAATTCTTTCCTGAATTGGGCTTGTGTCTTAAACGCTGTTCTAAATGCTGTCTTGAATTATGATATGCTGTCTTATGCTATCTTAATTTTCAAATTCTTTCAAAATCGCTATATCAAAAAATCGCTAAATTAAATCTTGATTTTTATCTTTCTATGCTTTGAAATTTTAGCGCGAATTAGGAAAATTCCATATTTTTCCTGATATGAATCTTAGTTGCATTAAACATTGCATTTTTTAATAGGTAATGATTCTAATAATTGATAATGAACTCTATATCCTCGCCTAAAATTCTCTTTATATTCTCAACCAAATCTGTTGTCAGAACAGCATTTCCTGGTTTTTCAGCATCGATGAACTTTTCAAACTCCTCCTGAGATATCTCAACGAAATCTGATACTTTTTTCTCTCCTAATATTTCTGCTTTATAGCATTTGTCCTTTTCCTTTATGTCAGAAACAAGATAGATGTTTTTCTCCATGAAAACAAGCTCTCCTAATTTTGAACCGTGCTTTACCCTTACCTTTGAACTCTCAAGCTCCCTGAACTTCTTTCTCTGTATGTACTCAAGCAAAAACTTTGTAAGCTCTCCTGCGTCCTTTAGGAATTTTTTAACATCGATCTTTGAAAGCTTCTGTTCCTCGTAGTCCTTCTTATTCTTTTCAATCATCTTTAGCTTCCTGAAGAAATTTTCAGGAATCTTTCCTGTGTCCACCAATTTTTCCTTGAAGCACTGCATTAAGTTGTTTTCCTCGCAACTCATAACTCCTTCTTCCTTCAAGCAGTCCCTTACAACGCTTGTAACAGTGTCGCAAACCTTTAGGAAGTTCTCCTCTTCTTTTGTCTTTTCTATCTGAGAGAACAATCTCTTTATTCTCTTGAGATATTTATCTGCATTTTCCAAGAGTTGGTCTATTTCTTTTCCTGAAACGCTCTTCTTTATGTTGTGCTCAACATCCTTTCTTAGTTTTATGTTCTCTTCAAGAATATCAACGAATTTGTCCTCAAGCAGTTTTTCCTTTTTAACGAAGATTTCCCTCATGAGTTCAGGGGTTTCCTTAGGGTCAGGAGGTGGAACTCCATATAACATAAGGGCTGCCTGCGACGGGGTCAAAATTGCGTAATAGATGTCTTCTATTCCTATGTCCTTAAGTTTGAACTCAACATTCTTGAGCATGTGCTCTCCTGTTGACATGAACATGTCTATTGCTTCCCTGCTTGGCTTTATCCTTCCCATTTTTAGCAGCTGCTTCCAAGGAACAAACAAACCCCTGTCATACAAAGGAATTCCATCTCTCAGCAAGGTGAATATTATAGGATTTGCTTCTCTCAAAGAATCCCAAAAATCAGTCAGTATGTAAACTTGGATGTTCAGTTTGTTCTTTATTCCTGTAATTTCTCCTGCTTCTATTCCCATTCCAATTATTATTGCTCTAAGTTTGTCTTTCAATTCTGCCCTGCTCATCCTTTTTACATCTGTATCATCAATAACAATCCAAACATCAATGTCTGACTCCTTTGTTGCCCTTCCCTTGACTATAGAACCAGCCAAAACATAACTAACGATATATCTCTCAAACTTTTTTATAACCATTGTTTTGTGAATTTCAGAAATCTTTATAGCAGAAAGCATTCCTTTCTCATATACTGGAACTGAAAGCGCAAGCCTCTTCAAGATTTCATATCTTGCATCAAGGCAAAACTGCCAAAGTTCTGATAGCAGCAGGATTTCTGTTTTTAGCTGAGCATTAACCTCTTTTGCAAAAGAATCAATTATTGCTGAAATCTTTGATTTCAGCTCTTCCTTGCTCATCTTGGTTGAGTCAGAATCGTCAATCATGACAAGAAGATTAAAGTTCAAACCCTGTTTTGCTCCTGATGCTTCTGAAGCTTCTTCAGGATTTTTTTCATCTACGCTGCTTTCATCTTTCTTATTCTCGCTTTCAGCAGGAACAAGGGCTATTCCAATAACATAGTCCTCAAACTTTTCAAGAATTCTTTTCTTTAACCTTTCAACGCTCTCTGTAAGTTCCTTTAATTTGTTTTTTATTTCTTCAGGAAGATTTTCCATTAATTTGTTCAAATTGTTTAAATCCTGATTTGTTATCTCTTTTTCCTCATTAGAATTCTTGCCTGTATCTTTAATCTCTTCCTTTTTTTTATTGCCAACTGCCTCTTTTTTTGCCATAAGAACACCTTGATTTTTTATGAAATTGTTAATAAGCAACAGGTATTTAAATATTGTTATTTAGAATGCATTATTAATGCATTATTAATTATTATTTAAGATAACTTTGCTCAGGAGATTAAATTCTGCGTTTAATTTTCTATTCTGGACAATGCTTGAAAATGCGGGGGCTGGGATTCGAACCCAGGTAGGCACTAAGCCACATGGTCCTAAGCCATGCCCCTTTGACCTCTCGGGAACCCCCGCAAAATTTCAAAGACAAAAATAAAAAATTAAAAAAGTTTATATTCAAATGTGAATTTTTTATTTTTATGAAAAGTAAATTAATGCTTGTCTATAAAAAACTTTTGAATAAGTACGGTGAGCAGGGATGGTGGCCAATATTAAAGCAGAATTCATTCGAATACAGAACTTTTTTCAAACATGAAAAAAAGAGTATTAATCAAAAGTTTGAAATTTGCATCGGAGCAATATTAACGCAGAACACTGCATGGAAGAATGTTGAAAAGGCGTTTGTGAACTTGAGCAGAGCAAATATTTTTTCTCCGCAAAAAATACTCTCAACTCCTGAGAAAAAACTTGCTGAGCTCATAAGGCCTGCGGGTTATTACAATGTGAAAACAAGAAAGTTGAAAGAGATAAGCAGGTTTTTCTTGGAGCATAAAGATGATTTTGAGAATGAGAGCTTGAGCAGGGAGGAATTGCTTAGGGTTTGGGGCGTTGGAAAGGAGAGTGCTGATTACATAATGCTGTATGCGCTGAACAAGCCATTCTTTGTTGTTGATGCCTACACCATAAGAATATTTTCAAGGTTAGGGTTCTTTGATGAGAAAAGCAACTATGATTTTGTTCAAGAATTCTTTCAAAAAAACTTGGCAAAGGATTACAAGATTTACAATGAATACCACGCATTGATAGTTGAGCATGCAAAGAATTGCTGCAGGAAAAAACCTGTTTGCGAAGATTGCGTTCTAAGAAAAGAATGCAAATACTATCAAGACAAAAGGGATAAAAATGCAAGCAAAGAACAAAGCAAGAAAATTAAAGAGCGCAAATAAAAAAACAAAAAAAA
>JBNAUL010000002.1:375224-378820 GCA_049700835.1 Candidatus Woesearchaeota archaeon
AAAAAAAATGTTATGGAAAATATGCTAATTCTGTTTCGCGATTAAAGAATAGCAATACAGCACAGCATAGAAAATTTTTTAAACAAAACCTTAAATGCTTTCTCTTCATGTTAAAATACGATTTGCATGTTCATACTAAATATTCAAAATGCAGCGGTTTGAAACTAAGCACGCTGTTAAAAACAGCAAAGAAAAATGGGTTAAACGGCATAGCAATAACAGACCATAACACAATAAGAGGAGCACTTGCTCTGAAAAAACTCAACAAGGACAGGAACTTTGAGGTTATTATTGGCGAGGAAATAATGACAAACAATGGAGAACTACTAGCTTATTATTTGAAAGAGGAGATAAGACCAGGAGATGTCTTTGAAGTTATTGATAAGATAAAGGAGCAGAATGGCTTGATATCTGTTGCGCACCCATATTCTGTTTACAGGCAAAGAATCGGCTCTTTCATATTTAAACTAAAAGGAAAGATTGACGCTGTTGAGGTTTTTAATGGGAGAGCAATACTTCCTTATGAGAATAGGCTGGCGCAGAATGCTGCAAAATTGCTGAATGTTGGGCAGACAGCAGGTTCTGATGCTCATTCAAGAATTGAAATTGGAAAAGCATACACCTTTTTTGATGAAAAATATAATTTGATTGAAGCAGTTAAAAAGAAAAAAACCAATTTTAAAGGAGTAATTTGGTATGCTTTCCCAGGCGGAATCTCAAGCGGGATTTTCAAGTTAAAAAACTTTTTAAGAATCTAAAATTTTAAAAATCTAAAATAACATGAATAACACATATAGTATATATAGAAATATATAGAATATAGGATATAGAATATAGAATTAAAATATAAAAATTAAAGTTATGAAATAAATAACAGACAATCATAAAAAAATATGAACAAGATAACAAAAAGAAAGGTTTTCAAAGAAAAGAGATTTGAAAACAAAGTAGTTTAGCAAATAGTGAATAAAATGTATATCAATATACTTTATAATTATAAAAAACAGAAAAATTTATAAATGAGAAGATATTTCTATCTGATATAGCTGTGGAATTCTAAGTAAAGATAGCTTAAAAAATAAAAAAAATAAAAAAGAAGGAGGTCTATAAAATGAATAGACTTGTAAAAAAGATTGTAGCTTTTGGAGCTGGAACTTTTATGCTCGGAGCTACAGTAATGGGAGCATTGGCTGCAGCAAACCTAAACCAATACCCAGCGCCATTTGTGCAGAATGGAAAGTTCAATGGGCTGATAGTGGTTGGCAGCACAGCAAAAGCAGATGATGTAATTGGAGCAACAGACATTGGGATGAGTTTACAAGCAGCGAATGTAATTGAGAAACCAATAGAGGGAACAACTCAGACAGTTGTTGAGGGCGGAATAAAAATAGAAACATCTTCAAACAAGTTAAACTATGACGAAACATTGACATCTACTGGCAAGACAGTCATAACAGAGACAGATATTCCAGACTTGCTGAAAACAACAACATTGGTTGACAGAAGTGGGAACTCCTATAATGTAAAAACACAGATAGGAGTCATCGGAGCAAAGGTAAAATTTGGAAAATCGCTTCCAGAGACAGATGAACCCTTGCTGTATGTTGATGTAGCTACAGGAACTCCAACATACACCTTGCAGATACAATTCCCAACAGCAGTCAACCTGACAAATGCGTATGGAAAGACAATAACATTGTTTGGAAAGGAATACACATTAAGCGACCAAACATCAGAGCTTACGAGCACAAAGGTAACGCTCTATGGCTCTTCTGTTGATCAGACATTCAACGCAGGAGAAACATCAACAGTGACTGTTGGAGATAAAGAGGTGTCAATACAGGTTATTGGAGTAAACACACAATCATCAACAGCAACAGCAACAATAAAGGTCAATGATGAAACAGCAACAGTTGAAAAGGGATATACCTATACAATTGGTGGAGAAAGATTGTATGTAAAGGATATCTTTGCATACACCCAGCCAGTTGGAGGCGGAGGAGTAAGATTGTTCTTGGGAAGTGAAAAGATAATCTTAGAAAATGGGCAACAAGTTGCCAAGGGAGTTTCAGGAACAAACTACATTGATGGAACATCAGTATCAATAAGCTCTTCAGGAGATAAGATTTCAACAATAACAATAACAGTAACTCCATACAACCTATATCCGCAGGTAAAGGTTATAAAGAATGGAGAAGATATGGTTGACCCTGTGTTTGGAGCATTCAAGTGGGCATTCACAGGAGGAAGCGCTGCTTTGGATGACGCTGGAAAGACAAAGGTGAGGGTTTGGTCAAGCGCTGAGGACAGGATGTCAATAGAGTTCACAAGCAAAGCAGGAATAAAGTATTCAACGCAATTTGTTTATGGATATAACACAAACCAGACATCATTAAGGATTGGAGATTACACACTCTACACATCAGGAAATAATGTAAGCAAGAATAATTACTTCATCCTTGGAAGCGGAGAATACCAGCACATCTTTAGATTAACAGCATTCAGAAACAGTTCATCTGCGCAGAGCATTGTAGTGCAAGACATTGGTTCTGGAACAAACAACGAGTGGGGCTTTGATTCAAACTATCATGGAACAATGGTCTATGATGGAAACACCTACTACTTTACTGCTCATCCAACAGGAACATCTGACGGGTATATCTTATTGACAGAAAGCAATTACAGCACACCATACAACTTCACAAATAGATTGTACACAATAAACGACAATTTAATAACAATAACAAATGAATCAGTAACTGTAGAAGAAAAAACAAATTACAGCGGAGGAACACCAAGTGCTTACGGTGTTATAACAATACCAATAACTTATACATCAGGCGCTTCTGGAAATGACATAAAGATTTCAATAACACCATCATACAGCGCAACAGCTGGCAGTGCATGGAGTGGAGTAATACAGGTTGGAACCACAGGATACAATTATGAAGCATTAACTCCTTATGGAACATTCATGAAATACACTGGCGGAGATACTCCATCAGTAGAATTGTATGTTCCAAAGGAAGAAGTGACCTATAATGTATACTTGGCTCCATTAACAGCAACAGCAGTAACAACAGGCACAGGAACAACTTACAAAGAAGTGCAACCAATAAAGCCAGATGTAACTGTGTTGGATAAAGAGGTTTCAAACTACCAAGCGCAGAACTTGATAGTTGTTGGAGGACCTTGTGTCAACTCAATTGCAGCAACATTGATGCCATACACAACAGACTGCTGGGAGGGCTTTACGCCTGGAAAGGCAATAATAAAGCTCTTTGAGCATTCAAACGGAAATGTGGCATTGTTGGTTGCTGGTTATTCAGCAGACGACACAAGGAGAGCTTCAAAAGTCCTTGCAAACTATAAGGACTATGCTTCAAAGCTCAAGGGAACAGAAGTTGTTGTCAGCGGAATAGACCTGACAAACATCAATGTAGAAGCTCCAACAACCCAGTAAGTTTAAGTGCTTGAAACAACAAAAAAAATTTTTTATTTTTTTTATTTTTATTTTTTTAGAATAAAATTTTGAACAGCAAAAAGAAGTTTTCTAATTTAAAACAAATTCATCAAATTAAAAATTTGGATTAAAA
>JBNAUL010000002.1:378920-403893 GCA_049700835.1 Candidatus Woesearchaeota archaeon
AATAACTTTAAATAAAAAATGATTGCTAAGATTTGGATTTTTAGATGTTATTCATTTTATTTTGTAAAAATCAATGAAAGCAAAAGAGGGAAAAGTTTAAATAATAGAAATGTTTTTATGTTTTAATAACAAAAAAGAAATTCATTATATTAATTTTTGAGAGGGAAAAGCATGCTAAGAATGAAAAGAATAAGCGAAACATACAACATGAGAGTTTTCACAGAGGATGGGGATTACTTTGGGGATGTTGAGGAAGCCCTGCTCGGAGAGAACAAAGTGAGCGGGTGGCGAATAAGAGCCACAAGGGGTTCTTACCTGAGCAAGATTGTTGGGAATGCAAAAGGAGTAATAGTTCCTCATCAGCTTGTAAAAAACATTGGAGACATAATGCTCATAAGCAGGCAGGCGGTTCCAAACTACAAGGGTTCTGAAGAGGAAGAATAAAAATTACTGTTGCTGAGAAGAATACAATATTTAATACAATCCTTAAGTTAATAACGAGCAGAACAAACATTATAATTAAAAAAATAAAGCAACCAGTAAGTTATAGAAGAGTAAAAGAGAAAGTACAAGAAGAAAAAGTACAAGAGGACAGCAGTAAATTTGCTGGATTTTAAATCTTTCTTTTATGATTTTTGTTTTATGTTTTGTTTTTGCTGTTTTCTTTTACTTTGTTTCAAACAAAAATAATTTTAACTTTATGATAGTAAATAATTTATACTAGTACTAATTATTCTGTTTTATGGCAAAGATTAATGAATATTTTAAGGATTTTAATGCTAAAAAATGGTTTGACCTAAACAAGGGTTTAAGCGCAAAGGACATAAAGAAAAATGGTTCTGAAACAGAAATAATAGGAATAGAAGAACTAATGGACTTCTTAATTGAATTAAAGGAAGGAAGCGCTGAGTATGCTGTCCTTGATAAGAGGCAGGCACTTTTTCCAATGAAATATTACATTGATTACGATTTTCCTTCTGAAGCGTTCATAACATTAGCAAACACGATAAACATTCCTTATTTTACAAGAAAAGAAAGAGTAGAACAGGGAAGCCCTCAAAAACTTTTCATTGAGAAATACTTTGATTATTGTCTAAGTGCTGAAGAGAAGATAAAAAGTTCTGCTCATTATTCTTTTGACACAGAACATTTTAATGATTATTTTTGCACAAGGGGTTTTAAGTACATGAAATCAACAAGCACTCATGCTATAATATCTGAAAACCACATTTTAAGGGGTTGGCTGTTGTTCAGCATTCTGACAAAACTCTCAGAGAAAGGACTTTACTGCATGGAATATTCAAGCGCAGGAGGAAATTTTTACATGCGAGTTCCATCAACATCAACCAGGAGCAAAGATTTAGACGAAATACTTAATGGAAAGGAAAGAAAGGATGTTGTGACAATGAACTATGCCACAGAAGAAAAGGGCTTGAAGGGTTTAGAGGAATGGCATTTGCTGCACGCAAAGGTTGAGGACAAAGGAGAGATTTACCGCGGAAAAAGAACAAGATACAAGATTCCAGAGGAATTTTTAGATCACAGGATAATTGCAACAATGATTTCAAGGCAGTTCGTTTATAAAATATTAAATAAGGAAGAAAATTTGAAACCAGAAGATTTCAACATAAGGGATTATGCTGAAAAACCAAAGGAACTTAAAAAAGTGATTTACAACATTATTCCAATGCCTGATAGAGAAGCAATAGCCCTTTATTCAAAAATAATTAACAGGGTTGTTGTCAAGGGAAGGGAAAATCCAAAGCTGAGCATAAGGGAAATTGAGAGTTTGTTCTCTGCTGCAAACAAAAATATATTCCTAAAAAACAAAAACATTTATTTGCAAAACAATTCATATGAGAATCTTGTTTTACATAGGGATATGATTTTAGAAGAGTTTTTAAAGTGGGTTCTTGAATAATTTTAAATAATCTTGAACAACCTTAAATAATGTTAAATAATTAAATAAAGTTTGCAGGATTTTGTAAGATTAAAAAGAGAGCAAGATTAAAACCTAAATTATCATTAAGAAGTTAAGGATCAATATTATTAATTAGGATAAGATTAATTATAAGATTAATTAAATTAAAATCTTCTTAAATCGGCTTTTTAACATCTGCCTTTTCAGCCTTGATTAAAGCATTGATTAAGATTATTTTATTTTTTATTATGTGTTTTTGATTTTATTTTAATTTTTTGAATTTTAACAATGCACAAATTAATTTATCTTGCAAAAAGAAATTCTTATTTTATTTCTTGCTTAACTAAATCAAGAATTTCTCAATCAATCTTAATCGATCATTTCTATTTCGATATTCAAACCGTCTGGAACAGGAACTCTCATCACCAATCTCAAAGTTCTCTCATCTGCTTCCAAATCAATCAATCTCTTATGGATCCTCATTTCATACCTTTCATAGGTCTCTGAACCGTCTCCGCAAGGCGATTTTCTTGTAATCACTTTCAGTTTCTTTGTTGGCAAGGGAATAGGGCCCCTGATTTCAACTCCTGTTTTTTCTACTATTGACTTTATGTAGTCACATGTTTGGTTTATCTTTTCAATATCCGTACTCGCTAACTTTATTCTTGCCTTCATAAAAACCACTCTTTTTGCTTATATTCTTGCTGTGTTTCAGCGCCTTTTATTGTTTTTAGCGTCATTGCCTCTTAAATCATGATAACCAAGGATTATCATGAATCCATTTCTTTTATTTTATTATTTTATTGAAATAAAAAATAAAAAGTTATAAAAAGTTAAAAAACAAAAAATATGAGCTTAAAGCTCTTTTTTAACTATGTCAATGCACATTCCAGCAGCAACTGTTGTTCCTGAATCCCTGACTGCAAACCTTGCCAATTGAGGAATATCCTTTTGTTTTTCAATGACCAGTGGAGTCATTGGTTTTATCCTCACAATGGCTGCGTCTCCATTCTTCAGGAAATCAGGTTTTTCCTGAATTGTTTCTCCTGTTGCAGGATTTATCTTTTTAATTAACTCAATAAACTGGCATGCAACTTGCGCTGTGTGAATATGGAACACAGGCGTGTAGCCAGTGGTTATAACTGTTGGATGATTCAAAACAATTATCTGCGCTGTGAATTCTGTAGCAACTGTTGGTATGTTGTCAAGGTGTCCAATGACATCTCCTCTTGCAATGTCCTTCTTTCCAAAACCCCTGACGTTAAAACCAATGTTGTCTCCTGGTTCTGCCTGCTGCATCTGTTCATGATGCATCTCTATGCTCTTAACCTCTCCTGTTATTCCCTTTCCTTCCCTTGCAGGAACAGCGATTACCTTATCTCCAACCTTTAAAACTCCTGTTTCAACTCTGCCAACAGGAACAACTCCAATACCTGTGATGTTATAAACATCTTGTATCGGCAACCTCAATGGAAGATTTATTGGTTTTTCAGGAGGAGTAAGCATGTCCAATGCTTCTAACAATGTTGGGCCCTTGTACCACGGCATGTTTGAACTCTTGTTCACAATGTTGTCTCCTGGATAGGCTGCTATTGCCAAGAATAATGTTTTTTCAGGGTTATAACCAACTGTTTTCAAGAGTTTTGAAACCTCATCCTTGACTTCGTTAAATCTCTTTTCATCATACTTTGCCATGTCCATCTTGTTTATTGCAACTATAATCTGCTGAACTCCGAGGGTTCTTGCTAAGAAAACATGCTCCTTTGTTTGAGCTTGAACACCATCGCCAGGGTTTGCTGAAACAACCAGAACAGCAGCGTCTGCCTGAGAAGCACCTGTAATCATATTCTTAATGAAGTCCCTGTGTCCTGGAGCGTCAATTATTGTAAAATAATACTTTGGAGTTTCAAACTTTTTGTGAGAAAGGTCTATTGTAACTCCTCTTTCACGCTCCTCTTTCAAGTTGTCCATAATAAATGCAAACTCAAAACCTGCCTTTCCAAGTTCCTGAGCTTTTTCCTTTAACTTTCTCAGCGTTTGCTCATCTATGTTTTTTGAGTCAAACAGCAATCTTCCCACGGTGGTTGATTTTCCATGGTCTACATGTCCTATAAAGACAATGTTTATGTGCTCTTTTCCTTTTGCCATTTTAAGACCTCCTTGTTCTTATTATTCTTGTTTTGTTGTTCTTTTTGCATCTCTTATATTTGTTTTAATCGCGAACAATGCAATTTAATTGATCGCCTATTTTTCAATCTTTTGTTTTTTGTTTTTGATTTTTTTCTTTTTATTTTCTTTTTTTTTGGCTTTCTCTTTTCTTAATCAAGGTTTTTGTTTTTATATATAAAATTTGTGGTTTAACGCATTAAGCAAGGTTTTTAAACAACAATTAAAAGCGCTAAATTTTTTGCATAATGCTTAAACTGCTTGCATTGTTCTTATTGTTCTCTTTGTTTAAGCATTGCTGTCCTTGACAGCAATTCCGTATTCCCCAACCTTCAAACCTTTTCTCGTTCTTATCTTATTTATAACCTGCTCTGCCAATTCATAAGGCAGTTTCTCAAATGTTTGATCAACTAAAAACTGAACTCCTCTGCCAGACGTTGCTGACCTCACATCGTTGCTTAAGCCCAATGATTCTGCAACAGGTAGTTTTGCTCTTATAATTATCTCTGAACCTTGGTGCTGCATGTCAAGGAGCTGCCCTCTCCTTGCACTTATTAATTTTGAGAGTTCTCCCATATACTCTTCAGGGGCTTCAAACTGCATTGTCTGTATCGGTTCTAAAAGCAATGGTTTAGCGTTCATCATTGCAATCCTTATTCCATCCCTTACAGCAGGGTAGATTTGAGCAGGGCCCCTGTGGATTGCATCCTCGTGAAGTTTTGCGTCGGAGAGATAAACCTTTATTCCTGTACACGGTTCTCTTGCAATAGGGCCTGCTGACATTACGTCCTCAAACATGTCCATTATCATCTCAATAACCTCTCCAATATGGACAATCCCCCTTGTAAGATCAATCAATAAGTTTCCGTTGAATATATCCTTTACTTTCCTTGCAATTTGAGAGTCTAAACCGTATTTTTCAAGAGACGCCCAAACCTCTTCATTTTTTTTCTTTAACCTCATTTCAGGTATCTTGCCTTCCTTTATTGCCTGCCAAATCTCCTTTTCCAATGGTTCAACATAAAAGTAGAGTTTGTTGTGCTTGTTAGGGGATTTTCCCTCAACCTCAGGGGATTTTTGCGAAACTGTTTCTCTGTAAACAACAATCGGGTTGCTTGTCTTTACATCAACTCCTTTTTCAGTTCTTATCCTGTTCTCAATGATTTCTAAATGCAGCTCTCCCATTCCGCTTATAAGATGCTCTCCTGTTTCTTCATTAATTTCAATCTTTACTCCAGGATCTTCCTTGTTAACCTGCCTCAAAACATCAATCAGTTTTGGAAGGTCTGATGCCTTTTTTGCTTCTATTGCCTTTGTAACAACTGGTTCAAAGATGTGCTTTATCTCCTCAAATGGCTCTATTTCAGAGGTTGAAATTGTTTCTCCTACTCTTACATCCCTTAAACCCACAACTCCTACTATGTTGCCTGCAAGCGCTTCCTCTACAATCTCTCTCTTTGGCCCGTTGTAGATTGAAATCTGCTGAATTCTGACTTTTTTCTTTGCCATGCTCATATAAACTTCTTGGCCTGTTTTCATCGTGCCTGAGAATATTCTTCCTGCGGCAACCTCTCCTGCGTGCTTGTCAATCACGATTTTTGTGACAACAAAAGCAAGTTCTCCATTAGGATTACATGAGAGCAATGACTTGCCGACTTCTGAGTTCAAGTCACCATGCCATATTTTTGGTATTCTGTACTTTTGTGCTTCTATTGGATTTGGATGGTGCCTTATAACCATGTTGAGTATAACCTTATGCAAAGGAGCCCTCTTTGAGAGTTCCTTATACGCCTCTGGATCTGATGATGAATAAGCTTCAATGATGTCTTTGAATGTTATTCCTGTCTTTTTCATGTAAGGAAAAGAAACAGCCCATTTGTGGAACGCGCTTCCGAAAGCAACACTTCCTTCTTCAACATTCAACTGCCACTTATCCTTGAATTCGTCCTCTGCTATGTTCCTTATGAGCTTGTTTACATCGTTTATTATTCTTACAAATCTTTCCTGCATCTGTTCAGGAGTTAGTTTAAGTTCTTTTATCAACCTGTCAACCTTGTTTATGAATAAAACTGGCTTTACCCTTTCCCTCAATGCCTGCTTAAGGACTGTTTCTGTTTGCGGCATAACTCCTTCAACAGCGCAAACAAGGACAATTGTTCCATCAATAGCCCTCATCGCCCTTGTTACATCTCCCCCAAAATCTACATGCCCAGGAGTATCTATGAGGTTTATCAAGTACTCGTCGTTTTCAAATTCATGCACCATTGAACAATTGGCAGCGTCAATCGTTATTCCCCTTTGAATTTCATCCTCATGAAAATCAAGAACCAATTGCTTTCCTGCAAGTTCTTGGGATATCATTCCTGCTCCTGCTATCAAATTGTCAGAGAATGTTGTCTTCCCGTGGTCAATGTGAGCAGAAGTGCAAATATTTCTGATGTTTTCTGGTTTTTTCATAATCCTCAAAACCTTGTCAACCATCTTTTCAGCCATAAAATCACCTTGTTATCTTCTTATTCTTATTTTAGCATGTCCTCATATCTTATTTTAGCATGATTTCAAAAAGTGTGCTGCTCGTGAACTGTTCTGTATTTGAACAATTCTGTTTCTGAAAACCAAAGTTTTATTTCCTTTTCAGCAGATTCTTTGCTGTCTGAAGCATGAATCAGGTTTTTGACTGCCTTTTTGTTTGCATCAGCGTATTCTGCAGAGTGCATCGCATAGTCTCCTCTTATTGTTCCTGCAGGCGCTTTTCTCGGTTCTGTAGGCCCAACTATCTTTCTTACTATCTCAACAGCATGAATTCCTTCAAGCACTATCGCAATCACAGGACTTTCTGTAATCATTTGCTCCAAAAAAATGTAAAATGGTTTTTGAAGGTGCTCTCTGTAATGATTCTTTGCAAAATCCTTGTTCACCAAAAGCATCTTCATGCCAACAATCTTCAATCCTGTTTTTTCAAATCTTGATATTATTTCTCCAACAATCTGCCTTTGCACAGCATCTGGCTTTAAAATGACTAAGGTTCTTTCAATCATTTTTCCCACCAATATTTTTTTATGGTTTTGTTAAGCGCAATTTAAGCGCATTTAATTCCAACCCATTGAATCTCAATCATTTAAATCATTTCGATCATTAAATTCTGATTTTCATGATTGATTATCATAATTTATAATTCATAATTTCCATTTTTTCATTCGTTATTTGTTATTTCTGCAGCAGAGCATAGAGCATGTGCGAAATCTTTTAAAATTGTTAATTTTTATTCTTGCTTTCTGTTGTTTAACTTTTCTTTTTTCCCTTCTTTTGAAACCAAGTTCTCTTTTTTCTCTTTTGCTCTCTGCTTTGCAAATTCCTGAGTCCACTTTAGTTCTGAGGGTTTTCTGCCGAGTTTCAGGTAATTCTTAAAACACTTGCTTGAGCACAGATGGATGAGAGCACCTGTCTTTTTTACAAATGTCATTCCGCTTCCTTCCTTTATAGTTCTACCGCAAAAATTGCATTTTGTCATTCTAAACCACCTAACCCTTTCTCTTGTGCATCAAGTCCTTTGCTTCAATTTCTGTTTCCCTCAACATCAATATGTCTCCTGTCTTTACAGGACCCATTACATTTCTCCTCAGCAATTTATTGGCGTCAGGACCCTCAAGTATTCTGCATCTGACTTGCGTTACCTCGCCGCTCATCCCTGTTCTTCCAAGGATTTCCTCTACTCTTGCAGCCCAAGCAGGAGTAAAAACCGCATTTTCAACGCCTTTATCCTTTTTTGTCATTTTAACGAACACCTGGTTGTATAATTTTAAAATTTTGCATTTTGTGCTTGTACTTATCTGCTGTTCTTTATTGTTGCTCTTCCTTGGCTTTCTCCTCGGACTTTTCCTCTCCGCTTTCGCGCAACAACAATTTTCTTGAAAGCTCTTCTATCTGTTTTTTAGCATCCCCTTCCTTAATTATTGCAACGCTTGCAGTTCCAACAGACAAACCTGCTGCCACCCCAAGTTCTTCCTTGCTAGGAACTTCTATTAAAGGGATGTTCTTTTCCTTTGCAAGCAAAGGCAAGTGCATCACAATCTCCTTCGGAGAGACATCCTTCGCTATCACTACCAATTTTGCTTCTCCTTTTTCAACAGCTTTTGTAACCTCGTTCGTTCCTTTTCTTATCTTGCCTGTTGTTCTCGCTATCTCAATGCATTCCAAAGCTTTATCAATTAGTTCTTCTACCATTTTAATCACCTTTTCCAGAGCTTACAAGAGCTAGAAACAAAACCTCTTTCGAGCTTCGCTCTCATAAGTCACAGGTTTGATTCTGTGGCAATCTCTATTGTTTATAAATCTTTCTCTTTTTTGGTTCTGTTAATTTATTGTTGATGACATAAACATTGCAATCTTATTTTAATCATTCCTTGCACAGATTAACAGTTTGAAATTTAGTTGACTTTTGTATATTTCCCAAAACCATTTATAATTTCAATACGCTTTATCACAGTATCATTAATATGCCATTAACTAGCGATTGGAATTAAGTTATCTACAAATTCCTTAGCTAGAGCAGAATATTCCATAACATATGCGATTTAACGAAGTCGTGCGTAGCAGGATTTGAGTGTAGCAGGTGTAACCGAACAAAACCGTTAAAAACCGTTAAATCGCTATTCATTTCTCCGAACTTAGTGAGAATTGAGTTTTAGTGAAACTTTGCGAAGCCAAAAAACTTAAAGTTCAGAAAGAGCAAATGCTATCGAGCGAACAAAATGAGCAATCAGGCAGAAAAGTCGAGGGCAAAATTAAATTATTTTAGTTCATAAACATTATCCAGCAAATCAGGTTTTGGAATATCAGAAAGTTCTCCCTTTCCACCTTTTTTTAGCCATTTAATATGCCACAAATATAATAATCCAACTGACATTTGTTCTAAATATATTCCTAATGTCCAGATAATTCCCTCATAGATTATTACACCAGTCCAGAATAAAGATGAAAAAGCAAAGATGAAAAAGCAACACCTGATTTATCTATATAAAAGATAATTATCAATGGAACAGACATAAAAAGAGATGTAATTCCTGTTGAGGTATATGTAGTGAGGAATTGCATAGGATGTCTTTTGATCACTTCAAGAGACCTCTTAAATGCTGAGAAAGGACCCTTATTTTCCCATGCTATTGCAGGCAAGGTTAAGAAAATATACATTCTTACCAATTTTTCAAACATCCTCAGACCTAACTTTAACCATGAGAATGGTCCGGAATTAGCACCGCCCAAAGTTAAAGCTGCGTCTCTTGCAGAAGGTTCTGGTCTTGAACTTTTACTATCTTTCTCTTTGCTTGTTAAAACACTTATTATTAACATAACAAACCATATTATCGCCTAAATAAGTGCAACAATAATGACTTTTAGTAAATCAACAACAAGTGATTCTTTAAGAGCTTTGAAAAAAGATATTTTCTCTCCAGACTCAATCTGTTGCATAAATTCAAGCATCATGATATTTGCAATACAAATTATCATCGTGATTAGGAAAATTACTCCAAAGATTATCAACAAACTTAAACCTAAATCATTTGGAAAAGTAAAATAATATCTCAGATACAGAATTAAACTTGCGATTAATGCCCAAGCAAAAAAGATTGGAATTAAGAAGATTGGTTTCTTAAACAAGAATCTAAATGAGTCAACAAATAATTTCCATCCTTCGCCAATACTTTTAAAATCTATATATTCATTCTATTCTTAAAGCATCTATATAAATATTTCGAATTTGAGTTGTTCTATAAATAATAATTTATCCTTTCTGAATACTCAATAGAGACAACGGGCTTCATCTCACAGATAAATCTATTGGTATTCGCCTATGATTTTATAAAAACCAAATTCAACTGAACATTATATTTCAACTGAATATTTTATTCTGAAAATTAATTCTGAAAAGATTTTTATAGTATAAGGTTTTAGTATTAGAGCATGAAAAACCCGATTGCCTTTTCAAAGAAAGAAGGGTTTAAAATTCCAAAACACATAGGAGTAGCGTTTGAAGAGGTTTCAGAGACAAAAGAGGACTGCGAGTTAAAAAAAGAACTTGTCATAAAGATGCTCAATCAGCAGCAGTTGTTAAAGATACCTATGCTTAGCATTCTTCTACTTTCTCAGGAAGCACTCTCAAATGAAAAAACATTTGAAGAAGAACTAAGAAACCTTGAAGAACTTCTTGAAACTATTCTAAAAAAGGCGCAGGAGCAAAAGATAAGAATAAGCGTCTTTGGGAATTGGCACAGGCTTCCTGATTCAACCTCAGAGCTGATAAAGATGGTAGTTAAGGAAACAATGGAATACAACGATTTCTTCCTAAATCTTTGCATAAACTACGATTCAAAGGAGGAAATAGTTGATTCATTTAAATTAATTATGAAGAGAATAATGAGCGGAAGGCTCAGTATCGATATGCTCGACAAGAGTACAATAAAGGAAAACCTCTATTCTTCACACATCATAGAACCTGAACTCATAATAAAAACAGGATTGCCTAAGATACCAAATTTCTTCGTGTGGGATTTTGTCGGGGCAATTTTATACTTTACAAAGACGCATTGGAGAAATTTTAGAAAGAAGGATTTTTTGAGCGCAATAAAATTCTACAATGCTTACAAAAAATAAAAAAACTTTTTATTCCTTTTGGTGTAGCAAAAAAACATTTTAAACTCCTGCATCATATGCAAGTATAATTTAAATAATAGTAGAAAACATAGAAAATAAAAAAGAAAATAAGAACAATCAAAAATAATCAAAAAAAACAATCAAAAAGGCAAGAACAGTAATGCAAAAGATGAGAAATCTCTTTGAAGTGGACTTTGAAGTGTTATTTGTTGAAAAGAAGAAAAAGAAGAAAAGGGCTCAGATAAGCATGGAATTTTTGATAATAATGGGCTTTGCAATGGCTACAACAATTCCACTGCTCTTAACATACTATGAGTATTCAAGGAACGCCAACATTAGAATAAAAACAGAACAAGTATACAAAATTGCAAGGGAAATCGCTGATAGTGCAGAATCTGTCTATTACATAGGTGCTCCTTCAAAGACAACGATGAGGGTTTATATCCCTGAAGGCGTTGACAGCATTGAAATAAACCAAAGAAAAATTGTTTTCAAAGTCAAATTCTATGGAAACATAAGTGAGATTTCATATTCTTCAAATGTCAATCTCTCAGGAACAATTAGCAGCCATCAGGGCATACATAACATAGAAATAGAGGCAAAAGAGGACTATGTTGAGATAACAGGATAAAGCAAATAAAGAAATCAAAATAAAAAATCCAAGAAACAATTATGATTGTAATTGTTGTTAAAAAAACATGATTTAAAAAATGAGTAAGATAAGAAAAATATATGATTGGAATAAGACAAGAGTGCAATGCAAGCAGTTCAAGCATGATGCAAAAGGGTGTTGATAAAAAATGAAGAACTTTAAATCAAACCAAAAATCGCAGGTTGCATTTGAGTTCATAATGCTAATAGGAATAGTATTTTTATTCTTTGGAATAACGATCTATGCAATAATGGAGTTGTCAGAAACAGCAAGGTACAGGGCTGAATCAGAGTGTTTGAAGGACTTGGGCTTAAAGTTGAAGCAGGAAATACTCTTAGCATCAAATGCACAGGATGGGTATAGCAGAACATTTGAAATCCCTGATAAAATATACGGAAACGATTACAACATAAGCGTTGATGGAAGCTTCTTGGTTCTAAAAACAAAAAACAGGGAATACTACACTAGAATTGAAAACTTCACAGGATTTTTTAACATAACGAGCAACAGAATAAGAAAGGAAAACGGGCTTGTTTACCTGAATGTTGATTAGCAATCTCAACTTAAAATTTATCAACCTATGGTTATAATATGATTTTGAGAAAATGAAATCAATGATAAAAAAAAGAGGAAAAAAGAATGGGCAAGTCTTTCTGTTAGACATCATCGTGGGAATTCTATTCTTCACGACTGCATTGATCTTTTACTTTAAGTATGCTCAAAACATAAGTTCCCAAAATCAGGAATACGAACTGATGATGCTTGATTCAAATTACATTTCAAGCACTCTCATGAGCGAAGGTTATCCTTTGAACTGGGAGGAACTTCCAACAGAAAATATCTCCTACGGATTTTCTCCTGGGATAACCAACAGGAGATATTTTTTAAACCAAACAAAATTGAATGCGTTAAAAGCTTTGGCAGAAAGCAACTATTCGTTTGTAAAAAAGAGTTTTGAAACTCCGTATGATTTCTACATAATTTTGGAAACAAAGGATTTAAACACAACATTTGGCAGGAATTATTCTGCAGCAAAAACCCTGGTAAGAACAACAAGATTTTTGTTTTATAATGGTTCAATCATAAAAATGCATCTCTATGTTTTTTATCAATAAATTAGCAAATAAAAAAGAAAAAATAAACAAGAAACAAGAAAATAAAAAACAAAAATGAAAATCAAAAAAATTAAAATCAATTGCCCTGAAAATAAGAGTGCTGCGCAAAAATGTTTTGTTAAAACAGGATGCTCTGAAAGGGCGCTCTTCTTCAGCATCGATGGACTTGTAGCACTGTTGATAATACTCTTTGGGCTCTTGCTTATATCCCAATCGTATTTCTATGAAAAACCGAGAATGAGTTTGGAATACGCTTCTTCTGATTTGATCGGAATTCTCTCAGAAGCAAAAATAAGCGAGATAAACAATTCTTATGCTAATGAACTGATAAGCAACGGAACGATAAAAGAATACGAACTAAACAATTCTGTACTTGAAGTCATAGGAAAACTTTGGGTAAGCAATAAAAGAGAGGAAGCAAAGAATCTCTTTCGAAACATAACATTTGGTTTAATACCTAATGATTTTGGTTTTGGAATTTACCTTAATAACAACCCAATTTATGAGAGGAACTCAACATCAAATAAAGAGGTAATTGCCTATTCAAGGATGATTTCAGGGATAGAAGAAGAAAAGCCTGTTGAGGGCTACACTGCAAAGGCGTTCATAAATTCAATAGAGGGCTCTTATTCTTATTCCTATGCCTTTTTTGGAGGGCTTGTAGGACAGGGAAACATCACAAAGTACATAATGATGCCGAGCAGTTTCAATGTAAGTTATGCTTACATGCAACTTGATGTCGGAAACAATTTTACTCTCTACATAAACGGCAACTACTCGGGGCACTATGTTGAGGGCTGCTCTGGAGGAGGATTCATGAGGGCTTATACCTGCGTGATAAATGAGAGTTACTATTCAAATTTTATTCCTGGTTTGAATGAATTAAGGTTTGCATTTGATAGTCAGAATAACTCTTACATCGCAGGCGGTTTGTTCTCAGTAAAGTATTTCACGCAAGAAACTAATTTTTCAGAATCAACATACAATGCTGAAACAAACACGAGCACAAGAACAGAATACCTTCCAGGAGTAAGTTCTATTATAAATGTTTATTCCTCATTCTATGTACCTGGAAATTTAACATCATTGGAATTTTTCCTAAATTTTTCAACAGATTATCCAATATTCATGAAAATAGGAAACTTAACTGTTTATGATGGAATGATAAACAATGCAACAGGAGATTTAGCAGTAAACTTAACAGACGATATTCTCTATGCTTTAAATTATTCTTTCATCAGCGAAAAAACAGTTCCTTACAGAATAGGGCACTATGAATTCAACGAATCAAACATAACTGGGCAAGGACACAATGCAGATGTTGTCTTGATAACAGACCTTTCAGGAAGCATGAGGTGGAGGATTGGGGACTGGTTAGAAATTCCTGGAAATGCAAGAACTTGCGACAATCCTGATCTATATCATAAAAACGACACAAGGAGGGTTTCTGTTGCTAAATGCTTGGATATTGAATTCGTTAATGTAATAATGAATTTTTCAGGCAACAGATTATGGCTTGTTGATTTCAACGATGCTGCAAATTACTATTACAGCACGAGCAAGGATTTATTAATAAATAGAATAAAAAATTATCCAAATAATCCCACAGGAGGAACGTGCATCTGCTGCGCAATAAACCTTGCATATGAAATACTGAACAATTACAGCGGGCCCTCAAGGACAAAATTTGTTGTTGTTATGAGTGATGGAATTCCAAATTATTGCTGCGGAAGATACTGGCAAGGTTGGTTTTGGAGGTGCAATACGACAGGAACCTCAACAACAGGTCTCTATATACCGTATGGTTGCGATGGGAGTTCTGATGATTGCGAATCAAATGATTGCAATAGCGCAATAAACAGTTCAATAAATGCTGCTGCAAGAGTGCACAATAATTTAAACGCTACATTGTATTCAATCGCTTTTGGCCCAATGTTGAATTGCTCAGCTGCAAATCAGACGCTCTTTGAAATCGCAAGAGTTGGAAACGGAAGTTACTATGGAAGTAAAAATGCAAGCGAGCTTTTGGAAATATATAGGGATATTGCAAATCAGATAAACAACAAATCAATAACATTTGAATATCAAAAGGTAAATGCTGTAGGAGTTCATTCGCAACTGCATCCAAATTCTTACATAAAGATGTCATATAACCCTAAAACCCCTCCAATAAGTTACGGAACAATGCCTTTAACTATAGAGAGCAACAATTTTGGAAACTTCATTTCCCAAGGAAATTTTTACATGCCTCCAAACACAAGCGTTTCAGAAGCCAAGGCAATCTCATTTTCATCTTATTATTGGACAGACAACCTCACAATAAACAACAGACAGGCATTCAGACTTAGCGAATTCAACAGCAACTATCTGCTGCTTGGAGACCCATTCATAGTTTATATTCCATTACCTGAAATCATCGAGGGCAACAATTCTGTTATAGTTAGTACAGGATACTCTCCAACGAACAATACAGGAGGTTCTCCTGACAACAAGGTAATCTATACTCTGCTAACCAGGAATTTTGTCAGTTACTCTGCAACAGAAAAGAATGCTGACGGCTGCACATGGATAATCTATTTTGAAGATGAAAGCAATGCAACGCTTAAAACACCTGTAAATTACAGTGGAGAAGATTATTGCATTTACAATGCAACAGCATCAGGAACAAACTGCATCTACAATTCAAGTTATCAAACAGATGACGCAATAGAAAAGGCGTTTTGCGAACTGCTCTCTTTGCTTGACCCTGACAAAGACGGAAAATTAAATATCAAGATATCGCAATCAAGCTTTAACTTCGAGATTGTTGTTATATCAAAGGTTCCTTCGCTTTGGGGGCCTGCAATTTTAAGGATTGCTGTTTGGAAGTAAAGCAAAAAATAAAAAGACATCAAAAATGGAATGCAATAAAAGAAAAACGCAATAAAATGATTTGCAAAAAAATGAACGCCATAGACAACAAAAAGGGAATCTTTTTTACAATAATTGCAATTTCCTTGTTGGCAATAATACTTCTCTCAATTTCATACACATACTCCTACAAGAATAGAAAGCAGATGGAAGCAATTGGCTCAAGGATAAGGAGCATGGACAATTTTGTAAGCGATTTGGACAAGGACTTGGAAAGAGGAATTTACATATCAGGCTTTAGAACAATATTGGGAATGCAATCTGTCATAGAAGAAAAAGGAAGCTTTTTGGAGAGCAGCAAGCAGAGTTTTAAAGAGATTTTTATGAACGGAAGCATAAACCAAACTCCTGTGAGCATAATGAACGACAGTTACTTTTCCAACTGGATTGAAAAGATAGAAGATAGGGCTTCTGAATTAAACATAGGCGCAAACATAGTTGTAAATGATGTAATCGTAAATCAAACAGAACCATGGTTCGTAGATGTCAGCGTTAACATGAGCATTGAATTAAATGATTCAAACAGATTGGCTTCGTGGAATAAAACTATTTTTAAGACAGTCAAAATAAGCATAATCGGTTTTGAAGACCCTCTCTATTTCATAAACAGTTACGGAAAGATAAGCAACATAATCAACAAGACGCCTTATGAAAATTTCGTGATCAGCAACAACACTACAAACCTTCTGCTGCATTTGAACAGATCATACTATGTTGCTTCAAATAAAGCTCCTAATTTTTTGATGAGGTTTGAGAACAACCTTTCAAGTTCTGAACAAGGAATTGAAAGTTTGGTCAATCTTCAGGAGTTTGCCAACTTAGGACTGCAGATAAAGGAGAGGAGCGTTGTTGATTACATCTATTTTGGCAACAGGACAACATTTAATCTTTGCGTAAACAACACTCTTGCAGAACCAGACCTTCCGAGCTGGTTTAGACTTGACACTGATGACAACCATGTTGAAAAATACCAAATAGTAGAAATCAACTCAAGCTGCTGAAAATTTTAAAATAAAAAAATCATAATTCAATGAGAAAGTTTTTAAACCAGCAAATTTTTAAACTATGCTGTAAACTATGCTGAATAAAAACTGAGTAACGCTCAAACTGAGTGGTGAAAAATGGCTTTGATAGAAACAGAAGTGGATAAGCTTTTGGAATTGCTGAAAGAAAGAAAGAAAGTATCAATTTCAGAGGCAGCAAAAAAGTTGGGTTTAGACAATAAAACGATTGAGGAATGGGCTGATTTTTTGGAAGAGGAAGGAGTGATAAAAATAGAATATACCCTTACAACTCCTGTATTGGTGCTAAAAGAAATAAATGAGGACCAGATAAAAAATAAGGAAAAGGAACTTAACCTCAAGAAGAGCATATTGCTTGGAAAATCAGAAAACCTTGCTAAAAACATAGAGAAGAACGAGCAGTACTTCAAAGAATTGAAAGCAGAATTCGACAAAATCAAGAAGTATTTGGGAAAGGATGCTGACAATATTCAAAAGGAACTCAAGGAGATAGAGGAATACAACAATTTAAAAAAGAGGAGTTATGAAGAAATAAACAAGCAAAAGAAAGAATACGAAAAGAAGATTGAAGAGTTGCAAGATTACATTTTAAAAGAGCAAAAGAAATATTTGAGTGTATTTGAAAATGTAAAAAAAGAAGAGTTAAAGATTGATGCAGAGAGAACAAAGATAAAGGAACTTGAAGAAAAGGACAA
The DNA here is from genome assembly GCA_049700835.1 of Candidatus Woesearchaeota archaeon. GTDB lineage: Archaea > Nanobdellota > Nanobdellia > Woesearchaeales > WAPY01 > JAWBOW01. Next base: position 396,053 of record JBNAUL010000002.1, read on the forward strand.
AGAACTGAATGAAAAGCTAAATGAAATACAAAAGTACATAGAAGAGACAAGGAAAAAATTGAACGAGGAAAAGCGGAATTTCTCAGAGGAAGAAAATTATCTTAATGCGCTGAAAAAGAGCGCAGAAGAAGTGCAACAAAAATTAGAAGTTGAAAAGAAAAAATTCTCAGAATTAATTGAGAAGAGCAAAAAGGAAGGGGTTGAAATACTCAAAAAAGAGCAGGAGAGGATTGATGCTCTTGCAGAAAAGATAAAGAAGCTTGATTTGAAAGCAGAAGCAAGCGTAAAAATCTCAGATGAACTCAAGAATTTTCTCAACAGAAAATCAGAAATAGAAAAACTCCTGAACGAAATGAGAGATGAGCAGAATTCCCTTAAAAAGGAAACCCAAGAATTTTTGAAAAAACTCAAGGTCTTAAAGGTTCTGTCAAAAAAACCAAGGGAGAATGAAATAAAGGAAATGGAAGAAAATTATTCAAAACTTGAAGAGAAGAGAGGAAAAATAGAAGAGCTCTACAACAAGATTTCCTCTCTGCTAAAAAGCGTATCCAGCACATCCAAAAACCAGAATAAAGAAAAAAATAGATAGAGAAGGAAAAAGAAATAAAAAAATAAGCAATAAATCATAAAAGTAAGCAATAATAAAGGTAAGTGCAATAAATCTTAGTGAAATCTTGCTGAAATCGTGCTGTTGCATGATGAATTAAAGAAAATAAAAGCTATAAAGAAATATAAATAATTTAAGGATAGAACATTGAGGGTAAATAATGCAAAGAGAACAAAAGAAAATAAAAATAAATTAATTATAATTTTATGGAATAATTTAAAGTAAAAAGGTAAAGTAAAAAGGCAAAAAGGATTAAAATAAAATGGTTTAAAGGTGATTTTATGGAAAAAGAGGTGGTGATTGACAGTTATTCCTTTCTTTCAAACAACATTCCTGTGAAAATATCAATAAAGAGAGAGAAAAATTCTTTCGTACCAATATACCATGTTGAACTCTCAACTATTTCAAATACGACAAAGATAATACTTGAAAAGATAAGGGAAGAACTTATACAAAAGATAGATTTAGGAGTTGTGGACATAACAGACACAAAAAAAGAAAATTTGATGGAAGAGAAGTTCAAGGAAATGATAATTCTGTTGGTTAAAAAGCATTTTCCAGAAGCGGAAGAAAACATACAGAACCATCTTATAGCATACCTAATTCAAAGGAGCCTTGGTTTTGGAGATTTGGAAATCCTTATGGCTGACAAGTTGTTGGAAGAGATAGTTGTCAACAGCGCAGAAGAACCTGTATGGGTTTATCACAAAAAATACGGTTGGTTGAAAACTAACATTGCAATAACAAAAGAAGAAGAGATAAGGCACTATGCAACAATGATGGCGCGCAGAGTTGGCAGGCAGATAACTGTGCTTTCTCCTTTGCTTGACGCCAATCTTAAAAGTGGGGATAGGGTAAACTGCACGCTTGAGCCAATATCTGCAAACGGCAACACAATAACCCTGAGAAAATTCGCTTCAGAACCTTGGACAATAACAAAGTTTTTGGAATCCAAAACAATATCAGAGGACTCAGCAGCATTGATATGGCTTGCAGTTCAATACGAACTTTCAATACTTATTGCAGGAGGAACAGCATCTGGAAAAACCTCAACGCTAAACGCAATAGCAAACTTCTTCCCACCAAACCAAAGAGTAATAAGCATTGAAGACACAAGAGAAATCGTGCTGCCAAAATTCCTGCACTGGGTTCCGATGGTTACAAGGCAGCCGAATACAGAAGGAAAAGGAGAGATAACCATGCTTGACCTGCTTGTCAACTCTTTGAGAATGAGGCCTGACAGGATAATAGTTGGAGAGGTTAGAAGGCAGAGGGAAGCTGAAATACTTTTTGAAGCAATACACACGGGACACAGCGTTTATGCAACAGTCCACGCAAACAATGTCCAAGAAACAATTACCAGATTGACAAGCCCTCCAATAAACATTCCAAAATCAATGATTCCTGCAATATCAATGATAATGGTTCAGTACAGAAACAGGAGAACAGGAATAAGGAGAACATTCCAAATAGCAGAGATACTTCCTGACGCAACTCCAAACATTCTCATGCAGTTTGACATAAAAAAGGACGAGATGAATAAGATAAACAAATCAATATCCTTAATGGACACCCTGCAGCTTTACACAGGATATTCAAGAACAGAAATTGAAAAGGATATTGATCAAAAGATAAAGGTTCTGAAATGGCTTGTTCAGCACAAGATAAGCGATGTAAACCATGTTGGAAGAATAATGGCTGAGTACTACACAAACAACGAGGAGTTTATGAAAATAGTTGAAAAGAACAAGGATTTCAACTTTGAGGAAGAATTGAAAGAAAACAAGGAAGAAAAGGTTAACAAAAAAGAATGAAAAATAAAATATAAGGTTTATTTAAATTTAAGCAAGTGGTTTTGATGCAAGCATACATAAGAAGATTTTTCCATGGGCTGAAATTGAAGTTGCTGCAGGCAGGGATAAACTATGGGGTTGAGGAGTTCATAAAGAGAACTTTGATAACGAGTTTGTACTTCACAGTATTCTTATCCTTCATTGTTTTTGTATTCGCGAAAGAACTGAAAAACAAGTTTCTATACCTCTTAATTCCAGTAATATTCATTTTTTCTTTTCAATACTTTCTAAAGCTTCCTGAGGTCATCATAAGAAAAAAGGAGAGAATGATTGGAAATGAGCTTGTTTTTGCAGGTAGGTTTCTGATAGTTGAACTTGAATCAGGAGTTCCTATATACAATTCAATAATTAATCTTTCAAAGAACTTTAAGGTTATAGGAAGTTATTTTCAGCAGATAATAAACAAGGTAAACATGGGAAGCACTATGGAGGAAGCAATAACAGAGGTTATTGAGATTACTCCTTCGCAAAATTTTAGGAGGATTCTGTGGCAGTTGCTAAATTCCTTAAAAACAGGTGCTGATGTAGCGCAATCCCTAAACGCTGTTGTTGAGCAGATAACAAGGGAACAGATGATTGAGATACAGGAATACGGTAGAAAACTAAATCCATTAGCAATGTTCTACATGATGATTGCAGTCATTGTGCCGACACTCGGGCTTACGATACTTGTAATAATTGGTTCTTTTCTTGGAATAAATATTGGAATAATGCACTTGCTGCTCATCGCGTTGTTCATAGGTTTCATACAATTCATGTTCATGGCAATAATAAACAGCGCAAGACCATCTGTAGGCTTTTAAAAAAATTAAACAAAAATAAAAAATTGGGAAATGAAAGGAAAAAAAATCAGTAGAAATGAAAGGAAAAGAGAAATTGAAAGCAAGGATAAAAAAGAAAATAGAGAAGAAAACAGAGAGAATAGAGCAAGAATAGAAGAAGCAAAGGAAATAGGGATTAAAAGCGTAGATTTTAATAAATTGGAAAACAAGAGCGAGCAGAAACCTCAGGAACAAAATAAAAAAAATAAAACTGAAAAAGGCATAGAAGGCATAGAGGAAAAAAAGAAAAGAATATTCTCAATAGCGCTAAAAAATGCAGGAGAAAAAAACAGGGAAATAAAAAAAAAATTAAAAACCATTGAAGGAGAAAAGGCAAAAACTCCTAAAAAGACAACAAACATAAAGAAATTGTTGAAAGAGTACACGCTAAAGGCAGGAATTGAAACAGAGCCAGAGGTAATAAGAAGGAAAATATTTAATGCTTCCCTTGTTCTGACGCTTGTTGCAACAATAATAATTTCCTTCAGAGCAATAATTAAAGGAACAGGTTTTATTGATGCTGCAAAATTCATTCTTGCGTTATGGATTGTTCTGCTCTTTGCTTCGATTGGCGTTTGCTGGCTTATTTTCTTTGTCTATGTTGATTTGCTTATCTACAAAAGAAAGATCGAGATTGAAAATGTTCTTGCTGATTTCCTGCAGTTGACATCTGCAAATGTAAGGGCAGGAATGCCGATAGACAAAGCATTGTGGTATTCAATAAGACCGCGCTTTGGTGTTTTAGCAAAAGAGATGGAAACTGTTGCAAAAGAAACAATGTCAGGAGTTAGTTTAGAAGATGCTCTTACAAGGTTCTCCCAAAAGTACGACTCTGCAACGCTTAAAAACTCAATCAGCTTATTGATAGAGGGAATAAATGCTGGCGGTGAGGTTGGCTACATTCTTGATAGGATTTCCAACAACATACAAGAAACACAAATCATAAGAAGGGAAATGGCTGCGAATGTTATAACATATGTAATATTCATAACATTTGCTTCAATATTGGCAGCCCCTTTTCTAATGGCTCTTTCATACCAACTGCTAACAATAATAAACTCCTTAGGGTCTCAGATGGCTACTGAACAGGTTCCAAACACTATGGGACTAAGCATTTCATTCTCAAAGATTGCAATAAATCCAAGCCAGTTCAGAATTTTTGCAATACTTACACTATCCATAACATCAATGTTTTCTGCAATGATAATCTCAATAATACAGAAGGGAAGCATAAAAGCAGGGCTTAAATTAATACCAATTTACATAATGATTTCAATAGCATTGTTTTTAATACTGATAAAAATAACCTCATCTTTCTTCGCTAACCTGTTCTAAAATACTAAAATTTACCGTGTTTAAAAGCAAGAATAGATTGCATTCTTTTGTTTTTAACAATTCCATTAAAACCAGCTTCTCTCAATCTTCTTATTGTTTTTCTTTCAAAATCAATTCCTCTCTTTTCTCCTGGTCTTCCAATGTAATGGCAAAGCCTGCCGTTTTCTTTTAGAATTCTATAAAAATTATTGTACAATTTCCTGGAATAAAGTTCTGGAGCTATTTTCAGCGATGGCGGATCGTGCATTATCGCATCAAATGTTTTATCCATTGATTTTTCAGCAAATGATTCAACAGAATCAAAAATGAATTTTATCTTTTTGTTGGAGAACAATTCTTTGCTCCAAGGATTAAACTTCATCAGTTCAATTACATTCCTATCCTTTTCAATAGTGAAAACTTTAACCACTTCCTTTTTCTTTGCAATGTTTATAGCAGTATAACCCAAACCAGTGCATGTGTCTAAAACAGTTCCTCTTGGTTTTAAAAATTCGATCAAGTTTTTGGCGTTCTCAAAAGGTTTTGTATGCTTCAAGCAATGCATTCTTATGCCTGAAATTTCAAAAGTCGGGGCTTCTTGTGTGGGCAGCAATTTATAGAAGAGTTTTGTTTCTTCTGAGAAGAAGGCAATCCTTTTCAGAGAGTTTTTCTGCACAATAAAACAGAACCTTTCCTCGTCTCTTAGTTCTTTCAGTTGCTCAAAACTAAGGCGGTTTTTATCAGGGAAAAAAACCTTACCTTGATTTATCAGTATTTCTGATTTGCTAATCCCTAAATCAAGAGAAACCATTGCAGATTGCTTATTGTTTTCCAATGCTTCCAATATCTCCTTTATTTGAAAATGAGACAGCACTATCATATTTCTGAACTGAAAACTCCTTAAAAATTTAAAATTTTAAATTCGCTTCTTAAAATCAGCCCTTTTTCAAATTCTTTACAATTGAAGAAAGTTCATTAACATTTTGGGTGAAGGAAGGCATTATCTTCTTGAAGACCTCTTCCATTGCCTTTATCTCTGTTCCAACATCAAGTATATGCTGGTCGTATTCCCCAACCTTTTCCAAAATACCCTTCTGCAATTCTGCATACAACTGCTTTAAATCATTTAGCTGCTGCTCTATTTTAACTATTCTTGCTTCCACCTTGTTTTTCCAGTCAATAACCTTGTTTATGCTCTCAACCAAGTCATTCCATTTCTCATCAATAATTGCTTCTGCTATCTGTTCAATCTTTTCTGTTTCAGTATCCAAAATGCTTGGCTGAGCATAGTGAGAAAATTCTCCGTAGTTATAGTCCTCTTCTGACTGCTGTGTTTGCTGAAGCTGCTGCTGAAAAACTTGAGGGTTTTCTGTTGCCATCTGATTCTGTACATCGAAACTCTCAAGAGGCGGAGATTGCTGCAGAGAACTCTTTACATCTGCCTGGCTCAAAGCATCAAATATTTGGTCAGAATTATAACCTTCCCTTTGGAGAACATCGATTATCTGTGCATTCGTAAGACCTTGGGTTCTCAGTTGCAGAACCTCATTTATAGGAGTTATAGAAGTATCAGCCATAAATCACCACTTTTGTTTTTTGTTCTTATTTTTATTATTCTAATAATTTTATTTGCACTTTTTAAAATTTTTGTTTTTTAATTGAAAAAATGAAAATAACCTTTCAGGTTTTATTATGGTTTTCCCAAGTATTCCTTTATTATCTTTTCAACATCTTCCCTTGTAACAAACTTTAACGGCTCCCACAAATCAATGTATTTCTTTAAAACATTAACATCGTCCTTTTTTGCGCTGAGCTTCAGTTCTTTGACAATCAAAATAATTCTGTCCTTTATTTCATTTATCTCCTGCTTAATCTCATCCAACTCAGAGGTTATCGTCTTAATCTCAACACTAAGTTTTTTATTGGAATCAAGCATGTTCTCCTCTGTGAGGTGCAATCTATTCTGTATCTTTGTGTAGCGCTCCTCAAGCATTCTAACCCTTCTGCTTATGTTTGAGAAATCAGGAGCTAAGTTCTGTGGCGCTTCTTGTTTCTTTGGAACAACCTGCTGTTCTTGAACATCCTCTTTTTTTTGCATCAATGCCATTTTACACTTTCTAATGATTGTTTTTAATTATTATTTTAAATCTTTGCTTTTAATTTGAAAAAATTATTGCTTGCATTGTTCTTTTAGTGTTTTTTCGCTCTTATAGTAAAGTTTTATCTTTGGTTTTTGTTCTGATTCTAAAGAATTTATTATAACATCAGCATTCAAAGACTCATCAACCGCTCTTAAAGCAAAACCAAAACCCTTCTTTTTCTTAACATAATCAGTAACATCAATATCAAACAAACCTGTTTTCTCAATTTTTTTTGTTTCTATCTTTTCCCCAATCCTAGGCTGAACACTCCACTTTATAATAGAAGGATTAAAATTATTAGGCAATTCATAAATACTCACCTCAATATTATCACCCTTCAACTCCATAACATTAAACACAAACAAAGCCTTCAACAAATTATTAGAATCCAACTTTGAAATGTCTTGATAGATGTAGCTTCTTAGTATGCCATCATCATTTCCAACATGCAAATCAATCCTATTATTAAAATTATTCCCAGGACTTTTTGAATAAAGATAAAAATCATCCTGCGGATAAACGACCCTTAACTCATAATTAGTTTTATAATCTTCTGTAATACTTATTTTGTCTTCAACACTATCACTTATTTGATGATCACACTTGAATCTTGGAGCATCATACTCAACAACAACCTTAACATCCTTATTCAATAAATCACAAGGATCATCAAAGAATTTTTCAAGCTCTAAAACAACATCCTTGTTAGAACCAACACCAATCTCTGTATTAACTATGTTTAAAACATCAACAAAACTTAATTCCTTACCATTAAACAAAACTCTTATATTCTTAATTCTTAACGGAATTTCACCATCATTTTTCAATTTAAAACTCAAAACAACTTTATCCAACAAATTAAGTTTTAAATCATTCATTGCAAGATTATAATTTGGAGAAGAACTAACCATCTCAAAATTAATCTCCTCTGCCAAAGCCCTCAAAGCTTCACCACTAACCTGCTTTCCAAAAACAAACAACTCATAACTATTACTCCCATTAGGAGCAAAAACATAATAATAATTACTGGCTCCAACAGCAATGGCTCCAACAGCAATGCACGCTATTCCTTTTTCCTCATCAGCGCAAACAACAGCGCCGCAGC
>JBNAUL010000002.1:403993-439470 GCA_049700835.1 Candidatus Woesearchaeota archaeon
GTCTCGTGCTTTTTTTACTACTTCTTCATCCCAAACTATGCTTGGACTCGACATTTGTCCTCCATTAAAATACCATTCCCCATTTTCATCATCAAAAAAATTATCTCCCTTCAAGTTTTCTTTTGAAAAATCACAAACATAATCCCCTTCCTGCAAAACATTATTATTATTATCCTTTAACAACTTTCCTGTTGTAGATATCTTTAAATCAACATCAAAAAAAGAGTTCTCGCCTGTGAAAAACAACTGCCTTTTCTCATAAGTTTCTGCTCTTGCAAAAAAACAAAGATAAAAACTCATTATCAAAAATAACAAAATAATCTTTTTGCTCATCAAAAACACCTCCTAATTATTTTTTATGTTTTTTATCTTTTTTTTATTTTTGTCTTTTAAAAATTTTTAATCTCTTTTTAATGTTATCTAAATTTAATCTAACCTTTATTTTTAATTTTTGTTTTTTTATTTTTAATTTTTTACAATTCTGCTCAAAAACTTTTCACACTTTTGATTTTTAACAAATTATTTTTCTCACAAGATATTTTTATCATAAAATTTTCTTATTCTTTGTTACTTTTTTATTCTTCTTAGTTTTTATTCATTCATCTCTTTATTTATATTGTTTTTATTTATTTGCTTTTATTTATATTGCTTTTGCTTTTCTTGATCACTAATTTTTACCAATGTATTCTTAAAATTTACTTAGAGTTACTTAGAGCGTGCCGTTAATTATGTTTTTCTTGATATAGCGTTTATACCATTGCTCCCATTCAAATAAAATTTTGTTGCTGTCCAAAAAACCGACCTCTTCTTTAACAGAATCGCAAATTCTGTGGAATTGGTCGTTTCCTTGAATTACATGCTGTGCTTCCAACAAATCGTACTTTTTTGTTTCCTCAGCATACTTTACCATTAATTCTTTTATTTTTGCCCTCATTAAAATATTGTTCCAAACAGCATCCCAATTTCCAGCCCATTCTTTAACATTGCCTGCAATTGCTTTTATAACATCAGAGTCCCCGTTCTGCAAATCAGGAGTTACTTTTAGTTCGTCTGTTTTTGAATCATACTTCATCAAATCAACAAAACCGTTTTCTAATAAAGGATCCTCCTCCCAGAATTTTCTTACTTCTGTTATTTGAGTTACTCTTCTCCATCTATGCAAACCATCAGAACTCCTTATTGGATTTGCAACTATTATTATGTCTGTTGCCTTGAAACTTGTTTTTGGAACCTGCAAGTCATTAACAACCCTGTCATAAACTCCGTAGGGAGAATCTCCGTGAATTGTTCCTGCAACAACATGAGCAAGAGCCCCAACTCTCATTGCTTCATACAGAGCCCTTGCTTCTGTGCTTCTAACCTCTCCTATTATTAAGCAAGAATCTCCCATTCTAAGAGTAGTTCTTATTCCTTCGTCAGCAGGAACCTCTGAAGTGCCTTTTGTCATTGCGCTCGCAACCTTCATCGGCTGAATATTGTAACCTATCTTTCTTAGAGAAGAAACAGGAAGTTCAAGAGTGTCTTCTATTGTTATTATCCTGTACTTTCTCATTATTTCTGTCATCAGAGATCCAAGTATCGATGTTTTTCCTGCTGACCTTGTTCCTGCAACCAGCAATGTTCTTGAACCATCTATTATAAAGCTCAGTATTCCTGCTGCCAATGGGGTAATCATCCTGTTCTTTATAAATAATGGTAAGGTCCAAGGTTTGTCCCTGTGCCTTCTAAAAGCATACGCCAATCCATTTGGATTCAATGGTTCTGAAATAACAGCAACTCTTGCACTTGCTCCTGGAAGTTCTATTTCTGTGTCCAATATTGGATTTGCTTCGTCCAAAGGCCTTCCTGAAATCATTCTCAGTTTTGAAGCCCATGACTCTGCCTCTCCAATTGTTGGTATTATGTTTGTTATGCAATCCTCAAAATCTTGGTGGACAATAAAAATAGGGGTCTGCCCCATAGGGCTGTTTATGGTAACATCCTGAACTTTGTCATCCTGCAACAAAACCTCTATCAGCCCAAAACCAACAGTATATCTCACCAGTATTTCTGTAAGTTGTGTTATCTCTGAATCCTTTAGTTTTAATCCCTGATAAGAACCAAGCTCCTCTATCAAGTCATAGCCAACATTGTAGAAAACCTGTCTCATTCTGTGAGGATCCACGAACTCTGATTTCTTTGGCTTGTGCTCTGAGATTATCTTCCTTGCCATGTCAAGCAATTCATATTTTTCCTCAAACAACTTGAATTCAGGAGGCATTAAGTGATAAAGGTTTTGTATTGAATCGTAGAGCTTGAATATAGTTACTTCTGTGTCAGGACCTATGAAGTATGTTGCTATCTCGTCTGCATTCTCAGGATAGGAAGCCATGAGTTTTGTGAACATGAAATCCGGCTTTATGCTCGGACTGAAGAACCTCCTGTAAAGGTCCCTTATTCCGAGAATATATCCTCCAATATTCGGCTTAGCAAGGATTATGAGTTTTGTCTGTTCAAGCTGTTTTATAAGATAGTTTAGAATTGAGATGTATTTTTCTCTTGCTTTTGCCTCGTCCTCGTCAGATGTTTTGTCGAGTTCTATCTCTTCAATCCTTTTTAATCTCCTCAACTCTGCGTAAGCGCCCAATGGGTCGCTCTTAAGCAGATTGAATACAATCTCGTGGAGTTGGTTGTACCATGTATTAACGAATTTTGTTGTCTTCAAACCTGAAGAAAGCGCATGATAACTTATGATGTCCTTTTCCTTAACTAATTTGTTGTAAAGATTCGCTATTTCCAAGAGGAGCTGCAGTTGGTTGAATTCATATTCAAAATCCCTTTTCTGAGAGAAAACAACCTTTGTTACATCCTTGTTCTCCAAGAGTTTTGTTATCACCGAAGCCATACAGGCAGGAGTGTCCTCTATTGAAGGAACAAAAGGACATTGAGAACAATCAATCTTTAGAACAGTGTCTTCTCCTTCCCTCACAATCTCGCTTGGACAGCTTGCTCTTGTTATGTTTGCAGGCATTTTTTTATTTTTATTTTATCTACTTTTTTATGATAAAAAAACTTTATTAGTCCTTAATCTTGTTTAAGAGTAAAAGGACTTTCAAATAATAAAATATATTAAAATTCATTTATTTATAAATGTTTTTGTATTTTGTAAAACAGAACAAAAGGGTTGCAAAAAGATGGCTTTCTCAGAAGAAGAGTTGAAGGATTTAATGCAGAAATACAAGGAAAGGATAAAGCAGAACTTGGTTATTGAAGATGAGCCAGGAGTAATCTCAAGGCAATATTCTGAATTCAAGACAGAGCTTAAACCTGAGAAGGAAGGGCTTTACGAAAAACTATGCAACATAAGCGAAAAGATATTCAAGATAACTCCTGACAAAAAAACAGAAGAGGCGTTGAAAGAGGCAATAGACATCTGCCATTTATCAATAACTCCTACAGGCGCTTTGAGTTTTGCAATACTATTCCCTTTGTTTTTAATCGTTGCCATGAGTTTAATCGGTTTCCTGATTTTCGGTTCTCTGATAGTTGTGCTGCTTGCTTTCATTTTAGGTTTAATACTCATGGTCATTTTCCAAAAGATGCCTTTTATACTCTCTGACAATTGGCGTTTGAAAGCAAGCAACCAAATGGTGCTATGCATATTCTATGTTGTAAGTTACATGAGGCACACTTCAAATCTTGAACTTGCAATAAACTTTGCAGCAGAACACTTGAGCCCTCCATTGGCAACAGACCTCAAGAAAGTTCTTTGGAATGTTGAAACCCAAAAGTATTCCTCTGTAAAGGAATCTCTTGACAATTACCTTGAAACATGGAAGAAGTGGAACATGGAGTTTGTTGAGGCGATGCACTTAATAGAATCTTCTTTGTATGAAAGTTCGGAAGACAGGAGAATAACTGCTCTTGAAAGAGCATTGCAATTGATTCTTGATGAAACATACGAGAGAATGCTTCATTACGCCCATAACCTAAAACAGCCAATAACAATGCTGCACATGCTTGGAATAATACTTCCAATCTTAGGACTTGTAATCCTTCCTTTGGTTGTTAATTTCCTTGGAAATATAAAATGGTATCACCTTGCTGTTCTCTACAATGTGATGCTTCCAATTATCGTTTATTACATGGGGAGGGGTTTGTTGGAAAAGAGGCCTACTGGTTATGGAGATGTTGATATCTCAGAAACAAACCCTGAATACAAAAAGTTTTCAAACATAATAGTAAAGATTGGAAAATCAGAATTAAAGATAAGCCCAAAGGCAATAAGCGTATTCCTGCTTGTAAGCTGTATTTTGATAGGAATTATTCCGATTGCGCTGTACTACATCAGCCCTGATTTTGTCTCTGCAGTTGACAATACCTTTGAATCGTTCAAGTTTTTTGAATACAAGGAATCAACAATGCAGCCAGGAAAGATAATAGGTCCTTACGGCATAGGCGCTTCTGTTTTCAGTTTGTTCTTGACATGCGGAATTGGAATTTCAATTGGAATTTATTATTATTTGACTTCGAGGAATTTAGTTAAACTTAGGAACAGAACAAGGGACCTTGAAAAGGAGTTTGCATCTGCATTGTTTCAGCTCGGAAACAGGATTGGGGACGGACTTCCTGTTGAAATCGCCTGCCAAAAAGTAAGCGAAACAATGAAAGGAACGCTCTCTGGAAAATTCTTTGAGATAATAAGCATAAATCTGCAAAAACTTGGGATGGGATTAAATCAAGCAATCTTTGACAAATCAAAAGGTGCACTAAGTTATTTTCCTTCAAACATGCTTGAAAGTTCGATGAAGGTATTTGTTGAAAGCGCAAAGAAAGGCCCTCTCGTTGTTTCAAATGCTCTGATGAATGTTTCAAGATACATCAAGGAGATGCACTCTGTAAATGAAAGATTAAAGGACTTGCTTGGAGACATTATTTCTTCGATGAAAACCCAAATTTCTTTCATAACCCCTGCAATCGCAGGAATAGTTGTAGGTATAACCTCAATGGTAACGACAATCATTGGAAAGCTTTCTGAGCAGTTAAGCGGAGGGGTTGAGGGTTCTGAACTTGGAGGAACCTATGAAATGATGAAAAGAATGTTTGGAGATGGAATTCCTACATATTATTTTCAGATTGTAGTTGGTATCTATGTAATTGAGATAATATACATACTTGCAATGCTCTCAAGCGGCATAGAAAACGGTTCTGACAAGCTTGGGGAAAGAAATTACATTGGAAATTCCCTGATTAAAAGTTCCTTGCTCTACGGGCTTATTGCTTTTTTAGTCATGGTAATGTTTAATTTAATTGCTATTGGAATAATGAAGGGCACAGGGGTTATCTAATTCTTAATTCTTCATAATTCTTCATCAAAGCAAAGCAAAGAGCAATGGCAGTGACAATGGCAAGGCAAGTTCAAAGCAATTGCAAAGCAACAGCAATAAAATTTTATGAAATCAAGATTCAATGTTTTAATTTTCAAGGTTTTAATTTGGTTTTGATTTTTTAGTTTAATTATAAAATTTTGCAAACCCTTCTTGAAAAACAAAAAATTTCGTTAAATTTATAAAGCAGTTATTAAAACAAAAATTAGTAAATTTTTGTTAAACAAAGCGCCGGTGGTCTAATGGCTATGACTGCGGCCTTCCAAGCCGTATGCCCGGGTTCGAATCCCGGCCGGCGCATTTAAAAATTCAAAAAAAAGAAAAGAATAATAAAAAAGAAACTTCTTTAAAAAAATGCTTATTGGCTTAAAGTGCATTACTATTTTAAAGCAAAACTCATAGATTAATTTCTTTTAGAACCCCAACAATGAAATATTCCATTTTTGCATTTTTCTTTATTAAAAATGTTGCATTTGCCAAATCTCCAAGTGTTAGCTTCTAAAAGTCCTTTGCAACTTTAACCTATCCTAAGTATTTTGAATCTTTTTAATATTTTAAATATTAACTTTTTGATTTTAGGATTTTATAGGTTTTCCAACGCCTTTATCCGCTCTTCAATAGGAGGATGCGTTGCAAACAGATTTGACAAAAAGTTTTTTGGCAGAGGATTTGAGATATAGAGGTGCGCTGTTGCTGTTGTTGCTCTCTTCATAGGAATGTTTTCCTGTTCTATCTTTTTGAGTGCTCCTATCAGACCCTTTGGATTGTGTGTGAGCAATGCAGAATCAGCATCTGCCAAAAACTCTCTTTTTCTTGAAATCGCAAACTTGATTATTTGGGCAAAGATCGGAGCCAAAGCAATAAATATCAGTCCTATTACCAAAATTACTAAATTAAGCCCTTCACTGTCCCTGCTTCTTTTTCTTCTGAAAGTCTCATACCAAAAATTTCTTATTGCAAAATCAGAGAGTATTGAGACAACTCCGACCAAAACCGCTGTTATTGTCATTATTCTCATATCATAATTTTTTATATGACTAATCTCATGCCCAATCACTCCTTCAAGCTCCTGCCTGCTGAGCTTTTTCAATGCACCTTCTGTGACTGCTATTGAAGCTCTTTGAGGAGAAGTTCCTGTTGCAAATGCGTTTATTGATTGTTCTGGCAGAACATAGATTTTTGGAACAGGAATTCCTGCTCCTGCAGCAAGTGCCTCGACACTGTTTACATAGTAAGGATAATCCTTTTTTTCAGCAGGATAAGCCCTTGTCATGGACAAAACTATCTTGTCTGAGTTATAATAACTTATTAAGGTTGTAGTCAATGAAATGATTAAAGCAACTATCAAACCAAGTGTCCCAAATCCTAAGAGATAATCAAATGCAAGCCCTAAGAGTAGTATGAACAGAATAAAGAAAAATATCAAAAAAAATGTTTTTCTCTTGTTTGATTCTATGCGCTTGTATATCATTTTATCGTTTTTAGGCAAGCGTTAATAAAATTTAAAATTTAAATCTGACTGCCAAACATTATTAATCTATTAATCAAATTTCACTTTTGGCGCTTTTCTCTCTTCCTCTTTGATTTCAAACAATTCTGCTTTCTTGAACCCGAAGAGTTTTGCTATAATGTTTGTTGGGAAGGTCTCTATTTTCGTGTTCAGCATCATTACAGCATCGTTGTAAAACTGCCTTGAATACGCAATCTTGTTCTCTGTTCCTGCAAGTTCTTCCTGAAGCATCATAAAGTTCTCGTTTGCTTTTAGCTTTGGATAGTTTTCAACAACTGCAAATAGCGTTTTTAGGGTTGATTCAAGTGCAGAGTTTGCCTTTGCCTTTTCCTTTATTGTTTGGGCTTTGTTCAACATGTTCCTTGCTTCTGTTATTGATTGCAAAGTCTGCTTTTCATGCTTTGCATAGCCCTTTACTGTTTCAACAAGATTTGGTATCAAATCAATCCTTCTCTTCAATTGCACATCAATCTGAGCCCATGCATTCTTTGCTCTGTTCTTCAAAACAATCAAGCTGTTGTAGCTCAAAATAAAGTAAAGAACAAGCACTCCTAAGATAATCCATAACCAAAACATTTTTCCACCCCTATTTTTTATTTTTTATGCTTTTTATTTTTTATTTTGTTATTTAAAAACTTTATTGTTTTTAAATTTTCCCTTGCATCGTTCGCATAATTTGCATGATTCTTTCTTTCATCTTTCTTGCATTTATATTTTAAAGTTCAATTTATAAACATTTCTCTTTTTTATTTCTCTATTTGAATTTTTGATGCTGCGAGCATTTCTAATACATTTTTAATTTTTATTTTTTCCGCATCAATGATTATTGCACTCATAATTAAGCTGCTCTTAAAATCGCTGCACTCAACAAAAAATCAACAAAAATCAATGAAATTAAATAAATGAATCAATGAAATTAAATGAAAAGATTATTACTTATAGGTTTTATTCATAAATAAGTACATTATTTTAATCTTTTGATTTTTAATTTGTTTTGCAATGTTTTGCGCTGATTTGCAAGCGTTTTATTTGAAAATTGTTTTGCTTTATTTTGCCTTATTTCAACTTATTTCAACTTATTTTTCTTCCTTAGAATCCTGATTCAGGTATTCATCATAAAAAGAATCCAAAACCCTTCTTATCTGTTTTGCCTTCTTGTCTCCGATGAGTTCTACTTTTTTTAATTCTTCTTCTGTGGCATTGACTATGTTTTTCACTGTGCCGAATTTTTTCAGCAGCGGCTTTGAAAGCGCATTTCCAATTCCTGGGAAAGAAGAGATTATGTATTCTTGCTGTTCTTTTAGAGTTAATGGCTTCTTTGAATGAAGTTCAAAATTGTTCTGTTTTTTTTCTTGCTCTTTCTTTGCAATCATAAAGAGCAGTTCCGCTGTTTCCTTTGGATTCTTGGTCCAAAGCATCGGAATGCCGTAATTTATGATTATTGTGGTTAACATTCCATTTATAGCGTTCTTGTGAACCTGCCTTATGCTGTAGATATCCTCAACGCCTTCAATCAGCATGAGCGGCCGTTCATAGTTCTCCTTCAAGGATTTTATCTGTTCAAGCAACCTTCCGTCTACTATTGAGTCAATGAAATCATAGGTTGTTTTAACTTCAACAGCAACCCTGTCGCTCAAAACATAGTCAGCGATTTCCAAACTCTTTAGTTCTATCTTTACTCCTAAATCTATCAACTCTTTTATTATTCTTGAATTCTTTTCTCTGTGGTCAACAATTATGACTATGCTGTTGTTTTTTATGTAGTTTGTTAAGTTAGTATCCCTTTTCTTTTCCTTTTCTGGTTTAAGCATTAGTTCGTCTTTCAAGGAAAGCAGGGTTCTCTTCATCTTCTTCTCTTTGTTGAATGCAGCCCACATGTATGCTTCATCTCTTGTATCCTTTGTGTAGAGGATTACAACCATTCCTTCTTCCTGCCTTCCTGTCCTTCCCCTTCTCTGTATTTGCCTTATTGCGCTTGGTATTGGTTCATAAAAAATAACCAAATCAACTTGTGGAATGTCAAGCCCTTCCTCTCCTACAGAGGTGCTTACAAGAACATTGAAGTTGTTGTTTCTGAAATCCTCAATTATCTGCTTTTGTTCTTTTTGACTAAGCCCTGTTTCCAATTTCTTCATCTGCCCAACAAAGATTTTTGCCTTTACTCCTTTCTTTTCCAGTTCATTTATTATCTTGTTTGCAGAGTCCCTATACTGCGTGAAGAGAATGATTTTAATGTCTGCCTTGCTCTTGATGTATTCGCTTATAATTTCAAGAACCCTTTTCATCTTTGGATGTTCAAAACCTCTATCGTAGAGCATCTGCGTTTTTGCAATCGCTGTTCTGAAATTCAGGTCTTTTGCCAAGTTTTTAACAGCCCTTACCTTTGTGTTTGAGACAGATTCCAAAAATCTTTCAAAGTAGCTCTTTAGCTGAGAAATCCCTTGCGTTTCAAGCAATTCTATTGCATGCTGTATCTTTATTGCTTGGGAAACAAGAGATGATGCCTGCATTAGGACATAGTTCTTGGTCTCGTTTATTTGAAGGTGCAACTCGTTTTGCAGGTTCAAGAGTTCCTTTTTTGTTATTCCCCTGCTTATGTCAGTTTCCAAGAGTTCGCTTGCCTTGGAGAGTTTTTCCTCGTAACTCTTCTTAAGAAGGTTCCTTATCTCAATGAACTCTGTTGGAAAAACAACCTCCTCCCAAAAGATTTTTATTTTCTTCACATAAGGGCTTACATCAGGATCCTTCTCTGTTCTTACTTCAATGTTTTCTATGAAAAGGTTCTTACAGACTTCTCTTATCTTTTCAATATTGCTTCCAGGAGATGCTGTCAATGCAAGTATCTTTGGAAAGTTTGCAGAGTTATGGTATTTTTCTGCAATAAAAACATAGGAGTAGTTACCAACAGCCCTGTGTGCTTCATCAAAAACCATCAAACTTACATTTGAAATATCAATCCTTGAGGAAATTATATCATTTTCAAAACCCTGAGGGGTTGAAAATACTACTCTTGCCTTTTCCCACATCAGAACCCTCTTTTTAGGGCTAACGCTTCCTGTAAAAACAGCAAAATGCTCTTCATCCAAGTTCAGGTATTTTTTAAATGTCTGAATGTGCTGCTCGACCAATGGCCTTGTTGGAGCCAAAATAACAACCTTTGAGTTTGGTATTGAGTTTAACCTCTGAACAGCGAGCATCAAAGCAATTGCTGTCTTTCCAAGCCCTGTTGGAAGCACAACAAGAGTATTGTAATTTATAGCAGTCCCTAATATTGTTTGCTGATAAAGCCTTGGCTCAAAATTTCTCAGTATAACCCGTTCCATAATGGTTAGAAAGTGCTCGTTTGTTTAAAAAGTTTTACAAAATAGTTGTCTTGTGAATGCATTGCTTTCATTAAATTTAGAGTTTGTTTAAAGTTTTATTATGCGCCTGTCATAGAGAAAATAAGAGCCAAATGAAGAAATCAGGAAAACAGTTACTATGATTTTCCATTCCTGAAAAAGATTTCCTATCAAATAACCTATTAGGAATGAGAACATCCACGCATACTTTGGGATCCTCTCCTTGTTGTACTCATCGTAAAGCAATGTTCCGAATAGAAAACCAAAAACAACAATAATCGCGTAAGAAACAAATCTTGACCTTGAGATTATTGCAATAAGAAATCCTGTGCATAGAAAGATGAACATTAGGAGTTCTATCCAATTGTCCAAGATGCTAAGAGCCCTTTTCATAGGACCTTTGAACACATTCTTTCATCATTCTTTCATTATTCTCGCGCTTTGCTTTTACTTTGCTTTTAATCTTTTCTTCTGATTTTTTTCTTCTAAAAATGCTAAACATTCTAAGAATATAAACATTTCTATGCAAAAAATATTTTTAAAGACAGTGCAACGATAGTGCATTTCAGAATGGTTTTTCAATCCAAAGGAATGCTATTAAAAATAGAATTCCAAGCAGTATTGCGCTAAGCAAAATCCATAATATCCCGTTTATGAACAGCAGAAGGGAAGCTCCTGCTATGAAGCCCAAGCTGAAAAAATAGAAAGCCCTTGAAGCAAAAAATATCTTGCTCCCATCAAGAGGGGGTATTGGAAGCATGTTGAATATTGCAAAGTAGATGTTAACCACAATCGCAGAATGCACGAGTCCTGAGAGAGCGTAAGGCTGCAGAATTTTTAAGACAAGAGCCAACAAAATATTGGCAACAGGACCCATCAGAGCGACAACTCCCATTGCAAAATAATTCAGCCCATACCTAAAGTATCCTAATCTGTGCCCTGGCATGAAGTGTATTACAAAACTTCCTGCTGCGATGAAAAACCAGAAACCCCTACTTAAGAAGGTTATTAAGAGGCAAATTAACAATCCATAGAACCACATTTCGTATTCTGCATTAAAACCTATGTGCAATGCATACATCTTTTGAGCAATGATTCTGACGAGCAGTGCCAACGAAACTATTAAGAACATGTTGAAAAGATTTTTAAGGCCAAGCATAACATCAGGAGTTTCAGAAGGCCCCCACTGCCTGAAAGAGAGGCAGAATGCAAGAATAAGCGCGGTTATTATAAAACTCTTGACCTCTTGATCGTTAAATCTCAAGTACCTCTTTATTTTATCTTGCAAATCAAAAAGGCTGTACATAACAATAAAAAGGAAACCTGTATTTTTAAAACTTGTTATAAACTTTTAAAGTATTACTCTCAGATATTGCAAATTTTAGGAAGGTATTGTAAAACAAAAAATTACTACTTTAAAAGAAAAATTTTTAAACAAGATGTTTTTATCTTTAGCAATGGCTGACTACTTTAAAATCCTGAAGCGGTTTGAAAGGATGTTTAATTTCAGCAAAAAAAGCAAATTGGAAGAAAAAATAGTTGAGGACATAAATAGAAAAGCAAATTCAAAAAAGAGTTTTTTCTTCATAGACGAATTTGGGCAAAAATACTGCCTAAAGTTAATTCCTGTCATAAACTATTTTGACAATAAGATAGGATTAGAGGAAAGTTTGGTTTTGGAAAAAATTCTGAACAATAATCTTAGAGAAGAAATAGGAGTTCTGTGCCTACTAAAAAACGGTTCCAAGAGTTATTCAATAAAGGATTATGAAACAGAAAAGATTTTAGAGGTTTTGGGTAATGAGTGTTCATTCTATTGTTTAAGTTATAATGCCAATGAAACAAACAATAAAGGAAACAAAGAAATAGACATCGTAGGACCTTTCAGCATAAAAGAAATATATAATGATTTCAATAATTTTAGCCAAAAATTTAAAGATTATAAGGAAAAAGAATAAGTGAATTCGATTTGGTTTCTTGAGAGTTTTTCTTCAAGTTCTTTAATAATATTTATTATCTCTACCTTATGCCCTGCTCCTAAAACAGCCATAACCTTTAAGTTCTTGTTTTTTATCAAAATATTGAAAAGTTTCTTTGCAATGAAATCGTTTCTTTCTTCTATTAAAACCTTGTAGAGCCCAGGATATCTGCTCCTTATTTGTTCAATTATCTTTTTTATCAATTCCTCCTCAGGAATCTTGTAAATATCAAACTTTATCCTTCCAATGCCGAAAAATCCCTTTACTATGTCAATCAAAAAATTCAACTTTTCCCTCAATGTCAGATTCTTAGATAGTTTTTTCAGTGTCACTTCTATATCTTGGTCAACCAATGCAATTTGTTTATTGTTTTTCAACGCAAGGTTAACTGCCTCAAGCATTTCAGAACCAGGTTCTATGTTCAAGCTTTTTCCTATCCTGTTCTGTATGAATGAAGCAATCATCCCGAATAAGAAACCCTTTAAACCAATCCTTTTTATTGAGGAGAATTTTAGTCCTAATCTTTCATTTTCCACTTGTTTTTTGAGTTTTCCATTTTCCTTCATATTTTTCATGCTCTTTCTGCCATTTCTGATATTTCTGTTCTCATTGTTCTTCTTGCTCTTTTTGTTCTTTCTGCTCTCTCTTTCCATCAAAGCATGAAATCTTTTGCTGCATAGTTCTACTGCAACAACATCAGGATTTGTTTCGTTGAATGCATTTCTGACTGCATATATGCTGTCTCTTGAAACATGGGATACAGGAATTATTGTCAATCTTTCTAAAACACTTTCCATAAAATGTGTTAGTGATGAAGTGGTTAAAAACTTAACGATTGCTAAATGCAAAAAGAATGCAGATGCTTTTTAGAATTAAAACCTTTAAAATATTCTTGAACTTTAAAATATTTTTTAAAATTCCTAAAAATCGTGTATTTCAATCAATATTCAATCAAGATTTATATCTTATATCTTATTCTATTTAATTTTATTTATTTCTATTTACTTCTATTTTTTAGGAGTTATTGTAAGCCAGAAAGCAGCGAATGCAGCTACTAGAAACAATACTGCAACTCCCAAAAGTTTTGGCTGAAAAATAGCAGCAAGGGCTGATGCAGCTACATCGCTTGTGTTGGTTGCATTGGTGGTTATTGAAGTAAAGTAACTGCCATAAACTTGGGAAAAAACAATGAGCATTATGAAGCCCAAAAAACCAAGGGTTGTTGTGTGAACAGGCCCCCACTTTGACAATAATCCCTTGATGCTTTCCTCGCTGGTTCCAAGAAATCTAAAAATTAGCAGTATGAAAAAGGCGATGAACAGCATGAAAAAGAGCCAAGGAGTCAGTATCTTTATTGTTGTGCTGAGATTTGTTGAGAGCAATGTAAAGAATCCGAAAAGAAAAGCAACCATTGCATTCAAGCTCTTGTTCTCCTTGAAAAAGTTAAGGTTGCTTAAGATTCCATATGTGACAACAAAAACAAGGATAAATGTGAATACTGAGGAAAATTTTTCCAAAAACAGCAAATCAAGGAAGTCAGCCATTTTAATCACAATCGTTCAATTATTAATCCAATTCTTAATTTTTAATTGCAGTTTTTAGCTCTTTAGACAAATTAATTCTTTATCTTATTGACTTTATCTTATTGAACCTTGTCAAACCAACTCTTTATTGTGTCTCCCATTTTTTGCCCAGTGGTCTTTGGAGGTTCCTTTGTTATGAACCAGATTATAAAAACGAACACAGCAATTATTATGATAAATGCCTGTGTCTTTGGATTATTTAGCCCGAGCATTGCAAGTATCTTAGGATCAATCCATCCTGCTGATGAAGCAAAGATTATGAGGACAATTACAAGACAAGCAACTCCCAAAACTCCCATAAGAGTTGAGTCCTCTTTCACAGTTATTCCAAAAACTCCTATCAACAAAAGGAAGGATATGAAGAGCACAATCCATACAGAAACATTCGGAAGTGCAGAATTTATAACATTGACAATGTCAACCCCTCTGTAAGAGTCTGTTATGTGAGGAATAACTACCGAGAGTGCAATTACAAGTGCGATCATCACATTAAAATTCTTTTTTCCCTCTCCCAAAATCTTTGTCCTTGTAAGAATCGCATAAACAAGGGTGAATATCAATATGAATGGCAGAATTACATCAGCAATTCCGAGTTCAACAAGATAATTGATAAAATCTCCGAAAAGTGTTCCGCTTGCAGAAGTTGGCATGTTCTCACCTTTTTTGTTCTTGATTTTTTATTTTAATATCGTGATTCAAATATTCTAATTCTTGATTGAAATTTATCCTTAAAATTTACCTTTATTTACCTTTATTTTAATTTTTTTATTTTATTCTAACTAAATCAATTCTTTTTAAATATTTTTTTATTTTGATAAAAAATTTTGAAAATTTTGCCAAGCAATAAAAAATAATTTCTTTTCTTGCTTTTTATTCTCTTTTTTGCTTCTTATTTTTTGCAATTACTTGTTCAATTACTTATTTTTTTATGCTTCCAATTACTTATTTTCTTTATTTCTTCTCTTGCTTTGGCTTTGGAGTGTAGGTAACATAAAAGACAGCCCCTCCTAATATCAGCAAAAAGAGTATTGCTGTCCATGTCTCTGAACTAAGTCCTGAGTTCAGGAAGTTAAACAACAACTCCAGCCAACTCTTTCCTGAACTTGTCTTCATTGAGTTCAAGAATATGACTAACAAACCAAAGAACATTATTAGGGTAAAGATTGTTGACCATGCGCCTTTCAGGAAAAATCCCTCTGTTTCCTCCTTGTGGAAAGAACCTACCAATATTAAAAAGAGTATTGAAATTACAAGCAAGAGCATTGCATTTGAGGTTGTGTCTGTTATCACTTGAACCAACTTGTTAGAAGCAATTACAAAGAAACCAACAACAAACGCAACCGTAGCATTGAGGTTTTTCCTTGTATAATTTTGGTCTCCTATCTTTTCAGTTCCAAAAATCTTTGTCTTTTCAAGTATTGCAAAAACGATTGTGAAAACAAGAAGAAACGGCAGAATGACATCAAACAGCCCGAATTTATCAACAAGAGTCATTAATGACGAACGCATTGCTGATTCCATGTTGTAAAACTATACAAGTATACTATTTAAAACTTTCGATTTTTATGCAGGACTTTAAATCATTGATGAATGCTTATTATTATAATGATTTGCATAATTTTTATTTCATGACAATATGATAGTTCTCAACCCTAAAGTCATCTTCATTGTTTGTATCAAATATTGATTTCTGAGAGGAATAGCACTTCAGAGCCATTAATTTCTTATCAAGTTCTGTGTCAGAAAGTATTAGTCTTAAATGAACCTTCTGATGCTTTGTCTTCAACAGCCTGTTTGTGTTTATGTTTCTTATCCTAAGTTCAGGAGCAAATGTCAACAACTTTAAACCAGAAAATTCACGAAATTCCTCTCTTAATTCCCTAAATGTTTCATAAACTATCCTATAAATTGTTTTGTGAAGGAAATGCCCATACTCGCCAAGGGAATTGTGCGTTACTATGAAATTTGGTTTAAAGTTCAGCGCAAGATTTTTTATCATCGGCTTCAACAATTCTTTTATTTTGTTAAATGTTTTTTCAGCCCCGTATTTTTCAAGCCATAAATGATAGTTCAAATCATCAATATTGTTTGCTATTTTGAATTTCACATTCAGTTTTTTCAGGGCATTTTTAAACTCCTTTTCCCTTTTTTTCTTAACCTCTTTTCTCTCTTTGGAATTCTTTGCAACTCCAAGCCCATGGGTTGAGCAAAATACAAAAGAACTCCTACTGAATCTTGACAAGAGGCCTCCTGAAAATATGGTTTCGTCATCAGGATGCGCTGTTATTATTAGGAACCTGCTGAACTTTGAAAACCTTATAAATTTGTTTTTATTCTCTTTTTTTGCTGCCTTATTTTTTGTTTTCTTTCTATCTGCTTTCACAAAATCATCTCCTGCAAATCATCTCCTATCAAATGATTTTATAAAGTTTATCAGCTGTTCGCTGGTTTCAAGATTGAAAAATTCTTTTTCATGCATTGAAGGAACCTTTCTCGGCTTCTTCTTCTTGAATATTACAAAATTGAAAGAGCTGAATATTGAAGAGAGCAAAGGAGATTTTAACCTTCTCTTATCACCTATCTCTGTGAGTATTATATCCTTTCCCTTCTTTGCTATAACATCAAAATCTGTTTTAACATCGAATGCTTCAAAGCCGAGATTGCTGTACTTTCTTGAATAGACAGATTTCAATTCTGGATTAAAATCAAAATTTTTGGAAAAATCAATATTAACCGGCTTGAACACATCCTTTCCAAAGAGCTTGTAAAATCTCATGGCTTTCTGCATCGTAACATAAGAATCCCTTCTTTCGTATTCATAAGCCATTGCCCTGCTCACGCCTACAAAACTTGAGATGTCTGAAAGGGACATCTTGAGCATTATCCTGTTCCTCCTCAAGGCCTCACTGTTTATAACCAATGTTATGCCTGCCTTTGAACTCCTGAAAAAGACCTCTTTATTCAGAATTATCTTTTTGAAGGTCTCAAATGTAATGGTCTTTATCCCAAATCTTTCATAAACAACATAATCAAGAAGTTTTTCCCCTGAGTATTCTGCAATTATTATTGGAGATGCGTTTATAAAGTGAGATATGCCCAAGAGTTGCAATGCGTTTTCTTTTGACAAGGAATTTGCATCCTTCAATATCTTTATCAGCATTACATTTTTGCCAAAAGCAACTATGTCAAAACACCTTACAAGCTTTACCTTATAGTCGTGCTTTAAAAGAAAATCGCTGACCTCTTCCAGCAAGCGCTCTTTTTCCTGCATAATAAAAAAATATGCTGTTCAATTTAAAAATCTTTTTGAACAAAATTATTTTTTAGCAAAACAAAATCAGCAATTTTTGGAATGAAAACATAAAAAGAGGAAAAATACAGAAAAAGAAATTAAGAAATTACAATCTGTACTTGGGGCACTTCCTGCACTGTTCAGGAGGATTGTTCTGGTCAATACTTTCAGGGCAGTCAGGATAGGTTCCTTTGCAGTTAGGGAATTTCCCTGTTCTTGACTCAAATGTCTTTTGCTCGCGAAGCCATCTCGGAGTTACCTTCAATTGAGCTCTTCTACTCTTTCTTGTCATAGATTGTTTGAAAAACAAGGGGTATTAAAAACTTTTCTATTTTTTGCTTGCTAGAAAACACAAACAGTTAATTGAAAGACATTGAATAGCAT
This sequence comes from Candidatus Woesearchaeota archaeon, assembly GCA_049700835.1. Lineage (GTDB taxonomy): Archaea > Nanobdellota > Nanobdellia > Woesearchaeales > WAPY01 > JAWBOW01. The sequence goes on from JBNAUL010000002.1 coordinate 421,449, forward strand.
TGAATAAAGAATCCAAGCATAAAATAAATAAACATGAAAGATTATTCAAAGTTTAAGATGGAAATTGAGGAATTTTCTGAAAAACTGAAAACTGCTTTGGAACAAAACTATGCAATTGTTTTTGCATGCTTATGCAGAGTTCTATACAAGGGAAGGGCTGAGAGCTTTCTTCCAGAAGGGGAGAGAATAGTAATCATAAAGAAGGATCATACCATGCTAATACATCAACCAAAGTACAGCAACCCAATAAATTATATGAAAGAAGGAACAAGTTACTCAGTAGAGATTGATCAAAGCACAGGAGAAAAATTGGCTGTTGTGAAGGCAGCAAACCATAGGCAAAAGGAGTTCATGGATGTAATAATCAGCAGAATTTATTTTTTTGAAAGTTTGCGCTTGAATGATGATTCAAAGATAATAATCTCTGGAACAGAGCGAGACATGGCTGAAATGATAATGAAAAAACCTGATTTGATTGAACAGGGCTTCAAACCATTGAGCAGAGAAGAGCACACAAAGTATGGGTTCATTGATGTTTTTGGTTATGATAGCAAGAACAGGTTTGTTGTTATAGAAGCAAAGAGATATGCAGGGGATTTAAAAGCAGTTTCTCAGCTGAGAAGGTATGTTGAAAAGATAAAAAGGCTTAGAGGGATAAGCAATGTAAGGGGAATACTTGCATGCCCAAAGATAAGCCCTAATGCTTTGAAAATGCTCCATGACTTTGGATTTGAGTTCAAGATGTTAAAGCCTCCAAAATATCTTGAAGAATTTGGTAAAAAACAAAAGAGGATATTTGATTTCTAAACAATAAATTTATCTAATGCTTATTTTATTTGTGTTTTACGCTTATTTATGCTTATTCTAAAAATGCTTCGTCATCTGTCACAATTTTATTGTTCTGCATTTGTTCTGCATTTATTCTATATCTTGCTCTTGAAACAAATTTTAAACTCATTCATTAACGCTTATGAGTTTTATCTCAAAATTCAACGGCTTGCCTGCAAGAGGATGATTTAAATCAAGAACAACATCCTGATCATTAAAGTCCTTTATTTCAGCATAGGCCCTTGAACCATCTGGCGCTGTGAAGACTAATCTCTTTCCCTTTTCAAGTTCTACCTTTCCCTCAAATATGTTTCTCGGCATTGAAGCAACATAATTATCATTTCTCTCGCCATAAGCGTCCTTCGGCATTATTCTTATCTTCTTGACTTGTCCTGGCTTCATTCCAATGACAGCGTCCTCAAACGGCTTGAGAACTGATTTTGAACCAATCCTGAACTTAAAGCCCTCTTGGACAGAATCAAAGACCTTTCCATCATCAAATGTTCCTGTATAGCTTACCTCAACAAGAGAACCCTCTTTAGCAGTTATTTCTGCTGTTTCAGGAGTTTTTTTGTTCATTGAGCCCTTGCTCTGGTTTTTTTCCTTAATTTCTTCTTTTTTTGCATCTTCTTTCTTTTTCATTTTCTTTCCTCTCAAAATTTGTTAAATCAGATGAACGCCTTTATAAGCCCGTATAGGAACTGAAAACCGTCAAATCCAGGAATAGGGAGCATGTTGAATATGAACAGGAACAGATTTATCCTTGCTGTTAAAATCATAACTGGCAAAAAGTATTTTTTCCTTCTTAATTTCTTTGGGGCTTTGGCAACAACCAATGAGCTTATTATAAAAATCAGAAGGTTTGTTAATGGGCCTGCAAGCGCTGTCAATGAATAAGTCAGATAACTTCCAGAGCCTGTTATTGAAACATAGGCAGGAACAAAAAAGATGAATGGAAAGCCCAAAAACTTCATCAACAGGCCAACTGTTAACCAACCATAAGCAGCGTGGAAAGTTGCACTCATTCCAAAACTCAAAGCAACAAATTTGTGGGCTAATTCATGGAGTATTATTCCAGGAGCAACAATCAGAGCAGACAGTTTAAAAGCTTGGAAATCAAACGATTTGTTTATCAAATAGTAATCTTGGTAAGCGCTCTTAACTAAAAGATTTCTTAAAAATCCCTCAAATATCACTCCGACAACAATGCTCATCAGCACTATATCAAAAACCTCTAACAAACTTATCAATGCCATGATAAAAAAAAGAAAATAAACAACCCTTTAAAAGATTTTGGTTTTTGCAAGATTGAAAGCATTAAAGACAAAGAATTAAAAATAAAAATCTAAAAAGATTAAAAAATTATATTTTTACATTAAACACCACTGTTTCGTGATTTTCGTTGCCAATGCTGTCATAAGCTCTTATTGTCAAAACATTTGTTCCATCTCTTGCTCCTAACATTCCGGTATAATAACTGCAATACCTGCAAAGTTGCGAATAACGCCCTCCATTCAAACTGTATTCAATGCTGTTTACTTGCTCTCCTGTTGACACAATCAACGGAACATTTCTTGTTGTGTAATTTATTCCATTACTTGGTGATGTTATATTTATCATTGGTCCTGTAGTATCTAATATAAACCACCACTTTATAGTTCCAATGTTTCCTGCATTGTCAGCAACTCCCAAAGTAACATTGTATCTTCCATCGTCACTCAAAGTTGGATATGCATCCATGTAATAATTGCTAAATGATGCTGAAATGTTTATCTTTGTTCCATTAGTATCAGGGTACTCAAGTTCAACAAAACTTAAACTCGGATTAATTCCCGAACCACCAGAAGTTTCTGAATAACTAGCCCAAAAATTAGGTTCTTTGTTATTTATTTTTGAGCCATTCATTGGTCTGAAAGCATTAATCACAGGAGGTTTTGTGTCAACCTTGAACTGCTGTTCATAAACAGAGCTGTTGTAGCCAAAACTATCACTTGCCCAAAATCTCAAAATATTATTTCCTTCTGGTGCTTGGAATGTTGTTTTAGTGCTGAATGAATAAATTGTTCCTGAGCCCCATATGTAATAACCCATTGCTCTTGGGTTATAAGTGCTGTTAACTTGCAAAGTAATGTTTGGCTTTGTCTTGTACCAACCATCAAAACCATCAGGAGTTAATGGGCTGAATGAATAATTCACATCAGGCAAATCCACAACATAAACTGTTTTGTTGCAAATCTGACCAAACCATTCAACTCCTTCTTTTAACATCTGCCAACTGCAATTGTATTTTCCAAGAGTTAGAGGAGCTGTAATGTCAAAAACAAATGTGTAATTAGAGCCAGTATAAACTGTTATGCCTGATAGAATATCAACCCTGTTCAAACCCCAGATTGTATTATCTTGGGGTTGTTGGCTTCCTAATCTAAAGTTTCCTGCAAGAGTCCAATCATTCGTTCCTAAATTCTTCATTGTTAATGAAACTCTTTTTGTTTCTCCTGCTAAAATTCCATTAGGAATTGTTGAGCCCCAACAAGCAGCATCTCTAGCAGGACAACCTTCGTCTATTGAAGCATCGCAATCATTGTCTAACTCATCACAAATTTCTGTTGCACCTGGATAAACATTTGCTCTTGTATCATCACAATCAGAATTGCATAATCTAAAACCATCTCCATCACTATCTGCTTCATTTGTAGGAATACTTCCATCGCAATCATTGTCTAACTCATCGCAAATTTCTGTTGCACCTGGATAAACATTTGCTCTTGTATCATCACAATCTCCTCTAGGCACACTAGAATTTGCTTCACCAGGATCTAAGCAGTCCAAATCAGAACTTATAATAGTTGTAAAGTTATTAGGCCTATAACCATCATTGTCAGCATCAACATAACACAATTCTAAAGCATCGCAGTTCTCATCAATTCCATCTGCAGGGATTTCTGTAGCATTAGGATTGATTGAAGTATTTTCATCATTACAATCACCGCTTGCCAAAGCCCTATATTTTCCATAAGCACTGCAATAGCATCTTGAATCAGTTATTCCAAAATAATCCTTGTCATTATCATAATAATAATTAATGCAGTTCAAAGCATTCCTTTCATTAATCTTTCCATTGCAGTTATCATCATAAGTAGTTAAGCAGTCCTCAATCATTCCTGGATTAACAGTAGCATTATCATCATTACAATCATTTCCAACAGGACACTCTGAAGTTAAAGCATAATAACCATCATTGTCATTGTCTGTGCAGTTATAACCAACAGCAATCTGTTTTCTGCATGTTTCTCCAAACCAAGTAACTCCTTCTTCAAGCATCTTCCAACTAAAGTTATAAACCCCTGATGCATTAGGAGCAGTTATGTTGAATTTGAAAGTATAATTCTTTCCTGTTGTTATAACAGCGCTATCAGAAATTTCAACCCTGCTCAAACCCCACAAAGAATTGTCCTGAGAGTCTTGAGAGCCAAGTTTGTAGTTTTTTGCTTTTGTCCAACTATCCTTTCCAGTGTTTTTCATAACAACAGAAACCTCTGTTACTGAGTTTGCTGTTACCATGTCAGGAGCAATTATCCCTAAGCATTCTGAATTTCTAAAATCGCAAACTTCATCAACAAATGCGTTGCAATTATTGTCTATTCCATCGCAAACCTCAGAAGCGTTTGGATGTATTTCAGGATCATGATCATCGCAATCATCTCCAGAAGGGCATTCAACAGGATGATATGCAAAATAACCATCGTTGTCATTATCAACGCAGTTTAACTCAACACTAACCATTTTCCTGCAAACACTACCAAACCAAGCAACTCCTTCCTTTAACATCTGCCAATCACAATCGTAAATTCCAGGGGTGTTTGGAGCAGTAACATTGAATGCAAAAGTGTAATTTTCATTCTTTCCTATACTTATGCTTCCTGATTCAATCTCAACTCTGTTTAAACCCCACCTAGTGTTATTTTCAGGATTTTGAGAACCCAATCTGAATGCATTGAATTGTGTCCAAGGTTCTGCTCCTTTGTTTTTCATTGTTATTGAAATCTCATACTTTTTTCCAACATTCATAACATTGGGAATATTGGTTGCAATGCACTCAGCATCAAGGCAAACCTCATCATAACCATCGCAATTCTCATCAACTCCATTGCCACAAATTTCTGGTGCTCCTGGATAAATCAATGAATTGTTATCATTGCAATCTACCCTATAATCAAAACCGTCCCTGTCCATATCCAAGAAATCATCAACGCAGTCAGCAAAACCATCATGATCACTATCAGCAAATCCTTCATCAATATGACCGTTGCAATTATTGTCTATTTCATCGCAAACCTCAGAAGCGTTTGGATTTACAGAAGGATTGTTATCATTGCAGTCATTATTAAACAAAGCAGTGTATTTTCCAATAGGACTACATAAGCACTTTGAATTATTGATTCCAAAGAAATCAGAATCATTATCATAATAATAAACAACGCAACCCTGAGCATTCTCCTCGTCGCTTATGCCGTTGCAATCATTGTCCAAACCGTCTCCGCAAATCTCAATCCTTGGGAATGCAGTTTCATAAGGAATTCCATTATAATAACATGAACTCCATTCTGTCCAATTTCCAAGAATGCAAGTCCTGTTTTCAGTTCCAAACTCGCAAACTCCGATGTCTGTTCCGCAACTTCTGAATTCATAGATGTTTTCATCTATCATTCCATTGCAGTTGTTGTCAATATTATCGCATAGTTCTGTAGCATTAGGATAAACCAAAGGATTATTGTCATCGCAATCTCCGCCTTCTGCAGAATAACCATCCATATCATTGTCAATCTCAAAAGTCAATTCTAAGAATGGCTTGTAAGTTGAGGATTCCCTTGAATTAAAGATTGCTTCATCGCTGAAAACAGAACTCTCAGAACTATCAATTATTATCCAACCATAGTTTGGAAATCCATTATAAAATTTCTTAACATCATCGGTAACATCAAAAACAATCCATTGCCCTGGTGTTTTTGGGATTAAGGCATTAGAACTTGCATCCAAAACATAGTAAGGTTGGTTTCTCCAAGTAACAGAGTTTTCTTGCCAATCATTTGCAATCCTGTGCAGTTCATAAGTTCTTTCTGAAAACCAAGGAGCACTGCTCAAGTAAATGTTAAATTTTGCAGAGGTCAATGTATAATTGCTCGGTTTTGAAGGAAGGTCAAACTTTATTAATGCCCTCTTAGGATATAGTATGTTTGCCCTTACTTTTATATAAGAATCGCTTCCATAATTCGTGTTTGGATTTGCAAAACTCACATAACTGTCTTTGGTTGCAACTGTAGAACTTGTTATCGCTGCAAAACTTTCTTGAAGCAGCAATAAAATTCCAATTGCAAAGAAGATTATTCTTGCATCTGTAGAGTTCTTTAAAAATTCTTTTCTCATCATAGACACCCCCGACTTTCTTTTTATTGGATTTTCCTTATTTTAATCTATTTTTTCTCAATTTTTTTTCACCTTTTCCATTTCTATGGAATGTTAAGCGTTGATGTAAAAACTTCTGAAGTTGTGTTTCTGAAGACATCAAAAACCCTAAAATAGTATTCTATTAGGGCTGTTCTGTTGTAAAACAAAAGGTAATTAGTGTTTATTGTTTTAGAGCATCTTGTTTCGTTAAAATTGCAGTTGAATTCTGTTCCTAAAAACTCATTATCAACTCCTATTATTCTCCAATAAAAAACAACGGCTCTTGGATTTTCTTCTGAAAACTCTATTGTAAAATTTGAGTTTGTTATTGTTGAATTGTTTTGCGGAGAGATTGAAATTATAAATGGAGGGATTGAATCAACTTTGAAATTGGTGCTTGCATAAGTGTAATCCCCATTCTTGTAAGCCCTGATTATCAGTTCGTGAATTCCATTACTTGCTGTTATGTTTATGCTCTTTGAATTGCAGTTAGAGCATAGATTAACAAAAGGATTTTCATCAAGGGAATAGTCCAAATAAGTTGCTGTTTCATTGACTGAAACAATTATTGGAATTGTTCCGTTGTAAAGAGTTAAATTGTTAGGAGAGGTTATGTTGATTTTGAGCCCTTTCTTTTGATAGAAAACCTCTGCTTCTTCTGTTCTTACGCTAAAGCCCCTGTAATCATCTATCTTGAAATAAAATTTAAGATTAGAGGAAACATTTATTGATGGATTAAAAGTGCAACTCACATTTTGGCCAATAGGGCAATCAGTTCTCTTCAATGTTGAAAATGATGTTTCGTTTATTGATTTGTAAAGCAATGTTATGTTGAATTGCGAACTTGAATTATAAATAGAGGAATTATAGTTAAGAGTGAAAACAGGGCTTGTTATTGTTTCCATGTTTTTTGGAGAGTAAGACAATATTTTAGGAATTGTTTGGTTTGTTGCATAAAAGTTCATGCATACCGTGTTCGTAAATGAATAATAAGAATTACCTTGACATGGACCTTTAGGATAAGTTACAACTTTAAAGCAAAGCTGATAGTTTCCTGGTTTCAAATCAGATGTGTTTCCAGAGAAAGAATTGCAATTAGTGCATATTGTTTGAGAATAGGTTGTTGCTCCATTGACAACAATAACCAAACTTTGGACTGTTTCTGAGAGAGTAACATTGTAAAAGACCTTTGGAGTTTGATAGGTATTTTGGGATAATGGTCTTATTATGTTTATCGATGGAAGTTCAGGGCAAACAGGCGGTTCTCCGCAAACCCAGCACTGGTTGCTTGAACCAGGGCATGCAACGCAAGTTGCTGAGTAAGCAGGATTAGAATTTAGGGCAATGTTTATAATGAAAGATAAAATTGAAATCAGCAATAGAGCATTCAGTTTTCCGCAGAACCCTCTAAAAAGTTCTCCACAATTCATAGACCCTCCATTGTTTTTTGATTTTCTGCTCAAAAAAAAACACCCCTGAATTTTCACTCCTAAGCATCCTGAATTTATTTTTCTACTAAATTAAAGTTATAATTATTAATTATTATTTAGTAGAAACTAAGAATATCTTATTTAGTATTTAAATATTACTATTCTAAAAAATTAGCAATGCAAAACATATAAGAAAATAAAGAAATATTTTAAAGTATAGAAACAGCAAAGTTACAAAAATTCATTAGAAACTAAAAAGGGACAAAATTGCAGTGAGAATAAAATAGAATAGAATGAATAAAAGAGAAAAAAACAAAAATTCAACAAACTGGTTTGAGATTTAATCGAAATAAAATTAAAATTAAAAGAAATAATTTGAATTAAGATTTATCAAAAGCAAAAACAAATTAAATTATTAAATTGAATTCTTTCTGCGGATTTTTTAATTATTTTTTTCAATTTATCTTATCCCAATCTTTAATTGCTTACAAATAAATTGTTTACAAAGAATAATTTTTAATTAAACAATAATTTTAGTAATAAAAAATCTCTAATAAAAACTGCTACTAAAAAATAATATTATGAAAAATAAAAACATAAAACAATTAGTTTTAGCAAATAAAAATTAAAATAGAAAAGTAAGGAGAAAATAAATTTAAATAAAAAAACAAAAAAAATTTTTTATATTGCTTCTGCCCAGAAATAAATGCTTCCTGAGTTAAAGTTTCCATTACAAGGTTCTGGCAAACTCAATCTAAAGGTCAATGCCATCTCTGCACCAGGAGCCAAAATATTCGCCACATAATAAGGCCCTTGTTGTTGCACTTGTATAATCTCATTTCTGTCATAGAATGTGCTATCAAAGTGATCTCCATATTCTATTCCAACATAACCCTCAACATCACTTCTTCCATCATCCCTTGTTGAATAAGCACCATTCACTCCATAATAAGCAAAGTTCTCAAGCCTTAAAACATTGCTGTCAGGACACTTTGCTCCTGAATGTGCAGGGTCATAGAAATCAGTTCCTGAAATAAACATATCCAACAAAACTCCTGAGTTGTTCTCGCAGCCATTATGCACAAGTATTGTTTTTGAATAAGCAGTTGTTCCTGGCTTTACTGTTCCAAAATCAAGGTTTGCTCCGATAATCTTTAATTCTAATCTTGGGTTTAAGAACCAGTATTCGTCCTCATCAACAGTGCTAAACAAATCATCTAAATCAACAACTGTTGCATGAACCCAATACTCACCATGCATCTGCGGCTCAACAGTAAAAGTACACACATAATAAGCCATCATGTTATCCCCTGGAACATAGTCTAAAACTTCCTCACCAATCCTTGCATTACAACTCTCGTCTATATACTCTCCCCCTGAAAGAACCTCATCTAAAACACAATTTGCCTCAATATAATCCTCTGAACCTTGCTCTCCAACTGCAACATAAACATCCTTAATCTTCTCAATTCCATTCTTATCCATCACTAAAACCCTCCACTGAATCTGTTCACCAGTAAAGGCATAATTGTTAATCCTCTCAACAAGCTCTTCTTCACCACCACTAATCCTCCCTGACTCAAGATAGTCATCCAAAACAACCCTGCCATCACACATCCAAATCAACGGCTTAAACTGTTCTGCTTCAATGCTTATTCCAACAGAACTTCCAATCTCAACAGCGTTTGCAAATGCTGTTAAGAGAACTGCTGCTAATAATACGTCTAATATTGTAGAAACCCTCAATCAAACCACCCCTTTTTGTTTGTCAAATGCTTTTTTGCTTGTTCTTATTTATTTTTAAGTTAAAAAAACCTTTTAGTATTTAAAAATTTATAATAAGAATTAGTGGTAAAAAGAGATCGTCCTAAGACAGAAGTTAAAACAGCAATAAAGCAGGAACAAAACAGAGAATAAAAAACAAATAAAAAAATAAAAAAAATTTTAAGTTGCTAAAACCTTATATTGCTTCTGCCCAGAAATAAATGCTTCCTGAGTTAAAGTTTCCATTACAAGGTTCTGGCAAACTCAATCTAAAGGTCAATGCCATCTCTGCACCAGGAGCCAAAATATTCGCCACATAATAAGGCCCTTGTTGTTGCACTTGTATAATCTCATTTCTGTCATAGAATGTGCTATCAAAGTGATCTCCATATTCTATTCCAACATAACCCTCAACATCACTTCTTCCATCATCCCTTGTTGAATAAGCACCATTCACTCCATAATAAGCAAAGTTCTCAAGCCTTAAAACATTGCTGTCAGGACACTTTGCTCCTGAATGTGCAGGGTCATAGAAATCAGTTCCTGAAATAAACATATCCAACAAAACTCCTGAGTTGTTCTCGCAGCCATTATGCACAAGTATTGTTTTTGAATAAGCAGTTGTTCCTGGCTTTACTGTTCCAAAATCAAGGTTTGCTCCGATAATCTTTAATTCTAATCTTGGGTTTAAGAACCAGTATTCGTCCTCATCAACAGTGCTAAACAAATCATCTAAATCAACAACTGTTGCATGAACCCAATACTCACCATGCATCTGCGGCTCAACAGTAAAAGTACACACATAATAAGCCATCATGTTATCCCCTGGAACATAGTCTAAAACTTCCTCACCAATCCTTGCATTACAACTCTCGTCTATATACTCTCCCCCTGAAAGAACCTCATCTAAAACACAATTTGCCTCAATATAATCCTCTGAACCTTGCTCTCCAACTGCAACATAAACATCCTTAATCTTCTCAATTCCATTCTTATCCATCACTAAAACCCTCCACTGAATCTGTTCACCAGTAAAGGCATAATTGTTAATCCTCTCAACAAGCTCTTCTTCACCACCACTAATCCTCCCTGACTCAAGATAGTCATCCAAAACAACCCTGCCATCACACATCCAAATCAACGGCTTAAACTGTTCTGTCTCAATGTTTATGCCAACTCCAGTTCCTATATTAACTGCTCCTACTAATGGTAGTAAAAACAACAGAGCAGTTATTCCGCCTAAAAGTTTTTTATCCATTTTCCTAACCTCCGTTTATTTTTGTTTTTTATCAGCAAAGCATATTTTTGTTTAGCATTGCGCAATGCTTTGCTCTTTTTCCTGTTGGTCTTGCTTTTTACTCAAGCTGCTCCTTTGCGAGCTGCTTGTTAAGTAAGCAAAACCAACGAGGAGCATAAGTGAATTTATCTTTGCATTATCTTTGCATCTTACTTTTGATGAACTGATTAAACCCTTGATTCTTATGATGAGTGAGCGTGGAGATTTTCAGAAACATGCTCTCCGCCTTTCCTTCAACCCCCAACCTTTCCACCCCAAGCGATTTTTTTATTTTATTTTAGTTAATATATATTACTATTCTTAAATAACAATTATTATTGATTGTTAATACCGCTCTTATATTTAAATATTTTTGAGATTAGAAATATAGATTAAATCACAGAAAAAATTGTTAATTACTGGTAGTTTATTAAATGCTATAGTAACTGCCATGTTACTAAAATTTCTTAGTCGGAAAAATGGATTTTTTTAAAGTATTAACCAAACAGTTACTAATGATTTGTTGTAACTTGAAGTTAATATTTTTCATGGTTCTCAGAATGAATTAGTTAGAGAGAAAAAGAACAAAAAACAAAAGATTAAAAGAAAGAATTCAGTAGAGGGATATATCCTCGTCGCTCTCCTCTTCTTCTTCCTCAGGCTCTTCGCTCTCTTCCTTCTTTGCTTCCTTTGACTTTGACCTGTAGACCTCAGCTGCCTGAGGGGTTGCCACTATGTAATCCTCTCCTATCCCTGCAATATCCCCATTTATTGCATCAACTACCTTCTTTATCTTGTTTATTGAGCGCTTCAATTCAATCATGTCCTTTTCTTTTAATGGTTTTATATGAACTATTGCTATCGTGTTTCCCTCTCTTAAAGAATCTATTATCGGCTTAACATCAGTGAAATCCGTTAGCGAGAAATTCCTTACAATCAACTTCTTGCCTTTTGCTTCAATATCTGAAGTGTCAAGTTCAACATACTCTTTTTCTGCCTCTTCAAACATTTCATCGTCTTCGCTTACTCTTCTCCTCTTGAATATCGAAAAGAAGTTTTTCATTTTTTAACCTCCGCTTTCTTGATTAAGAGTTTTATCCTAAAACCTCAATATAACCATTTGGTTTATTAAGGAATATTTAAAACTTGCGATTAATTTTAAAAATAAGTCGTGAAAATTGCTTTGAACTAATCAACGATTACTGATTTCGGCCTCTTTCTTGAGGTCTCATAAACAAAGTAAATTATTATTAAGAGCATTACTACCAAAGGAGCAATGAGCCAATCTCTTGAATTCTTTCTTGTTTGTTTTGCATTTTCAATTCCTGTCTTGTTTTGTGCAGTTTTGTTTGCTTCGTTTGCTTTGTTTGCTCTTTCTCTGTTCTCCGATGCTTGCTCTTTTTTGTCATCGAGAACAATTTTGTAAGGGCTCTCTTTTAAAACTATGAGGATACTCTTCAAGGAACTCATTTCTGCCTTGAAATAATGAAAGTGCTCATCTTTGGAATACTCTGTTGTTTCCTGCTCTTCAACATTCTTCCTGTCAAAGAGAAGCAGTGCTATGCTGCTCTGCCCTGATTTGCTTTTATTTTCTATAAATTCGTTCTTAACCTTGAAATAGAATTCTGTTCTGCTCAGAGCGCTTTCAGGAATGTTGTGAGTAATGTTCAAAAACGAATAAATCTTAATGCCCAAAGCAGAGAGGTTCTCAAAGATACTATAATTGTGTGACTCTTCAATGCTTATCCTTGCATTTGTGATACTTTTGTTCATGTGCAAATCAAATCTTGTTATGCTGAAGTTTTCTGTCAACTGATGCTTTGGAATTTCTGTTGTTGAAACCCCTTCCATCAGCAAATCCCATTCCCTGAAAAAACTCTTTGTTCTGTTCTGAGCAAATCCGTTCTGAGAAAAAAACAGCAAGAATAATGCCAATTCAATAAATCCTAAAAATTCTTTTACCGTGCTCATAAAAACTCTTGTTTTTTAAAAATTTTGTTTATTTATAAAATTTATCAAAAATCTTTCTAAAACAAGGAAAGAGCAAAAAAGATTTAAACAAAACAAGATATTTAAATTTTATGGACAAAAATAGCCCTGTTGAGGATGCATTGGAGTTTAAAAAGTTCAAACCATTGAAGTTATGTTCTTCGTGCAAGAGAATAGGCTATAAGAACAGATGGTTTAAGCCAGATAAAGAACTCTTTTTAAGCATTTTAGCCAATAATTTAAAAAACCCGAAGGATGCAAAGAGTATAAGGATAGAGGATGTTTTTGCAGAGAAAAAAAGGTTCACAATAATATTTTCATTCAAAAAACAGGACTTTGTTGCTGAAATTCCTGCAACCACAGTTCTTTGCAAGGAATGCTCTGCAAAAAAATCAAGGGCCTACAGCGGGATACTTCAGATAAGAAACATAAATGAAAATGATTTTGAAGAGATAAACAGATTTGTAATGAAGACAATTGAATCTGAAAAAGGGGTTGCAACAAAGATTGAAAGATTGAACCATGGGATTGATTACTACATAAATTCAATGAAAACATTGAAGAAAGCAGGTTACAAAGTCGTGAGGAAGTTCGGTGGAGCAATAAGTTTCAATGAAAAAATTTTCACAAGGGACTCTTTGAAGAGCAAGGATGTTTATAGGGTTAATGTCCTTGTTAAACTTCCTGAATTTAAGATAGGGGATTTGGTGAGCAATGACAATGAAATAGTACTGTTAACAGGGCACAAAAAGAAGCTGAGCGGCATAAACATAATGAACAACAGAATGGTCATTTTAGATGAAAAAAAGATTAAAAACCTGAAAATAGAAGAGCCAAAAAGAGCAGTCGTTGTAAGAACATACCCGAGGATAGAGGTTCTTGACCCTGAAACATTTGAGAGCGTTCCAATAGCGAATGAAGAATTCTTAAAGAGCAAAAACAAAAAGGTAAATATCAATGATGAAATCTTGGTAGTAATTAAGAACCAACTGGCTTATTTTTGTGACAAAGTTTCTTAAGCGTTAATTGAAAAGAAGCAAATGAAAAATAAGACAAGAAAAAAGAAAAAGGCAAAAAAAGATTAAAAATAAACAAATGCAAAACAAATAAAGAATGAACAGATAAGAAATAATAAAAAATAAAATAAAAAATAGAAATAATAAACAAATAATAAGAAATAAAGACAAGCGCTGATGAAAATGGCATTAAAAAAAATTAAAGAGTATGAGAATAATATTAAAGAAATCAAGAGAAAAGTCCTGCACATATTAATAGGAGTTGCTCTTTTATTTCTTTTGAATTACAAAGTTGTAAATGCTCTAATTATATTTTTGGTTATTATAATTTCAAGCATAGTGTCTTATTTGAGCAAGAGCTTCAAGATTCCTCTTGTGAGTTGGTTTCTAAAAAATTTTGAAAGGGAAAAAGAACTTAAGAGAATCCCAGGAAGGGGTTTCATAACATTCTTGATAGGAGTTTTGCTTGCAATAAAGCTATTTCCGCAGGAGATTGCTCTTGCTTCAATAACAATATTAATATTTGGAGACTCTCTTTCAGCAATATATGGGTCATTTAAAGGAAAGAAAAAAATTTTGTGGAACAAAAATAAAAATTTAGAAGGAAATATTTTTGGAGCAATAATCTCTGGATTGTGCGCAGCATTGTTCATTCCATTGGCAAGCGCTTTCATAACATCATTTTCAGCGATGATTTTTGAGAGCTTTGAAATGAAGATGAATGAGGAAATAATTGACGACAACATTATAGTTCCGTTGGTTGCAGGAACAGTTGCACTCCTCATAAAGTACTATGCTCCTTGGATAAACATAATTTAAAGTTAAAAAAATCAAAAGATTTTTAATCAAAAATAAAATCCAAATGGAGATTATGGCTAATCTAAAAGAAATAATAATTGCTTCACTGCTTTCAGTTTTTCCAATATCTGAAATCAGAGGAGGAATTCCCTATGCAGTATACCAAAAGATTCCGCAAATAATTGTTCTGCTTGTGATATTGAATATCTTGGTTGCACCTCTTGTATTCTTCTTTCTTGACAGTTTCAACAACCTGCTCTTGAGAATAAAAACTTACGAGAGGTTTTTCAAATCAACTGTTGAGAGAACAAGAAAAAAACTTCATAAGAAAATAGAAAGATACGGCTATTTGGGATTAACAATCTTTGTTGGAATACCCCTCCCTTTCACAGGCGCTTATACAGGAGCATTAGGGGCTTGGATTTTTGGAATGAATAGAAAAAAGGCGTTTCTTGCAATAGCATTGGGAGTTATAATTGCAAGCATAATAACAACAATCGTTGTTGTCTTTGGAATAAAAACACTGAGCATATTCGCAAAGAGTTTTGCTTAGGCACTGCAATATTCTGCAAGTTTAATCTTGCTGAAAAGTTAAATAACCTTGGGATAACCTTTAAAGGTTTCACTTATTTGAAAACTCAAAGCAATTGAATTTTAAAACCTTGTCTTTCAGGAAATCAGAATTTATAACATTTGATATGAAATCATTTATGCTTCTAATTCTTCTATTTTCAACAGCAAATACAAAACCTTTTTTCTCAAAGGTTTTTTTATGTTTTTTCTTGAAATCAACCCCTGCCTGCTTGAACTTGAGGTTAGGCCCTTTTATTATTTTCTCTTTACTCAAAATCGGGTTCTTGACAATGAAATAAAAAACTCCTGGCTCTTCAATGTTCTTGTTCCAATAGAAGCCCTTTTCTTCAATAACAAAATCATTTCTTTTGAGTTCTGCTGAAATAAAATCATAGGCCTTCAAAAGTTTGCACCCAGCAACATCAATGCTCTTTTTTAAAGGCGATGCTTTAATCATTAACAAATATTTTTTGTTTCTGAGCGCTCTTTCCAAAATCTTGCTTTCATCAAAAACTTTTGCTATGAAAAAATCCTTTGACGGTTTTTCCAAGAAAGCACTTGATGCTTTCAAGAAAATATTGAAATTTTCATATGACAAAGAAGCAGCAGCATTTCTTAAAGGGTCTATTGGATCAATAACTACCAATGGTCCTTGGATTTTTGACTTGTTAAGAACAAAGAGTGCTTTTCCCTTATGATGATTATTGACATCAATTATTATTTTTTCATCATTATTAAACTTTTCCATCCAATAATTCGCTGCTGTTTTTAAGACATTGATGAAAGAATCATAATAAACTGAAATTATGTCAATCACATGCCCTGAGAAACCATTTATGAAAGATTCTGCTCCATAAATGTTTTGCGCCTTGCAAAAGAGTTTTAATAATCGAACACAATCCCTTATTTCATTATTGGCACGCTTATTAAACCAATCAACATGCAAAGGGCTGTAATCCATTATGTTCAATGCTTGTTTTAAACTTTTAATTTTCAAAACAGGAATAACCTCAAAATTAACTCTATCAAAAGCGAATTGAAAATAATCCCTTGAACCATGAACTCTTTTAGGCTTGAAATCTGAAAGAACCATTTCCAAAATATTTGAAAGCTCCTTTTCCTTTTTCTTGAAATCGCTGTAATTAAACCTTACAAAGACATCGCAATCAAAATCGTTCTTTAAAAAAACATTCTTTGCAACAGAACCTCCAAGAACAACATCTGCTCTTATTTTCTTATGATCTAAATTATTGCTAATTTGCTTAATAACAAAATCAGCAATCTCTAGAATTTTTTTGTTAGGCTTATTTTCTTCTAAAACAGATTTAAGTATTTCATTGTATTTTTTGTTATTATACTTCTTTTCATCATATTTCTTTTTATTCTGCTTCTTAAAATTATTGTTATTTTGTTGAGATGTCCTTGGACTTAAAATTCTTTTTTTATTTGTACTTTTTTTATTTGTATAGTTATTTTTATCATCATTAGTATTGCCTTTCTTTATGCTAACCTTTTTTGAGTTTTTTCTTTGCATACTTAACTGCTAATAAGAAAGATTATAAAAATCTTATTAAAAAATAAAAAACATGTAATAAAAATCCTGTAAAAAAACAAGAGCAGTAATAAAATTCAAAAAAAGAAGAAAAAATAGGAAGAGGATTATAGAAAGAGGATCAATTTAGTAAAAGAAAATACAAAAAAGAATAAAAAACCAAATCAAAAATAAAATAAAAAAGGAACAATGCAATAAAAAAGTACAAGAAGATAAAAATTAAAGGTTAAAATCAAAATAAAAAATAAAGCGAATAGTTATCAATAAAAACTCATAAAAATTTTAGAAACCTGTTTATTTTAGTTAAATAGTTGGAAACATAAAAAAAATGTATAAATGCAAAACTTCTAAAAACAAAACACTTTGATTAATTCTCAAATTTTATTATGGTTTTTCAACATAAATCTTCTTGCCAACTCCTTTCAAAATATAATCATCATTATTCTTAAAGCATTGAAGTTCATTGCTGACTATTTTATCAAAGTAAAAACTATAAGCAATTCTGTTCTGTTTTGAAATCAAAAAAACAGTTGGTTTGGAATCAACATTTGCTTTTAAAACCTCGTTTTGAATTAAGGTTTGAAGCAATTCATCGCCAGGAGCAGTTGGATTTCCACTCAAAAAACAAAGCAAATCATAACTAGAAGGAAGTTTTGCTTTAAAAGTATCCGATTCTCCAGCAGAAATGCTTTTTATTTGGTTTTCAAGCAATGTTTTGAATTTTGCAAACTCAAGGTTTTCATTTGCTTCTTTTAATTTAGCAATATATTTGTAACCCAAAATAAGCGTTAATGAAATAACCAAAGCAACAAAAATGAAGATAAAAACTTGACTAACAGCTGTTTGCGCTCTTGTTTGAATTATTGTTTGCAATTTTGTATTCCTCATTAAAAACACCTCTCAAAAACTTAAAAACTAAAAATGCTTAAAACAAAAGAAAATAAAAAGTTTTCTGTTTTTAATTTTACTCTGCATCTATTACCAGGTTTCCATTTTCATCATAAAAATAAGCAGCATACCTTTGAGAGGTTGTTACACTTGAACTATGAGTTGGAGTTGGATAAGTACTATAACACTTCATAGTTCATTTTATATAACAACAAACTCCTCCATCAGGACAATAACCATTATAATAAAGAGTAGCTTCATAAAAAATCCAACAAACAGGAGAATAATAGGAATAACTACTATTACAAGAATCAACACAACTTGGATGCTCAAGATAAGGAAGCTGAATACATTCCCAGCTATTACTATAATTATCTATATAACAATAAGGATAATAAAAAAGAATAATAATATTTTCACACCTTATGCAATCCTTAGGACAATTAGCAGGAGTTTCTCCACT
>JBNAUL010000003.1:0-116013 GCA_049700835.1 Candidatus Woesearchaeota archaeon
CGATAATGTTCATAATTTTGTTAGTTACAGCAATGAAAGCATTGTTAAAGTTGATACCCAAGCTCCAAATGCTCCTCCAAATCTTACTGTTAATGACACTTCTTGGTCTCGATACAGAGAACATAATTTTTCTTGGGATACAAGCACTGATTCAGAATCAGGAATTAATGGTTATTATTATGATTTTGACAACTCAAATCCTGAAGAAACCTCTAATTTTACAACTAATCTGTTTGTTGTTTTGAATTGTTCTGAGGGAAATCATACTCTCTATGTTAAAGCAAAGGACAATGCTGGCAACATTGGACCTGTATCAACAGTTTCTTGCTTGGTTTATTCTGAAAAAGGAATCATCTCTACTGAGATTGGAGCAACTCCTTTCTACACAACAAGCGCCAATCCTCAAACCAAAAGCAGTATTTCTTGTTTGGCTAACTTGCAACAAGGCCAAAGCTGCAATGTTTCTTGGATTGTCAATGCTACTGGAACTGAAAACACCAATTATGTTTTCTTTGTTTTTGTTAATTCCAGCTATTCAGAAATAACTCCAAGTTTCAGTAATGAAACTTATATTAAGATTGTTTCAGGAACAAATACTGCTCCTCATTTTATTGGTGATGTTGATGATAACTCCACAATTTCAAACCCAACAAGACAGGGTTATAATGTTGTTTTCACAGCAAACGCCAGTGATGATGAAGGAGACATGTATAGGTTGATTGTTTGTACAACCAATTCTACAACTAACGGAGATTGTTCTTCTCAAGAAATCTGCAGTTCTAATTTTGTGAGTTCTGGAACTTCAGCAAGTTGTTATCATAATACTAGTTTAGAAACAAACTATAATTATTCTTGGTATGCTTTTGTTTGCGATGTTTTCTCTGCTTGTTCGGAATCTAACTATGCTAATAGTCCTTATTACATTAACAGGAAGCCAATTGCTTTTGGTGTTGATATTTCTCCTAGACCAGCAACCACTAGTGATGACTTAACAGGAAATTATTCTTACTTTGATGCTGATGATGATGTAGAAGGAAACTCTGTTTTTGCTTGGTACATTAACGGAACAAAAGTAAAGGAAGGTTATGTGGGCGAGGGAATTTATCTTAACAAAACAGAGTTTGGTTTAGGTGATAGAATAATCTTAGAAATAACTCCTTGCGATGCTTCTGGTTTTTGCGGAGATGCTAATTCAAGCAGGGTTTTGTTCATTGGAAATTCTCCTCCTGAAAAGATTAATTTGACTTCTCCTGCTAATGGCGATACAACAGTTCATGACAGAAACACAACATTTGTTTGGGAGCAAGGATTTGATGCTGATGATGACCCATTAACCTATCACTTGCAACTCAGCAATTCTTCTGATTTTAATTATTTGATTGTTAATGCTTCTGAGATTTCAGGCACAAGTTATACAATACCAATTTATCTTGAACTCAACAAGGTTTATTATTGGCGTGTTAGAGCATTTGACAGCCAAGATTATGGAGAGTTTTCTGATGTTTGGAATTTTAGCATAGAACCAATTTTGAATATTACTTTGATAAGCAATGCAACAGAGTTTTACACTCTTTCCAATAATCAGGAGAATGATACTACTGATGATAATCCTGAACCATTTGTTGTTAGGAATTATGGAAACTATGAAGTTAATATTAGCATTAATGCAACTCCTCTGTGGCAATCAGTTGGTTTAGGAACAGAATACTTTAAGTTTAAGGCAGGAATTTATCAAGGAGTTTTGTCCTTTGATTATGAATCCTCTCAGGTTGATTGGGCTTACTTTGCTCAAGAACCCCAAAGCATTATTAGAAATTTAAATTACAAGTTTGGAAACAACTCTGCAAGGATCGATATTTATGTCAAAGTTCCTGCTCAAGAAGGCGCTGGTTATAGGAGCTCAATAATAGAGGTTAGCAATACTTAAAAACAACAAGGTTTAAAGAGTAGTTAAAAAAAGAATAAAAACGAGAAAAAATAAAAGATGCATTAAATTAAATTCAAATTAAATTTAAATCAAAAAATTATTTTAAGAAAGAATAAAAAGAGTAAGAACAAATAAAATCAATTGAAAATGATCATGTTTTTTTTAAAGGAAAAGAGAAACTCTAATGATTTAAAATCAAAATCAGAAATTTCTTCTTTATTATTTATTTTTATTTCAACAATCATGTTTTTTTTGTTTCAGTCAAAAATTGTTTTTGGAATCGGTTTTGCAATTGCTCCTGCTTTCAAGAATGCTGATTTTGTTCCTTTTTTTAATGACACTGTTAGCATCAGAGTTTACAACAACATAAACTCAACATTGAATGTTTCTGTTTCTATGATTGGAGATTTAAAGGACTATGCTGTTTTAGAAAAGAATCAGCTTTTAATAAAACCATTTTCTTATGAAACTCTCAGTTTAAAAATTTCTCTGCCTGAAAAAATTGATTTTGGAGAGCACATCTTAAGAGTTCTTTTTTCAAGCTATGAAACTTCAGGAACAATTGGAAGCGCTCTAACCTTGAACTTTGATTACAAGGTTTTTTTTAAAGAGCAAGAAACCTTAACTCAAGAGTTTTTTTTATATAAAAATTACCTTGTTCTAAAATTAAAAAACAGCGCTGACAAAGAGATAAGCGGTTTTTCAGAGGTTTATTTTTATGATTTTGAAAAACAGGTTGGATTTTTGAATAAAACTTTTGTTTTACAACCAAATGCAGAGCTTGTCATTAAGGAAAGGTTGGAAGAAGTTTTGCCTTCAATAGGAGAATACTCTGTTTTTATTAAAACTTATTCTCCAAACTTGAATGAGTTGGAAAAGAACTTTACAATTGGAACTCCAGAAATAATTTTAAAAAACATTAATATTGGCAATGAAACAGGAAGCGTAAGAACTCTTAGTTTTGATTTAGGGCTGAATTGGAATAAACCATTGGATGTTTTTGCAGAGGTTTTCATCATTAACGATTCAAGAATAATCAGTAGTTTCAAGAGCGCTGCAATAAAAATTTATCCAAACAAAACAGAAAACTTAAAAATGTTCTTAGATTTATCTGGTTTAGAAAATGAAAAATTTTTGAATTTGAGAATTGCGGTTAATTGCCAAGGCAAAGTATACGAAAACAATGTTAATCTAATAAAAAACAAAAGAGGGGTTTACGAGGTGAATAGAATGAACGCTTATTATTTCCTGATAATTTTATTGGCTATGCTAAACTTGTTTTTATTGCTGAGACTAATCTTTTTCAGCAAGAACAAACTTAAGAGAGTTAAAGAATTAATTAAGGAAACAGAAAATCTTGTTGAGCAGGGAAAACTTAATGAAGCGCTTAAATCATACAAAAAAATAAAAGAACTTTATGACAATTCTTTGAGTAAAAAAGAAAAGAAAGAAGTTTATGATGATGTTATGAAAGCATATCATAAAATTCACGAACGCTTAAAGAGGTAATAATTTTTAATCTTATCTTCATTAATCTTTTTTATTTTGATTTTAGTTTTTTCTTATAAACTTTTTTGGATTTATTTTGAGATTTTTAAGACTGTTTAAAGAGAATAAATTAAAGATTTAAAGAAGTATACGAAAATGAATGCAAAAAATATTTTTAAAAACAAATTTTGTTGACTGGTCTTATTTTTGGCTTCTAATTTTTTCTGATTTTTTATTTTTAATATTTATTTTGTTTTCGCTGTTTCCTTAACAACAGGCTTCATTTCCTTCCATGCAAGTTCAAACATTTCCTCTAATGCAGAAGCAAAGAATGGAGTGTTAACCCAAATTCCGATATCGTATGTTGGATGGACTTCTTTGTCGTCCATAACCATAAACATCATTTCCTTTCCGTCAATTACTATGAACCTTGCCTTTAGTTTTGCATTTCTTATCTCAGCAATATTCTTTAAGTCCTCAACAGCTTTCATGTTCTCTTTTGTTATAGGAGCAGCAATTCTTATTTTAACACCCCTCTTTTTTACTGACTCAAGAACCGGCTTTAATCCTTCAACCTTTCTTATCAAGCCATCTGCAGTTGTGATTATAGTGACTGTTTTTTCAGCATTCTTAATCATAGTTTCCATGTGGTTGTATAAATTGTGCCTTCCTCTCAAACTTCCTGACAAATCAGTAGGCTCAACAAGTTCGATTCCCTGCTTGTGCAGGTTCTTTAGTTCATCAATAATCTCTGTCTTTCCAACCTCATCTAATTTCTTTATCCTGTTCTCTGACTCCTCTTTCATGTACTTCTTTACTCTTTCAATGACTTCCTCTGGTTTTACAGCGATGTACTTTATTGGTTTTCCAAACTTCATCACCACAAAACCCTTTTTTTCAAGGCTTTCTAGAACATCATAACTTCTTGATCTTGGCACATTTGCAATGTCAGAAAGTTCTCCTGCGGTTGCAACCCCTCTTGACAACAGTGCTGTCCAAATCTTGACTTCGTATAAGTTTAGTGAGAAAAAGTGTCTTAACCTGTTCAGAAATTCGTCTTTAACTATCATTTTTAGACCCTCCGCGCTTTTTTATTTTTTATAAATCGTGATTTTTTGTGGAAAAAACAAAAACCACAAATTTTTATTTTAAAATTTTATTCTGTTTTTATTATTCATTCTTCCTTTTTTTACTCTTATTCTGTTATTAATCTCTCTCGTAACCTTTATTGAATTACAAAGTTTAGTGCTTACTCAGTTGTTTATTTACCCGTTTACTTTACTGATTAATAAGAACATATATTTAAATCTTGCTTTTTGCAAACCCTTTTTTAATCAAAAACTCAAAAAATTGTAACTAATTGATAGTAATTTACCTTGTTTTTTGACAAATTTTTTTACTCTTAAGAAACCTTGAATCTCGTTAAAGCAGCAATTCCTCCAAGCCCCTTGAGTTTTTTTCCTGGCTCAAATTCAGAGTCAATTATGATTATTTTTCCGCCAAAATCCTCTGTTTTGTTAAGTATTGAAGCAAGTTTCTCGTTGTTGCTTATCTCCTGCATCTTGGAATCCAAAATTAGCAAGGACTTTACAGCCCCATAATCAACAGCTTTTTCAACTTCTTCAAAACCATAAACTGCTAATCCGTCTTTTGATATTTCAGCCAAAACCTCCTCAACAATTTGAGTTTCCTCTGCAATCCTGCTCTGCTTTAACGCCTGTTTTATTTCAGGCCTTTTCATTATTTCATTTATAGAACTTTCGTCAACATAGGCGCAGCTGCTTATTATGCTTTTTTTCTCAATGCTTTCCTTTAATTTTTTTGTTAGGTATTCGCTCCAAAACCCAGGGCTTGCTATTATTATTGAAGAAGGGTTGTACATTCTGTCGTAATCCTCCAAATTTTTGTTTATCTCTTCATAAAAGTCGCTCGTTTTTTCATTGCTTCTATTGACAGCATACTTCTTGTCAACAATTCCTTTTATGTTTGACAGCACCTTGTAGCCCTGTTTGTTTATTACAGCAAACAACGCTTCTTCTCTGTCAAAAATGCATATCAAAAATTTGTATTCAGGCTTTGAGGCCTCTTTGAGAATATCTAAAACATAATTAGAAATCTTATTCTTGAAAAGAGTTATCTTTGTTCTAGGAGTTATTGTTAAACTGTGGTAACTGCCTTTTGGAACATCCTCATCGTTGCATTCCAAAATCTTGCCAGAAATCCTGAGGTCCTTTGAGTATCTCTGAAAACCTGTTTTTTCAACCTCAATCTTGACTAAAATCTTTGTTCTTACCTTATCGTTACCCTTTTCTATTTTCCTGCTGGAGCTTCCACTGACCAAATCTCCTTTCATTACAATCTGCGATAGATACCACAAGTCATCATAATTTTCAACCAACAATCCAACAGTTCCTTTTTTCAAATTTTTGCTTAGTATTCTCATTTCAAAAACAGAAAAACATATATACTTATTTAAAATTATTCATTAAACTATAGTAAAATATAAAACATTAAAAATATTAGAATTAATAAAACAAATAAAGCATTAAAATAGATTGAATTTGTTTGTTTTAAAAATTATAGCAATTAGCTTTAATTCAAAAAAAATCACAAAAAATCAATCTGCAGGTGGTAATATGAGAAAAAAAGCCCAGACCATAAGCGCTAGTTATGCAGGAGGTTTGATAATAGCAATCGCTGTTTTAATATTCTTTTATGTTCTGCTAATCCCACCTGAAGCAAGGAGGGAATTGCTTAACCAAACAAGCAAAAACGAGTCCAAATCAGAGAATCCAGTAGAAGGAGAATATGTTCTGCTCTTGGAAAACCCTGGAAGAATAATGCCAAAAACAATAACAGAGAAGTATTCTGAAGGGCACAACCTGAACGATGTAAGGGTTTATTCAATAACGCAGTCAGTCACCATAAAGAGAATAAATCCATTTTATATAGGAGCAACATTTTTTTCTCAAGACAAAAAGTCATTTGTTTTCAAGATTGAGGATTTGAAAACGATAAAGAATGTGATTTTGAGTTTCAATGCAGAATCAATGAAGGGGAGGTTAATAATAAAACTCAACGGAGTTGAAATATTCAATTCTGAAATAAAAACTCAAAACCCAGAGCCAATCGTTCTTGATCAGGATTTGTTAGGAGAAGAAAACACTCTTGAATTTTCTGTTTCAAAGCCGTCTTTGTTTTCAAAGAATTACTATGATTTGAAGGATATTAGGATATTAGGCTATAAAACAGATTTGACCAGAGTAAAGAGCACCCAAACATTTCAAATTGTTCCTTCAGAATACCAAAGTTTGGAAAGCATGAGATTAAAATTTTTCATTGATTGCTACTCAAGGGAAACAGGAAAAGTAAAAATAAACCTGAATGGCTACGAACTTAGTTACTTCACCCCTGATTGCGGCTCAGCAATGGTTTTTGATTTTCCAGCATACTATTTGATTTCAGGACAGAACACCATTTATTTTGAGATAGAGAATGGCGACTACTTGATATACCAACTTAGATTAGAGCCTGTTTTTAAGGAGATAACAAATCCGACATACTACTTCCAAGTGCCTGAAGACGAGTATAAAAAAATAATAAACGAGAGCAAAAAGGTTGTTCTAAGAATGAGGTTCGCTGACGCTTCTGAAAAAGAAGCGAAGATTTACATCAATGGCTATGTCATGGGACTGACAACTTCGGATCTGATTTTCAACAGAACAATAGACAAGAATTATATCTACAAAAACCTGAACTCTCTGAAGATAGAACCTGAAAAGATACTTGACATCACAGAATTGAAGGTTTATATTGAATCATAATTTCTTTTTTAACCCTTTTTATTATTTTGTAAAAATAAACAGACTGCATAAACCGAATGAAAAAAGAGGTGTTAGATTTAATGACTGGAGAAAAGGGAGGAGGCAATGAAGAAAAAACAAACTTGTTTGCAAATTTTACAAACAGCATTTCTTCAACATTAAAGAATTTTGGAGAGAAAATAAAAGGTTTTTTCAGCTCAGTTTTCAGTAAGAAGAATAGGTCTGAAAAATCTGATGACAAAAAACCAAGAAATCTGATTCATGACACGCACACCTCTGATTTAGTCCATAAGATAGACAGCAAATTATTGCTTGAAGTATCGCTGATTGCAGGAATATTGGCAGTATTGTATTGGATTGGGATTTTGAGGTTCAACATATTAGGAATTTTCACTGCAGTCATCGTTGTGCTTATTGTCTTAATAAGTCTTGGAAATCCTGAAAAAAGAAGAACAAGGTTCATTTGGCTTTTGGTTTTTGGGATATTGTTCTTGCTTGCTCCTTATTACCTGCCATTTATTACCACTTTGCTTCCAAGAGAGCTCGCAATCTTTTTTAAGGGAGGCCCTGTTGGGCAAAAAGAGATTTACGGAGCTTCTTTTCAAACAAGAACAAGCAGAGGATTTAAAGAATTGAGTGCTGAATGGGTTGATAGACTTAAGAAGAGCCAAGAGATGATTAATGAAAGGATAAATTGCGCGATGGGAGAGTGCCCTGAAGGAGAAGCAGAGGGTCCAAAGATAGGAATTAATCTTTACGAACCAAAGCCGTTTGTTGAGAAAAAATATGTTGTTGGAGACGATATCTCATTTTCATCTGTAATTGAGGGAGTTAACCTTGACATTTACCCTGAAAAAAAATTGAAGGTTGAGTGTTCTATTGACAAAAAAGAGTTAACGCCTACGCCAAATGAAATTCCTTTTTCTGATTTAAGCAACAATCAAAGAATAATAACCTGCAATGGTAGAATAAGGGATAATGATGATTTTATTAACGAATTGAATGTCAGCGTTGTCTTTGACTTCACAACAGAATCAGAGTTAAAAATGTACATAATGAAGAGAGAAATAAGAGATAGTTTATACCAAATTTTTGGTCCTGATTTTATGTACTCTGTTTTTGGAATCAATGTTGAAGGAATTGCAAAGTTCAATGACGGCCCAATAAATCTTGGAATAGCAACCCCTCAAAAGATTATTGCATTATCAGAAGATGAGAAAACAACAGAACTTTACATTGCTCTTACAAACCAATGGTATGGGTTCAACGGCTTTATTACAAAGATAAAGAACATAGAAATATTTCTACCAGAGGGGGTTGAAATAACAAATTATGATGATCAAGCATGCCCTTTTGTAAAGAGCGGAGACCATTATGTTATAAGTTCAACAAAATCAGAAGAGCCGCCTGTTCATCTGTTGAGAAACTTTGTTTGCAGTTTGCAATTCAACAAGAAGGATTTTACAGAGCATCCTCTATGGATGCCTTCAATAAAAGTTGTTTCTGAGTACGAATACAGAATATCGAAGTCAACAACAATAAACATTTACAAAACAAAGGAGCAGCTTGAACAGCAGCTTGAGCAACATACAGGGAAAACTTCAGATTCAACAACAACTTCTAATGATGGAACTACAACTTCTAGTGAAGGAACAAAAACTGCAAGTTCTGAGTGGAGTTGGCCTGCTGGAAAGTATAATGGAGAGTATTCAATTTACAATTGTTATGGCATTGGTTGGGGTTATAGTTCTGATTTTCATCATGGTTTTGACATAGAAGCAGATGGAGATGAAAGCTATAAGGCAGACATCTTTGCTGTTTCTGATGGAAGTGTTGAAACAGTTGTTGACGGCTGTCCTGAATGCAAGTGCATAAATGGAAACGAGGCATGTTGTTCCTGCAATGGGCAGAGTTATGGAAACTATGTTATAATAAATCATGGAAATGTTAATGGAAAAAATGTTAAAACGCTCTATGCTCATTTGAAAAGCGGAAGCATAAAAGTCAGCAAAGGAGATGATGTTTCTAAAGGGCAGATTATTGCAACCATGGGTTCCTCAGGATACTCTACTGATGTTCACCTGCATTTTGAGGTTTTTGAAGACGGTTCAAGGGTGAATCCAATAAACTATTTTGATAAGAACAGCGTAACTTTAAAAATGATTAATCCTGACTGCAAGGGCAAGGATGCTTTTGATGTTTGCACAAAACCAAAACCCGAGAGTTGTCCGTAATATTGACTTAATACAAAATAAATTAATGTAAAATAAGTAAAAATAAATGTAAAAGATTTTAAAGATAAATTTTGATAAAGGACAGGATTTGCAATGGAATTTAACAAACAATAAAAAATCAAGTAAAAAATCAAGAATAATAAAGAAATAATTAAAAATAATGAACAAAAATGAAAAAAATTTTAACAAAGTTTAACAATTTGTTTTAAAATGATTAAATCAAGAAAAGATTTTTTGAAAAAGGAAAAAGCAAGGTTTGTTTCAGCGAATTCATTGCTATTGATTGTATTGATTTTATTGATTGTCTTTATCAGCGGTTGCGTTTCTGAATCAGGAATAAGCATATTCAATCCTTATATAGGGAACCAAGGGGCTGAGGTCAATTTTATGAAGAATGCACCTCCTGATTTTGTATTTGAGGATTCTTCATTCCATGTAGGTTTTGAATTGGAAAACAAAGGAGCGCTTAATGTTGAGAAGGGCATAATAACAATAGGGCTTTCAGACATTTATGGCTTGAGCATTGACAAGAGAACAATAAATTTTGAATTGAAGGGAAAAAAGGATAGGAGAAGCATCTATGGAGAAAAAAAGTATGAAATAGTGCAAGCAAAAGCCCCAAAATTAGAGGGCAAGGCACAGTCAGAGTTTCTGATTAACATGATTGCTTGTTATCAATACTCAACATTCCTGCAAACAAGCATATGCGTAAATCCAGACCATTTCAATCCAAAACCAGAGAATTGCAATCCAACCCCTTTGCAATTTTCTTCTCAGGGATCTCCTGTGGCAGTTAGAAGGGTTGAGCAATCAGTGATTCCAGTTAGTGAAAAGCAGTCAAAGCTCATGTTTACAATCTACGTTGAAAACATAGGGGATGGTTTTGTAACCTTGAAGGATTCTTATCACAAGATTTGCAGTAACCTGCCTTTGAAAGTTCAGGATGTTGATTATTTAGAAGTGAGCGCAAAATTAGGGCACGAGGACTTGACATGCTCCCCTAAAAAGGTTGTTTTAAAGCAAGGCAAGGGCTATGTTACCTGCTATTCAAAACCATTGGACATACAGCCCTCGTACAAAACTTCCTTGTCAGTAAAAGTTGATTTTGGTTATTTTTACTCAAAAACAAAGAATGTGTTGATTTACAAGTTGTTTGATTAGTGCAATTTAAAAAAGCAAAAAATAAAAGAAGAAATTTTTTAAATGCAGAAAAGTTTTAAAACAAAAATACCATTTTAAAATAGAAAAATAGAAAAATTTAATAAATGAAAGATTTTTTGGTGCTAATATGCATAGAAAGAAATTTAAAATGAAGCAAGCAATTAAAACAAGCGCAAGAACAAGCGCAAGTTATGTTTTATTCATGCTTCTTGTCTTAACAATAATTTCTGGCTGCGTAACTCCTGATTCAAAAACAAACACTTACTATGTTGGAAAAGAAGGGGTTGTTGTAAAGTTTGCGCAGGGAAGCCCACCAGACATTGTCTACGATGGAAAATCATTTCCAATAATATTAGATGCTCAAAACTTAGGAGCAATAACAACCTCTCCAAAGGTTTTCTTTGTTGGTTTTGAAAAGCAAATACTTCCAATACAAGAGAGTTTTGACATTGGAAATTTAAATGGAAAATCAAACAGGTTTCCTCAAGGAGAGAGAAAAGTTGTTAAGGTAGGCAGTTTTGCTCCAAAACTTCCTGAAGGAACAGATTTGTTAGAAAACATTCCTGTCAAGATGATTGTTTGTTACACTTATGAAACAAAGGCATCGGAAAAGGTTTGCATTGATCCTGATCCAACAATAGATTCTTCTGATGTCTGCAAACCGCAAACGATTTCATTGAGTTCAGGACAAGGAGCTCCTGTCGGAGTAACTTCTATAAAGACAGAATCTACATTTGGAAGCGCCTATTTTGAGATAACAATAAAGAATTTAGGTGGTGGAACAGTAATAAAAAATGACAAGGTTAGCAGTTGCACTCAGGTAACTTATATGGATACCAATGAAATCCCTGTTAGCGTTTCTTTGGTTAACAAGCAATTAAGCTGCGACCCTCCAACAGTAATTTTAGATTCCTCAGGAACAGCATCTATTTATTGCAGGTTAGAAGGATTAGAAGAATCAGGGTCTGCTTACTATTCTCAACTTAACATAAACATAGGCCCTTACGGATATAAAAAGGATGCTGATACAAAAACTCTTACAATAAGAAAGTAAAATTTATTAAAATAAAGAAGAAAAAAATAAGAACAAAAAGCAAGAGCAAAACAAAATTGAAAAATTAAAAAATTCAAAAAAACAATGATAAAAAATAAAAAATAATAAAAATCAAGGTTGTTTAATCTTTTGAGATTGAATGAAAATTTATAAAAAATAAGTTTAAAAAATTCAAGTTAAAAATAAGAGAAAATATAATAATTATTTAATTCAAAATTTATAAAAAACACAATTGATTAAAAACACAAAGGGTGATGAAAGATGAAAGAGAAAAGCGCAATTATTTTGACAGCAATCTTTGCATTAGGATTTTTATTTTTTTCTGGGTGCGGAGGAAAAACAGAAGGCGGAGTTTCTTTTGTAGGAGGAACAAACGGGCTGTTGGTTAATTTCATTGAAGGAGCGCCTCCATCTCAGGTTTTTGACTCAGGGAGTTCACCATTTAACATAATAGTAGAGTTAAAGAATGATGGAGAACACACAATACCAAAATCAGAAGCAGAGGTCAGGATTTCAGGAATAAATCCAAATGATTTTGGGATTTCATCAAGCGATTTAGTTAGAAATCCTTCTGAGGACTTGGAAGGCGTTAAACTGATTTCAGGATCAAAGGTTCCTGGAACAACAACTCAAATACAATTTCCTACAATGAATTATAGAGGAAAAGTTTTGGCTGATACGCAATTTCCAATAAGGGCAGAGGTTTGTTACACTTACACAACAAAGGCACTTTCAAAGATATGCATTAAAAAGGATTTATCAGACACAACAGCTTCTGTTTGCAAGGTAAAAGAGAAAAAACAGGTTTCAAGTTCAGGAGCTCCTATTCAAGTAACAAATTTTGAACAGGACCAAGCAGGTTCTGACAAGACAAGATTTACATTTACAATAGAACAAAAGGGAAATGGAGATGTTTTTGAAAAGGGTTCAAAGTGCTATTCAAGCGTTTCTCCTTACACAATAATGAATAAGGTTTATGTGGATATTGACACCGGGTTGCAGGGGCTTAAATGTACAGGGTTAATTGGAGGAGATACAAAGGGATTTGTGGTCTTGTCATCTGGAAAAAGGATTATAGAGTGTGTTCAAGAGGTCCATACTGAAACAGATTTCAATGCCAATGTCAACATAGTCCTGACATATGATTTCAGGAACATTAAGGAAACAACATTGACTGTTAGAAAGCAGATTTAATTAAAAAAACACAAATTTTAAATATTCAGCACCTTAATCATTATAAAATAAATAAAAATATGATATTAAACAAAGTCAAAGAATAAAGGTGAAAAAATGGCTGATGATAAAAGAGTTGCAAGGGAGTTGTTTGGAAAGACGGTTGTTAGCAAAACAGGAAAAAAGTTTGGGGAAGTTGGAGATATTGTTTTTGAGGCAAAATCAGGAGAGTTGATACACATCGTTCTTAAGAACCCGACACCTCATGCTGAAAGATTAGAGCTTGAAAAGGATAAGCAGGGAAGATTCCTCGTGCCTTTCAGCGCTGTAATGGCTTCAGGCGATTTCTTGGTTATATCTGAGGAAGACATCATTTAAAGAAGGGATTCAGAGAAAAAAATTTTATGAATTTTTTAGTAGAACAAACATTCAGCGAGAGCTTAGATCATAAGAATTATTTTGAATTATTTTGAGGTTTTATTTAAAAAATTCAAAATTTCTTTTTAAGTTTTAATTGATTGCTTTTAACTATTGTTTTCGCTAAATTCACCTATTGCTTCCTCTACAAGTTCTCTTTGGTAACCAGAATTTAGCAGTGATTCGCGAATGCTCTGCAACGAGTCGCCATGCTGCAGTGCAATCTCAATCATGTTATTTAATTCGTCCTTTGTTATGATTATTTGGCCTTTGCTGAACTCTCCTGCATAACTAAGGTAGTCCTTATTCTCTGATTTTGATTCAACTCCTGTTTCTGCAAAATCAGGTTTTATCAAAATCCCTAAAACTCCTTCATTAGCGGCATTTTTGTTTTTTAATTCTGTCTTCTTTCTCTCCTCTGCTGTAATTTGCTCAGAAAGATTTTTTGCAATGAATTTATCTCTTTCAAATCCTTGCTGTTCAATTTTTGAATTTGTATTTGAAGTTTCTTCAATTTTTGAACGCTCGTTTTTAAATTCAAAATCTTTCATTCCAAACCTCTTGAGCGCCAACTCTTTGAATTCCTTTATTGCTGCTTCTCTGTCCATCAACAATCTGTTCTTCTCTACAAGTTCGTTTTCAAGTTTTTTGTTTCTTTCTTGAAGTTCTTTTATTTTTGAATTGAAGAGCAATTCTTTTTCAAGATAGTCCTTTTGCAGTTTTTCCTTTAAATCCTCAATCTCCTCAAGATTTTTTGCTTTCAATCTTGAAATCTCTGCCTGATAATCAAATATTATCTTTTCTCTTTCCTTTAGTTTTTCAAACAACTTGCTGTTGTTTAATTTTAAATCGTTTATTTCAGCATTTAGTTTTTTTATTGTTTCTTCATTAATCCTTACTAAGACATTGAGTTTCTTTATTTCTTCGCTCAGATTTTGCACTGCTTCCTGTTTCTTCAAAAGCTCTGATTCAAAATTTCCAAAATTCTTGTGCAGTTCAATGAGCATGCTCTGCTTTCTGAAGAGTTCTTCATTTGAAATTCCTAACTGCCTGTTCAATTCAGAAATTTTTTGATTTAAAGCATCGTTGAGTTTTTTCAGCTCATCTCTTTCCTTTAAAAAAATCTCGTTCCTTGCTTTTAAATTTTGCACTTCCTGCTCTTTCAGATTAAAATTCTCTTTGAGTATCTTTACTTCCTCATTCAAGTCCTCAATTGTGCTCTTCAGCAATAATTTTTCCTTCTTCAATCCTTCAATGCTAAAGTTTTCTTCACTTGAATTCTCTTCTAAAAGCGCATAAACCCTTGACTTCAACGCCTGAATCTCTTCTTCCCTTTCCTCCAATTCCTTCTTCAGTTTGTTGTTTTGCTCTTCTAAACTCTTTAGCAGGAAATCATTTTTTTCTTTTTGCTCCACGACGCCCTTAAAGAATTTTTCTTTTTCTATTAGTTCTGCTTTTGTTTTCAGTAACTCGTTGCTAATAGCTCTTATCTTTTCTTCGCCTGAATTCAAAGCATTTAATTTGAAATCCTCAAAAACCCTTTTCAAATTGTTTATTTCAGAATCCTTCTGCTCTATAGTCCTTTTTGACTCTTCAATCTTGTTGCTCAACTCCTCAATTTTTTTCTCATAAAATTTTGATTTTTCAATTAATTCTTTAACTTCTTCTTCTCTGCTTTGAAGTTTTTCGCTGATATCTGCTAAGCTGTTGCTCATAAGATTTGTTTTTGTTTTTTCATTCAACAACTCCTTGCTCAAGAATTCGTTCTCCTGCTTCAATCTTTCAATAATCTCTTCCTTGTTTTTCAGTTCTCCCCTAAGCCTGTCAAGGGTCTTATTTATTATCTGCGATGTAAGAATTATTTCATCGTCCTGCGAAAGATCGCCTTGCATAAGCACCTCTTTTTTATTTATTCAAAATAAGAGCAATGTAACTGAGCAGAGCTTCAAGTTGCAAGAACTCGTCAGAGCCCTCGCTCATCCTGAATTCAATCTCTGCTGCCCTATCTATAATCTTCATCTTCTTTTTAGAGTCAATGTTCAAACCCAAGATTATGTTTTCAAACTGCTTTATCAAATCAACTCCTGAAATTCCTTGGGAATATATGACTTCAAGAAGCTTGTCCCTTGCTTTTATGAAGTTGCTCTTTGAGAGTTCTATTATTTCTTTTAGCTCCTTTGGCTTTGCATAAGAAGCAACTTCAAAAACTATCTTCTCAGTTATTTTGTTAGAGAGAGCTGCGCAGCTCTGCATCAAGTTTTGAAGTTTTCTGCAATCACCATTACTAATCTCGTACAATGCATTCTTTGCTTCCTCGCTAATCTCAAGTTTTTCATTCTTTGCAATCCTTTCTATTAAATTAAAAATGTCTTCCTTGCTTAGTTTTTTAAACCTAAAAATTGCGCACCTTGATTGTATTGGCTCAATAATCTTTGTGCTGTAATTAGCGCTTAAAATGAACCTGCATGTTTTTGTGAAGTTTTCCATTGTTCTCCTCAAAGCCTGTTGGGCTTCTCTTGTTAGAGCATCGCTCTCATCCAAATAGATTATTTTAAAAGGAACATTCCCTATTGCTTTTGTTCTTGCAAAGTCCTTAACCTTAATTCTTATAACATCTATTCCTCTCTCATCAGAAGCATTCAACTCTAAAAAGTTCTCTTTCCAAGAATCACCAAAGAGTTTTTTAGCAACGACCATTGCCAATGATGTTTTTCCAGTTCCAGCAGGACCAACAAATAACAAGTGAGGCATATTCTTTGATTCAACAAGGGCTTTAACCCTTGCAACAATGCTTTCTTGCCCTATAATTTCTGAAAAATCTTTTGGCCTGTATTTTTCAGTCCAAATAACGCTCATTAAACCACCTTATTAAACCACTTTTCTTAAAGATAAATTATTACAATATAAATATTTTGTTTTATTCTTCTGCTTGAATGCCATTTTAGAAAAATTTAAATATTGTTATTTATTTTAAATAAAAATAATGAAGCAAACAAGCAAAAAAGCGCAAATTTCGCTCTTTGTAATTCTTGGATTAGTGATTGTAATAGCTATTTTATTTGTTTGGTATTTGAACTCAATAAAGCCAGAAAAGATTAATTTTGAAAAGATAAGCGAGAATCCAGTCAGAACTTATGTTGAGAGCTGCTTGGATGTAACAACAAGAAGAGCCCTAACAAATCTTGGTTTAAGAGGAGGTTATATCTATTTGCCTCAAGGAATAAAAGAGTTTGAACCGTTAAAACCAATTGTTTATTTATACTACTATGGTGAGTATCCTGCTTACATTTCTCCATTAGAAACAGGTTATTACAGGTTAGCAACACTTTCTTCTTGGGAAAATGATATCTCAAAATACATTTATGAAGAACTTCCAAAATGCATTAATGATTTTGAACCATTGAAAGAATTTGGCTATGAGGTTGATTTCAAAACCCCAAAGCCGAATGTAATGATAAGAGATGCTGATGTTTTAGTAAAACTAAACTATCCTTTAAAAATAACAAAGGATGATAAAGTTATGAACATTGAAGAATTCCAAATAATAATTCCATTAAACTTAAAAGATGTTCATGATGAAGCAGAAAGGGCTTTGAATGCAATTTACCTTGCTGATGCAAGCGAGGACAAGGAATTAACAAGATCAATGAGTCCAAGATTAGCTGTTAAACCGAAATTCTCACTTAATTTTATAACATGGGACAGGCGCTTAGAAACAGATTATGAAATATACGATCCTTTAACAACTTTTTGGCAGATTAAGACGCAGTATAAAACAAAAGAACCATACTACTTTATTTTTACAGTAAAGCACAAACAAATAATCCAGTAAATTTTAATTTGTTTTGAACTTCCAACGGAGGTTTATTATGAAAAAAAAGAATAAAGAAATTGCAAAAAAACAAAGTATTCTCTTTTTTTTAGTGATAATAACAATTTTATTTATTATTGTTGGAACTAAGTTAGGTGTTTGTAATAAACCAGAAGAAAAGTGCGGAGGAGAAATCAAAACTGGAGACATATATGCAGAGTCAAACCCTTCAATGAGTTATGTTAATGCTCTTGACCCTAAAACAGATTCTAAAAGTTATAACATCATAAGTAACTTCATAGGGTCTTCTGGAAATAATGTAATAACATATAAATGTAAACCTTGTTACAGTCCAATATTAACATTTACTGGAGCAGGAAGTAACCCGCCAATAACTAGATATTATACATGCGATGCATCAAGCTGTAATAATAAAGAATGTTTTGATGTACAAACTGGCAAATGCAAAGATGGAACTTGTTATCCGCTTTGTAAAGAGAATGAAAAGATAGAAAAAAAATGTCTTTGCGGAGAAACGCTTACCGATGATGAAAATAAATATTGTTGTGTAGAAAAACATGTTGTTGAAGACACAAAAACTTACACAATTTCAAGTACTCCTTGTAGTGCCCCATCACCTTCTCCTTCACAAACACAACCCACTCCAACACAAACCCAAACACCAATTCCAACTCAAACGCAAACTCAAGACATGAGTTGTAGTAAAATTGATGCAGGTCATTCAAGGTTTAATCCTTTTGGAGAGTGCAAAAAATTTAATTGTTGCAGTAAAGATTTAAAAGGAGTTGCTGATTATATTTGCAGTAAAGAAAATAAATGTTCTCCTTATGTTTCTGGGCAAGATCAAGCAACTACAGACACAAGCAAAGAAATCTTTAAAGATAATTCTGGAAATGTTTATTTAAACTGCAATTATGATTGGGATAAACAGCAAGGAAAAGTTGTTTCTAAAGGAGAAAATTATGCAAAGTGTATTGAGGGAATGAAAGTTGGAAATGCTAAAACAAAAGCATTTTGTTGCATTCTTGAAGACAATGCTTGTAATGCTGATAGCAATACAGAGAATGCTGATTCTAATGGGGGAATAAGAATTTGTTGTCCTGGTTTGGTGTGCAGTGATGGAAAATGCGTAAAAGAAGGCGAGAAAGAAGAAAAAGAAGAAAAGAAACAAGGCATTTCTTGCAGTTTTACTCTTGAATCAAAATCAGGAGATACCAATTATCCTGTAAATAATAATGTTATTGAAATAAGTTTTGATAACCAAGAATCAAAAAAGGTAAATCTTTATGTAGAAGGAGAATCAACTTCAGAAGTAGGTTTTGAAGGTTATAAAGTTTCTGTTGATTGCGGGAATGGCAAAAATAAAGAGGAAGCAGAAATAAAAAATGTAATTTCTGATAATGGAAAAACAAAATTTAAAATTGGTTTTAATTGCGAATATAATATTGAAAATTTAGAAAATACTAAAGAAAAAGATATTGTTGTAAAGGTTGAACTTCAAAAGGAAAACTCAGAAGCAATAACATGCTCGCTATTGCCAATACAAGAAGCGACAGATAAGATAAAGTTAAAGTTAGGAAAATATGCTTTAAAAATTATTATTAATACAAAAATAGTTTATTCTGATATTGAATATCCTTTAATAATAGAGAGCAAATTAAAATTAGACAATGATGCAATTCCTATAATTCCTGCTGTTAAGAATAAAAATAATGAAGATGTTGCTTTGGAATGCTTAGGCAAAAAAGATTGTGAGTTTAAGGTCTATAATGTTAAAGGAGAAGAAATTGATGACAAAATTGGAGACTTTGTCAATATTAAGGGTTCTGATTTTGACGAGAAAGGAGTTTTTAATGGGAAATTTTCAATAAAAATAGTTAATCCTGCTAATCTTAAAATTCCTATTGAAAATGTTTATTTATGGGGGGTTTATTCAGGAGCAAGCTATTATTCTGACACTTTCACAATTGATTCCTGCAAGAAAAACAACACCCAAGTTTCAGATCCAAGCAAAAAAGAAGAGGAGTTGGTTAAAGAGTGTTGTTCTCATTACATGGAAGATGCAAAGGTTGCAGATCCAAACAATCCGAATCAGCAAAAGGAGGTTTTCAGGTGTTATTTTACTCCTAAAATAGGAAAAAGAACTGATTCTCAAGGAAAAGAAGAGAAGTTTTGCGAGTTCAATTATGAAGATGCTGATAAGAGCAACGATCCTGAAAAGAATAAGAACATACAATGCACTGATGATGGAATATGCATCAAGGGAAGTGCTGAAATATGCAATAACAACAAGGATGATAATTGCGATGGTTTAATTGATTGTGAGGATCCATTGTGCTATGCAAAGCAAGCTCCTCCATGGACTTTAGCTTTAAAATCAAAAGAGTTTGAGTATCTTGATTGCGTTGCTTCAATAAGATTTGGTTATCCTGGTTGCGGAATTGCTCAATGCGGAGAGTTTGCTGGGAAATTCTTGTGCAAGTGTTGGATTTCAGAACCAGCAAAAGAAGACATTGCTAAAAAGACATGCGCTTTAAAACCAGAAAAGCCTCAAACAGAGAATGATTGCATAAAAGCAGGTGGTTTTTGCATTGAAAGGCAATTCTTGGGAACAAAGATTTTGGAGAATGGTTTAAAGGTTGATGGGAGCTGTGATGGCACTTTGGGATTGGCATCTGTTAATCAAAAGGTTAAAACTCCAAGTAACAAGGAAATTGAAATTCCAATGAATTGCGGAAGTTGTGATGTTTTCTGCTGCAAAAAGAATGATGCCTTTAAGGCTTGCGGCGTTGTTGAGGGATTGCATTGCTGTGCTTATGGTTGCAGCAATGATTTGGTTTGTTGCAATCCTCCTGAAAAAATTGATAGCGTGAAAGTTGAGAATGAAAATTATAAGAATTATATTAAAGAGTTGTTGATTAGCGAAGGGAAGAAAGAGGATGAAATTAAAGATGAGGACATTGTCAAAAAAGAACATGAATTAATACAAAATTATGGAGTTTGCAAAAAGAGTTGTGATGCGAAGCAAGCAGCAATTGATTTGATATCAAGAGCAACTCAACAACAGCAACAACAGGGATTTTCAGCAACAGTTTATGGTACTTTGTTAGATCAAACTTGTTTCTATGCTAATATTGACGATAAAGGAAGGATAAAAGAGGTTTTCACTGATGATAAGGTTAGTAATGATGGGAATTGTCCTGCAATTGGTTCTGACAAGTTCAAAAAGGTTGAGAATTTAGAGAACAATCAAAAACTTTTAGAACAATTAAAAAGGGTTGTTGAGCAGAGCGTTGATTTCTTGAAAACAGAGTATTCAAAAGCAGATAATTTATTGAGAAATCCTACTTTTGAGGAAAAACTTTCCTATTGGTTGAGTTCAAAAGCAGAAATTGATAATGAAAATTATAAACTTACTCCTTCATCTGCCCATATTAATAAGGATGGTTACTTGGCTCAGTATGTTATTACCAATCTTTATCCAAACGATGTTTTGAGACTTTCTGGATTTGTCAAGGGAAAGGATTGCAAGGTTAATGTTGTTTTAGGATTGGTTGATGTTAATGGCAATTTTATAAAACAAAAAGAAAATAATAAAGAAGTTGAGAAGAAAACTTCTAAGGAAATAACAGGAACTGATGATTTCGCAGAGTTCAAAGATGTCAGCATAACGATAACTGATGCTGACTTGCTAAAAGGAGGAACGAGAATTTTAGTTAATTTCAGCGCTAATTGCGAGTTTTGGGTTGATGATTTGTTGCTCCTGAGAACAAAAAAAGGAACTTACGATAATAATGGAAAACAAGAGCAGAGATATGCTGATTACAATGAACTTTGCGGCCAAAGCTCTAATGGAGTTAGTTGCGATTCTGACAAGGGACTTGTTTGCGTTTTAAAGGACAATGTTTACAGGTGCGATTGCAAGAAGGATTATAAATGGGATTCAAGCAAGGGTTGTGTTGAGATCTCAGAAGAAGAGAAAAAAGCAGCATCAAACCTTATAAAAAATTCTGGTTTTGAGGATGTTGAGGATTTTACAGATCTTAACAATCAAAACAAAAAGGTTCCCAAGGATTGGGTCATAGTTCCAAAGGTTCCAACTGTGGAAGCAAGTTCTGATTGCAAAAAATCAGGGAGTTATGGTTTAAAAATAACTTATGATTCAAACCAAATAATGAATTCTCAGGTTATACAAAAAGTTTTTATTAAAGAAAAAGGCACATATGAAATTAGCGGTTACTTAACAGGAAAAGCAAGAATTATTATTGTAGAACATGGCAAAGACCCAACTTCTGGCTCTTACAGAATATTTGAGTATACTCAAGAGGATGATAGTAAAGAATTCTCAAAAACATTTACAGTAACAGAAGCGCAATCTAATAAAGAATATGATGTTGTGCTTTGGGTTTGGCAGGATCAAAATAAAAAGTTTGCTTGTTTTGATGATTTGTATCTTGGTTTAAGTTCAGAATTTGATGTTAAGAGTTTTGAAATTAAAGCAGAAAAAACCCAAGAATTTGATAACAAACTCTCTGTTAAAGAAGAAAATGCCCAATTGTTGCTTAACTCTCCTAATGATATCTTTGTTTCTTCTGAAAAAGTAGACGATAAGAATGTTGATGTTGTTTACATAGCAGACACAAACAACAACAGGGTTGCTGTGGTTAACGACTTTGCTAATCCTAAAATAAAATACTTGCAGTTTGACAGAAAACCAGTTCAAGTTGTTGTTGATGAAAAAAATCTGTTTGTTTTACTTGTTGATGAAAAGTTTGATGTTAGTGATTATAACTCATACATCTATGTTGTTAACAAGGAGACTCTTTCGATAAGCAAGAAACTTACTATTAAGAAACAGCTCGTTGGTTTGGCAGCAACAAAGGACTTTGTTGTCTCAGCAAAACTCTCTAATAATGACTTATCAAAACCTGATTACGCTGTTGTTTTCTTTAGAAAAGAAGCGCTTATTAATGGCAACTCTGCTGATTTTACAGAAGTCAAAAATGATAAAATAAGCATCCCGATTGATGTTTCAACTGCTAATTACGACAAGAATGGAGTTTTTATAATAAACAAGGATGATGATGCAAACAAAGATATTAAGAAACTTGTTTATGTTTCAAACACCAATGTTATTAAAGAACTTGAAGATATCAAAAAACCATTGGTATTGCACTCTTTAATCAAGGACGATGATTATGTTGTTTTTGTCGTTGCAGATAATGGTAATAATGATAAAATCCTTGTTTACAACATTACTTCAAAAGAACAAATTACAAAAATAAATGAAATAGGTATGAACTACAAGATAAAGAGTTTGTCAGCAAGCGATAATTTTGTTTATGTTTTGTCAGGAGAAAAGATTTACAGGTATCCTTACAATGTTAAAGAAAATAAGGCATCTGTTGAAACAGATAAGGAGGAAAAACTTGGAAGCAAGGGTTCTCTTTATGATGGGGTTTTGGCTTTGAAGAGCATTGCATTCACAAGCAACAATGTTTTCTTTTCTGTCAGCGATGCAACTTTAAATAATTTTGCTGTTCTATCTTTTGACAATAATTTTAATCCAATCAACTACATAAAGTTTGATTACACGCCTTTAATTTCGTTGCAGAACAGATTATTCATTGCTGTGTTAAACAATATTTCAGAATATGTTTCTGGGAACTTAAAATATTCAAACTCTAAAAAAATTGACAAGGAGATAAAGCAGTATTATTACTCTAACAAACACTACTTTGTTGTTGAAGAAGGAGAGAGTAATAAAAAGAACTATTGCATATATTCATTAGATAACTTAGAAGAAAAGACGACCTATTCAAAGATTAATTGTTTGGATGAAAAAATAATGAGCATTTATGTTGAATCAGGAGTTATTTATGCTCTGACAGAAAAAGATAACAATAACAACTGGAAGATTTACTCTGTGACAAAGGACAGCAAGAAAGAAGTATGCTCTGGAACAATAGGTTATCCAAGGAGTTTGCTCTATGATTCAAGCAATAAAGTGTTTTGGATAGGAGTTTCAGCAAATCCTTCAAAAATATTAGTAAGTAATGACTGCAAGAACTTTATTGAATACAAGTTTGACAAGGTTTACGATACGATGTATATAACAAAAAAAGACAGTAATGTTTATGTTTTAGTCTCTTCAAAATTCAATAACGAGTATAAATCAATGTTGTACAAACTACACCTTGAGAAAAAGAATTAAAAGGGGATTTTTATGAAAAACAAAATTTTTTTAGTATCAATTTTAGCAATGCTGATTTTTTTGTCAGGATGCGACAAAAAAAAGGTTGAGATAGAAGGAGACACTGCAAATGCCTGTTTTTTTAGATCTTGCGAAAAAGAAGAAAGCATAAATGGGTGGACTACTTTTTTAGAAGGTGAAAAAATAATTGATTTTAAAAGCGAAGAAGATTGCATTAAAAAAGTTTATGAGACCTTTGGTGTTGAACAAAGAGTGTATTCTTCTCTTAATGCAAGGGTTTATGGTTTGGATTACAAGTATGTTAAGAATCTAAACAAAGAGGAAAAAGAGGCTTTGACTAACATAAGTGAAAGCATTAAAAACAATCCTTATGGAGAATACCAAAAAGCGCTTTATGACAAACTTATTAATAAATATCCAAAACTTTCATTTTTAAAAATTCCTTGTGCTTGTTCAAAGTTTTGCGTTACCCCAAAAGGTTCATACCTTAACATAAAAGTTTCCACGGATGATTTAAAAGGATTTAGTTGTGGAGATAAGGATGATTTAGAAATTGGTTATTATGCAATACACAACGACTGTTGCTGGGTTAAAAGTTTTAATTGTGATATAAATCCTTATTCTGAAGAGTGTTCTTGGTTTAAGTGCGGTGAGATAAAGAGTTCGTCTGCAATACCTTCTTGCGGTTGTTTGTGCGGGACAGAGATTTTGACAATTGAAAGCAATAAGTGTTGCTCAAATGATAATGTGAAAAACTGCTAAAATTATTTTTACTATATAATAGAAACATTTAAAAAGAAGGCGCTCTTTTTTTTGAATTTATGGAGAGCATAGAAGAAATTCTCTCAAAAACCAAAGAACATGCTAAAAAGGTAATTCTGACAGCAACATCCATATGCCTAATAGGAGTAATAGGGACAGGAGCTCTCTATTATAAAAAAGCTTTGGAGCTTAAAAAAGAAAATGAAAGAGAAGAATATTATCAAGAAACCCTTTTAAATTCGCTTTCTTCTATTTCAGACGAATTTGAAAATTTAAAGGATTCTTATAGGTATCTTATGTATAAAATGTATCAGCAAAAAGATGATATAAGCATAGTTCCTTATGAAATTTTATGCCCTGTTTTAGACACATTCCCAGATATCGTTGTTTCAGTTCCGCACAAAAAAGGCACAGGGCTTCTCTATCTGTTTGTAATGGATGAAAGAAGGAAACAAGACGCAAGATTGCATGATTGCCAAGATGATGAGCACAAGACAAAAATGATAAGATTGATAGATATAGATGAGAGTTTAGAAGATAGCTTGAGAAGAAGCTTCCTATACAATTCAATCGACTACATTATATTTGAAGCAAAAAGATTTTATAATGAGAATTGATAAAAAATAAAAATTTAGAAATATTGAAAACTTTTATAAGCAAGTTTCTAATTATTCCTTTTTGTTTTATGAACGAAGAAAAAGATTTTGAGGAGAAAGAACTTCCAGAACTTAGGATTAAAGTAATCTACAATGATTTTTTGGACCAGAATTTAAAGAACAAGGAGCTCTTGCCAGATCATGGTTTTTCAGCTCTTGTTGAAATTTCAAGCGCAAGTATTCTGTTTGATGCAGGGCAGAACTTTAATGTTCTTTCAAGGAATATGCTTAACCTTGACTTGAAATCAGAAGAGATAAATTTTGTTTTTTTAAGCCACTACCACAAAGACCATTATGGAGGATTGTTTGATTTTTTAAGAGAAAATTATAATGTTACTGTTTTTCTGACAAAGGATTTTCCTCAGGATTTCAAGCAGAGAATAATAAACTTAGGAGCGTCTTTGGTTGAAATAAAAAAACTTTCAACATTGTTTAACAATGTTGCGACTACCGGCTCAATGGGTACTATGATAAAAGAGCAGTCCATGATTGTGATGACCTCAAAAGGAGCTGTTATAATAACTGGATGCGCTCATCAGGGCTTGTTGGAGCTTGCAAGTAGCGTAAAGATTCTTGAAGACAATATTCTTGCAGTGGTTGGCGGGTTTCACTTGTTTGAAAAATCAGAACAAGAAATAAGAAAAATTGCTGAAGATCTTAAAAACTTAGGAGTCAAGAAGGTTGCGCCATTACACTGTTCTGGAGAGATTGCTCTGAAGATTTTCAAGGATATTTTTAAACAGGATTTTATAAGTGCTGGTTTGG
Source organism: Candidatus Woesearchaeota archaeon (assembly GCA_049700835.1). Taxonomy (GTDB): domain Archaea; phylum Nanobdellota; class Nanobdellia; order Woesearchaeales; family WAPY01; genus JAWBOW01. The sequence goes on from JBNAUL010000003.1 coordinate 25,508, forward strand.
GAAGTGTTATCGAGTTTTAAATTTTCAACAATATTAAAAATTTAAAAAATAAAAATCTGAGATTAATTGTATTAAAAACCCTACATCAAAAGGCGTGTAGACATAATAATTCTGGTAATAATTATAATGCATAATAATTTTAGGCATAGAAAAACACTTTTATTACCAGATTTACACTGGCTCCACGCTTAGATGTTAATCTGTTTCTACCCTTGGAGCAAGTATAAAGCTCAAAAGCACTTTATCAACTTCCTTGTATTCAAGCTTTAATGGGTAATCAGTGTTTAATTGTATTGTGACTTCATCTGCTATCTTGCTTCCAGAAATCATCTTTTTAAGGTATTCTATGGAATATTTGGATTTGGCTTTTCCATCAGCAATTATCCTTGTTGTTTCGCTTGGCTTTATTTCAACAATAACCTTGTTTAAATCGCCTTCTGCCATTATTGTAAACTTTTCCTTCTCAACAATGAAGCTTACTGCTTCTGCAAAAACAGCAGCATCCTCTATTGCTTCGTCAAGCAGAGAAGATTCTGTTTTTACAGTGTAAGGAAATTCTAATTCAGGAACCCTTTGTTCCTTTTCCTCAACATCAATTATAGGTATTGAGAATATCTTCTTTGTTGTTCCCTGTATGGTTATCCTCAATTTGTCCTCGCTTGCATCAAGGGTTATAAGCTCTGTGGGCTTAACTCTTCTTAAAACTTGCTTTAGGTTGTTGAGATTAACTCCTATTGTTTCTGTTTTTTTGACATCGTATTCAACGAAAACGCTGCTGAACAGCTTGAAAATGACCATTGCTACATTGGCAGGGTCTATTGCTATAAGTTCAACGCATTCAGGCGTTATCTTAAAACTTGCCTCGCTTACAAGGTCTGATATTATTGACACGCTTTCCTTAAGGTATTTTGGGTCTGCAAGCGTGAGTTTCATAAGAGATCACCCCCGATTTATATGGAAAGAATTTTCTTGTTTATAAATTTTTGTTTTTTGTTTTGATTATGCTGTTTGAACTTTTTTGCACTTTTTTGCTTGTTTTTAGAAATATTTAAAAACAAAACCATTTTTTTGTTAGAGCATTATGAAAAAGAATGTTACTATGGCCAACATGCTCATTAACAAGAATGTTTTTCTTCTTGGAATAACGAGTTTTTTCAACGATATAAGCAGCAAGATTATTGAGCCAATTCTTCCAATGTTCCTAATCATAGCAGGAGCAAATCCTTTTATAATTGGAATCATAGGGGGTCTTCGGGATTCAATCTCTTCATTGCTTGATCTGTTCTCTGGTTACTGGTCTGACAAGCTTAAATCAAGGAAGTTCTTTGTTTTTCTGGGTTATTTCAGTTCATCCTTGTTTAAGTTTTTTATTTCAATTGCAAAAGCCCCATTCCTGCTTTTTTCATTTGCAAGCTTGGAGAGAATAGGCAAGGGTTTGAGAAGCGCTCCAAGAGACGCTATAATTGCTGATTCTTCAAAAAAACAAACAGGAAAGAACTTTGCAATACACAGGTTTTTTGACAGCGGAGGAGCATTTGTTGGGGCTCTGATTGTTTTTTTAATGCTTTGGTATCTGAAATTGAATTATAAGTTGATAATACTGATTTCTGCTCTTTTGGGTTTTTTGGCTTTAGTTCCTTTGGCTTTTGTAAAAGAACCTAGAGTTAATAATCCGAAGGGTTCAAAGCCAAGTTTGTCTTTTAAAAATATTCCTTCAAACATAAAGTACTTTATCATTGTCTCAGCATTATTTGCTTTCAGCAACATAAATTACATGTTTTTCATATTGAGGGTTCAAGATTATTTTGCAGAAGATTTTTACAAGAAGACAATTCCAATCCTTTACTACATGCTCTTTAATTTAGTTTATGCTTTGTTTGCAATTCCTTTTGGAAGGTTTGCTGATAAGAAGAGAAAGCACTATGTATTAATTCTAGGTTATTTTTCTTTTTCAATAGTTATGCTCCTTTTTGCTAATCTTTCAGGACCGAAAATTTTTGTTATGTTGTTTGTTTTGCTCGGAATTACGAATGCAATGATAAACTCAAATGAAAGAGCTTTGATATCAGACCTTTCAAAAAATTTCAAAGCAACTAACTTTGGAATTTATTATTTTGTAATAAGCATCATTGCATTCTTGTCAAGTTTTATTGCAGGAACGATTTACTCCTTTAATTCAAGTTTTGCCTTCTATTATGCTTTTGTTTTTAGTTTAATGGCAGGAATAAGCCTTGTGCTTTTTAAAGAGAAAATTGTTGTAAAGAGTTAAAAGCTTTTTTCATAAATTGATTTTAAGAATTCAATTTCATTCTTATAACCGTTTGACTTTGCCATTCTTATTATTGCGCTCTCAAATAAAGAGCCGTATTGGGCTGCTTTTTTAGGCCTTAAACAAATTTCTTCTGGCAGCCCAATCTTTAGCCCCAATTTTCTCAATATGATTTTCTTTTCTTTCATGCTTATTTTGAGTTCTTGTTTTATTCTCATTGCAGTTCTTATCACTTGTTTATCCAAAAAAGGAGTTCTTAGATTAATTCCTAAACATGATGAAATCCTAAAGTCCCTTGTCAAGTCCCTTTCATGCATTGTTTTTAATCCATTCCAGCACTCTTCATTTACATCTACTTTTTCATTAAGCGCTTTTAAATGCCTTTGGTAACCAGCAAATAATTCTTCTGCTCCTAATCCTGAGAAAACATTCTTTATTCCAAGAGCCAGAGATAACTTTGTTGCCAAGAATGCAACGCTTCCAACTCCTACCTTCATCTTGTCATAAGAATTTATTATCTTTACAACTTCTCTGATTGTTTCAAGCAGTTCATTTTCTGTTACAATCCTTGTTTTTATCTCAAAACCAAGTTTTTCAGAGTATTCAACTGCTTTCTCAACATCAGGGCTGTTCTTCATGCCAACAGAGCAGCATACAAAATCAAAGTCTAATTTTTTTAAAGTCCAAGCGATTATCGTTGAGTCAATTCCTCCAGAATAGAGCACAGAGTTCTTCTTATCTGCTCTTTTTTTTACTGCATTTTCTATGCATTCTTTCAATTTTTCTATTGCCTTGTTCTCTTCTAAATATCCTGTGTTCTTTATTTCATTGCAAACAGATTTTTTTATGCTTTCAATTCTTGAAAACCATTCTTCTTGTTTTACAAGCATGTTTTGTTCTAAATAAATTTCATTACTCTTATCTTTAATTTTCTCTTCTTTATTTTCATTCTTCTCTTTATTTTTATTTTCCGAATGCTTTTCTTTGCTTGGCATTTTTAAAATCCTGAAACAACAAGAGTAACTCATTAAAAATCAAATCATGCTTTCTTAATTTTTGATAAAAATTAACTAATATAAATTAAATAATATAAATTAAATAACACAAATTAAAATATAATATTTATAAAATATATATTAATCAGCATTAAACATGCATGAAAACATATGTCAAAATGAATACAATCATGTGCTAAACTAAAATGAATATGCTAAATTATTTTCTCTTTTTTGTTTTTTATTTTTTTATTTCTTATTTTAAATGCAGCTGCACAATGTCCTTGTCCTTTAAAACATAATCAAGCCCAACCTTTTGTCCTGGAAATTTTGCAGAGCCCCATATCCTTGCAAACCTAAATCTCTGAATAAAACCAGAATGGATTTTAAGACAGAGTTCTCTTATGTTGCTGTTGTTCTTTAGTATTATTGGTTCGTTCAAATCAGGTTTTTGCCCTTGTTTTTTTAAGTAAACCCTTATGAGATTTGTTTTTTCAAATATTTTGTTTTTAAGAACATCAAGGTTTATCTTTTTTTCAGCAGAAATTAGCAATGCATCATTCTTTTTTATGAATTCCTTAAATTGCTCAGAATTAAGTTCCTCTTGGCTCAGCAAATCTGATTTATTGATAACAACAATCATTGGAAGATAAACCCTGTTGGCATAAACAGCGTCTATTATGTCCTCAACATCAATGTTCTCTCTTATGAGGACATCAGCATTTATTACCTTTAACTCCTTTAGAACCTCTTCAATCGTTTTTTTGTTTATGCTTAATGGAACTGTTGAAGCTATGCTTATCCCGCCGTAAGGTTTTTTTGTAATCTTTATGTCAGGTTTTTTCTTATTGACAACTATTCCTGCTTCCTTTAGTTCTTTAAGTATTGTGTTTAACTGTTCAAGTTTCTTTGAATCAATAAGAACTATTATCAAATCGCAGCTCCTTATGATGCTCAAAACCTCTCTGCCTCTTCCTGCTCCATAAGAAGCGCCTGAGATTATTCCAGGAATATCTATTATCTGTATCTTTGCATTATTGTATTCCAAAATTCCTGGAACGCAGTTCAAGGTTGTAAAGTCATAATCTCCTACTTTTGAGTTTGCATTGGTTATCTTGTTGAGCAAGGTTGACTTTCCAACAGAAGGGAATCCAAGCAGGACAGCAGCTGCGTCTCCTGTTTTCTTTATTGAAAAACCGAATTTTTCACCTGATGATTTTGCTTTTTCAAGCTCTTTTTTTGTTCTTGCTATCTTTGCCTTTAACAGCCCAATCGCGTGTTCTGTTCTTTTATTGTATTTTGTTTTGCTCAATTCCTCTTTCAATGCTTTTAGTTCTTCTAAACTAGCCATCAGAGGCCCTCCTAACAAATGCTTAAATGTTTTGCAAACGCTTTAAGCAATGCTTTAATCAATTCTTTGCCTTTTGCAATCTCTTGCTTACTCTTACTTATTTCTTGATTATTTTTTATTTTTAATATTAAATTTTTGTTTATTAAACTTTTTATAAAAATCTTTTGTTGTTTTGAAACTAAAGATTTATAAACCATTATTTTAACTATCAGAATATGAATAATATAAGCATAGAGTTAATAAATACCACTGTCAATGCTACTCAGGGCTATTTTTTAAGAATTACAGAAAGGTATCTTTCCCCATTAATAGGGCTTTTTATAGGATTGATAATAGGAAAACTTGCGGGTTATTTTCTAAAAAAGCTCTTGCACTACTTTAATTTAAACAAATTCCTAAAGAAGAGGTTTAACAAGGACTTTCTTGCAGAAGAATCAATATCATTATTTATATCATTTGTTATATATTTTCTAACAATTATTTTGGTTTTAAGCAAATTGAATATCATTAAAAGTATAATAACAATAATAATCATTGGAATAATTCTTTTATTCCTTATCTCAACAGTGCTTGCATTCAAGGACTTTGTGCCAAATATAAGCTCAGGAATGCTGATAAGGAACAAAAAACTGATAAAGTTGAAGGATGTTGTTAAAATAGGAGACATAAAAGGCAGGGTTGTAAAGATCGATTTGTTGGAAACAATACTAATTGGAGAAAATCAGGAAGTAATAAGAATTCCAAACTCAACAGTCATAGCCTCAAGCATAGTGAAATTCAGCAATGGAAGCAATGGCAAGGAAGCAAAAGAGAAAAAAAGAGTTAAAAATAAAGAAAATGAAGAATCAACAAAAAAGCATGTTGCTAAAAATGAGAAAAGATCAAAAAAGAGAAGCGAAAGCAAAGAAGAAAAGGAAATAAAAGAAAAAGAAGAAAGTAAAAAATTAGATAAGGAAAAGAAAGAGGAAATAAGTTTTGAAGAAGATAAAAAACGAGGCAAAGAACATTAACAACAGATTGATTTCTGATTTTCAAAGTTCTGAAACAAAAACTGAAAAGGAAAACAAGGAACAAGGTATTGAATTTGAACACTTAGAATAATGCAAATATGTGCATTACATTGCAGATAAAATTGCAAGGTCATCAAACCTGAAAAGATTTTGCCGAGTTAACTGAGTTAAGGTTTATGAAACAGCGTGTTTTCTATATAATTTTTTATATTCTAATCTTAACATGCCAAATTTTAATTCATTGTGCCATTTACCATATCTGTACCTGCACTCCCTGATTATACCTTCTAATTTAAAACCGCATTTTTCTAATACTCTCTTTGATGAAATATTTTCCTCAAATAAATTAGCATAAACCCTATGAAGTTTTAATTTATCAAAAGCAAATTTAAGCATTAATGCAACGGCTTCTGTAGTAAAACCTTTCTTCCAATAATTCTTTCCAAGCCAATAGCTATTTCTGCATTTTTGTTTTTATAATTGACTTGCATCAAACTCATAGAACCAATAACTTTGTTTTCAGATTTTAAAACAATGCCAAAAGAGTATTCTTTCTTATTCTTAATTCTAAAATGCGTTTTCTGTATACATTTTATTGCATCCTATTTTTTGTATGGCCAAGAAATGTTTAAAGTCTATTTAACCATCTCTTTATCCTTCAAATTCTTACAGATATCCTCAACATCAAAAAGTTTTAACTTTCTTAAAATTATTCTTTTACCACATATTTCAAGTTTTTGTTAGGCCATAAAACATCTCTATGTCTAAAAAACTTGTGCTTGTTTTTATGCTCTCTGAATTTTTAATGCCTTTTCTTTGCTTTTTGCTTGCTTTGTCTTTGTATTACGCTTGACAACTTACTTTTATTTCATAAAAATTTCAGTAAAACAACAGGATATAACATGCTATAGTATACTATAAATTTTAACCATCAATCTAAAATATTTTTATTTTGTTAAGTTAGTTTTTCAAGCATTGAAGCAATGTCCCAAAGCTGAGTTCTTGTGTAGCTTTGAACATTGGAATCATCGTTTAGATCTTCTAGAATATTCAGTGCTTTATAACTTGCAACGCAGACATCCTTTTCTTCTTTTAGAGTTTTTATCATGTTTATTATTACTGATTTTACATTCTTTGGAATCGTGGTGTCGTTTAGCATCTCTTCAAGGAGTTCTATTATCCTTTTAAGTTCAGAGTTCATTTTTCATCACCAGCTCAGCGTTGTTTGTTAATTTGTTTATTACTCATTCAGGCATTCACAGGTTTTTGTTCAATACTTTTGTTACTTTTTCATTATCTCGTCCTGAAGATTTTTCATCTTTTGCGTTATGTTTTCTTCTTGTTTTTCAATTGATTTTATTCTAAGTTCAATGAGTTCATTCTCTTCTTTAAGTTCCTTTTTTAGTTTTTCCTTCTCAGAAAGAAGCATTATGTTTCCTATTATTTTGTAGGCCTCGTTTGTCTTTTCAAGCTCGCTCAGCGCGAGTTCAATCTCCATTTTTCTTGCCTGAAAACTCTGCTTTTGAGCATTAAGAGTTTGCCTGCTTTGCTCTAATATTTGCAGTTTTTCAATCTTTTCCTCATCTTCTTTTGTGACATTCATCTTATGAGCTCGGATTGCAACCTTTTCATCTTGCTTTGACTTTGGTTGAAATCTGCCTTTTTTTTATTAGAATCTTGCTGCCGCAATAAGGGCATCTTATTCTTCTCCTGAATTCAAGATCAGATATCTTTTTTCCGCAATTGAAACAAACATATTCTACCATAAAAACCCACCGCTTTAAAAAAATAATTTATTGTAGGATTATTTTATTTGATTATTTTGTTTATTTTTCTCTCTTTAAAGAGTAAGCGCCAGCAGTAAACTTTACTTTGCACTTTTGGCACTGCCAAATACCTGGAGCTATTCTCTTAACTTTTTTGTAATGGCAGTAAGGGCAAGTTCTCCTTACTCTGTAACCTGCTTCTGCCTTTGCAAACCTTTCCTTTACAGTCCTTCCATACCTTGCTCCAAATCTCTTGTAGGATGCCAATTCTTTACTTACTTTCATTTTCAAAAAAGTATTTTGCTTTTATTTTAAAAAACTTTTGTTTTTTAAGGTGTTTTAACGCGTTTTTAAATCTTTTTGTTTTTTTAGAAAGTTTTATAAAAAATCATTTTCTAATAAGAATTAAGAGCATGAAAAAAACAAAACCAAGAATCTTTATTGTAGTGCCTGCTTACAATGAGAAAAAATCAATAACTAAAGTTCTAAAAAGTTTGAAATCAAAGGGTTACAATAATATAATTGTGGTTGATGATGGTTCAAGAGATAAAACTTATTCTCTTGCCAAGAGAGAGCATGTTGTTGTTTTAAAGCACAGGATAAATAGAGGCTTGGGAGGGGCTTTGAACACAGGAATAACTGCTGCTTTAAAATTAGGCGCTGATATAATAGTTACCTTTGATGCTGATGGACAGCACTCTGTTTATGACATTCCAAAAATGACAGAACCAATAATAAGAGGAGAAGCTGATTTTGTCGTAGGTTCAAGATTCTTAAATGAGCCATTGTTTGCTCACAAAAAATTGATTGTAAAGATAAGAAGATTGGGTATTTTTGTTCTAAATATTTTAACCTTTATGCTTTACGGAATAAGAACAACCGATTCCCAATCAGGCTTTAGGGCTTTTTCAAGAGAAGCAGCTTCAAAGATAAAAATTACTGCCAACAGAATGGAGGTTTCCTCAGAGTTTTTCAGAGAAGTAAAGGAAAGTAATTTAAGGTACAAAGAAGCTCCTATAAGAACAATATACACAGAATACTCTCTTAAAAAGGGTCAGAGATTGCTCAATGGTTTCAAAATAATTTTAAAGTTAATCTTTAGGAAGATTGTTGATTGATTTTTAGATTTAAAAAACAAAATATTTTTAAAAACAAAAATTAAAAACTTAAAAACAACACAAAAAAGGAGGTGTTTAAATAACTGTTATAAGAGTAAAGAAAATAAATGTTTTTTTCTCTTGCAAAAATTTATGCTGCAATAAGTTTTGGTTCGGTTCTTATCCTTCTAATTCCTTATTTAATTTCAGCTTCTTTAATTTCTTCTACTGAGAAAGGTGTAGATTCATTTCTTGAAGTTCAAGGAATGAGTCATGATCAAAAACCTCTTAATACCGCAACCATTCTTTTAACTTTTATTTTTTATCTTATCGCTTCCCCAATAGCAGGTTTTATAATCGGTTTAATACAAGGGGTGCTTTATAATTTATTTTCAAATCTTATTGGAGGTTTGAAGTTAGATTTGGAACAAGTAGAAACTGAAGTTGATAGGCCGTTAGGCACAGAACCAACTCAATAATCTCATTTGATTTTTATTTTTTTTATGTTCTTTTTTTATTTTTATTATTTTTATCTATTTTAATTATATTTATTATTTTAATTATTCAGTTTTGTACTTAAAATTTTTATAATTCTTTCTGCTGCTTTTCCATCTCCAAAAGGATTCTTCCAATTTCTCTTTCTTTTAAGCATTGTTCTTGCAGATTTTAGCATTTTCTTAGGATTAGTTCCTGCGAGAATATTAGCTCCAACCTCAATTGTTTCCAGCCTTTCAGTGTTTTCTCTCAAAGTAACGCAGGGCACTCTTAAAACGCAACTCTCTTCTTGAACTCCTCCAGAATCAGTTAATACTATTTTAGCATTCTCTTCAAGCTTTAAAAAATCAATATAACCAACAGGTTCTATTAGTTCAATTCCCCCTGGTATTTTTATTTTAAACCTTTCAAGGTTCTTCCTTGTCCTTGGATGTATTGGATAAACAATTTTTAAACCAAACTCTTTGTTTATCATTTCCAAACCTTTAATTATTCCTTTCAATCTCTCCTTGAAATCAACATTTTCAAATCTGTGAGCAGTCAAAAGAGCATAGAAATCTTTTTTTAATCCCAATTTTTTAATTATACTTGATCTTTCTGCTAATCTTGAGTTTTGGATAACAGCATCAACTATTGTGTTTCCAGTAACAAAAACATTGCTTTTAATTCCTTCTTGCTCTAATATTTTCTTTGCCTTTTTTGTCGGAGCAAACAAGAAATCAGAGCAGTGGTCTGTTAGAATTCTATTTATTTCTTCTGGCATAAACCTAAAATAACTTCTCAAACCTGCTTCAACATGCCCAACTTTAATGTGGAGTTTTGAAGCTGCTAAAGCGCCTGCAAGAACAGTGTTGGTATCACCTTCAACCAAAACAACATCTGTTCTTTCTTTCAACAAAACATTTTCTATTCTTTCAAGAGCCCTTGCTGTTTGTTCTGCTTGCGTTCCAGAACCAACCTCTAAATTATAATCTGCTTCTGGAAGCTTTAGCTCTTTGAAAAAAATTTTATCCATATTATAACTGTAATGCTGTCCTGTGTGAACAACATAAAAATCGATATTTTGTTTTTTGCAAGCCCTAATAATAGGACTCATTTTTATAATTTCAGGTCTAGTTCCCAAGATGATGCATGTTCTCATTATAGCAACTCTAATTATGATTCCCTTTTGCTCAATCCTTGCCAAACCATCTGTAAAAAAACAATTTTATTATTGTTGGCGCATAAGTTTTTAATGCCTTAATGTAGTTGAATTTTGAAACCCCTTTTTTCCTTACATCAAGTATTATTGGAATTTCCTTAAACCTTAAACCCTTCTTTAATATCTTAACGCTTATTTCTAAAGGAGTTTCAAACCTTTTACTCTGTAGGTTTAATTCCTTAATTATTCTTTTATTATAAGCCCTAAATCCAGAAGTCATATCTCTTATTCTTGAAAGAAATATTATTCTAAAAATAACAAAACCTCCTATAAAGCTTATAACTCTCCTAAAAAAAGGAACTCCTCTATAACCCCCTCCTTTAATGTATCTTGAACCAATTACGACATCATAGCCCTGCTTTATTAAATTTGCCATTTCTTCTATTTTGTCAAGCGGGTGGGTTAAATCAGCATCCATGTTCACTATAATTTCTGAGGAAGCATTGTTGAAACCCGTGTTTAAAGCAGCACCCATTCCCATGTTTTTTTCGTGATTTATCAATCTCAAATTAGAATATTTACTCATTAATTTTTCAACAATCTTTTTTGTATTATCAGCAGAACCATCATTAACTATTAACAATTCAAAATTCTTATTTTTAAAATAATTTTCTATTGCATTTATTGTTTCTTCAATTACTTCCTCTTCATTCCAAGCAGGAATTACTATTGTAAAATCAAATTTTTTTGTTTTAAGCTTAGCAGGCATCTTAGCACCTTATTTTTCCTTTTTTTTATTTTTTTATTTTTTTCTATTTTTGTTCTTTTGTTTTTCGCCTTTTCACGTTTTTATATTTTTATTAAAATCTTAAAAAATAATAATTTTATGTTATTTTATAAAATCCAAAATATGTTATGTTTTGATAACTCACTGCTCTTATTTGGCTTAAATTCAATTTTATTTCATTAGGCTTGATAGCAAGGATTCTAAACTTAGGAGCATCTTCAGCAGCGACATTTAACCTTGCATAAACCTCTTTCACTTCAATCCCGTTTTGTTCTAAATAATCTTTGTAATCCAAGCTTGTTCTTAAACAACTATAAGAATACTCTGAATACATTTCGTCTGATAGATTCTCCCAGTATTGAAGGCAAGCGTAAATATTCTGCAGAGCATAAAAATCGTAGTAAAAGTATTTTATATTATATTTGCTTAACAGTTTTCTTCTCAAAGATTCATTGTTTCCGTACAAAATGATGGCAGCGTCTGCTTCTCTCTTGTTGGCATCAACAAAAGTGCTTGCATGAGTTCTCCTTAAAAATAAAACCTTTCTGCCTGTTAGAGCATTTATTGCAAAAGATGTTTCTCCATGAGGAGTTATTATTACCTCATCTTTGTTTGTGTTTTGAATAATGAAATTAGCTATTTCAAATTGAGCTTTTGTCAGGTCATCATAACTAAAGCCGATTTTTGACCACCTATCTTTCTTGAAATTGTTTATTTCAATAAAAAATCCACCTGCAACCAAAAGAGAAGAAAAAATTAAAACGCCAATTTTATAAATCATTTCCTTATTAAACTTGTATATTAAATATACTCCTGAAAATGCAAGAATGCTTCTCAATAGAATGAAATTAACATTAAATGCAAAATAACCGAAAGAGGTTTTTATTAATGGTTGTGTTATTATAGGATGAATTAGTCCTAAAAATCCTGTCAAAAATAATATTTTTATTAATGAATTTCTTTCGCTCTTGAAAGCAAATAAAGATAATATCCCTGCAATAACTAACAAGCTAATTATAGATTGATAAAAATTTTGAAAATTAAAAAAATAGTTCTTTAATGCATCAGAAATTATGCTTAAATTTCCTGAAGGACTGTAATAAATATACTCTTGCCACGGATTTAGGGTTTTTCCGTGATAATAAATGATTAGCGGAGCCCAATAAAGCAGCGCAATAGGAATTCCAACCAAAAAGATAATTAAATATTTTTTCGCTGTGTTAAAAAACAATCTTAAAGAAATCATTTTTTTTGATTTCTTAAACTCGATTTTTTTGTTATTTGTGGTTTCATATAAAAACAATAACACTAAAAACAAAGATATACCCAAAAAAGCAGCAACATGGCTTAAACCGCTTACGCCTAAAAAAATTCCTGCAAGAATTATATTTATGAAATCAGCCTTGTTTTTCAGTTGGTTGTTGAATATGAGATAAAAACTTATTGGTTGTAACAATATCACAACATATTTAAAAAATGATGTTGGAACGCTGGCTGGAATTCCTAAAGCATAACTTATTGCAAACAATAACGCAATTGTTTTGTCTTTGAACAAAAATCTTCCAAGAATATAAGAAAGAATGATTGAAAAGGCAACAATCGCAAGCGGGAACAGAATTGCTGCTTTTAGTATGCTTATAAAAAATATTTTTGAGAACAAAAAGATTAAAACATAGAGCAACCATGGATAGTGCTGCCATTCATTCAAGTAATGGTTGCTCTTAAAAACAGAACCTCCATAGTAAATGTGCAGGACATTTCCAAAATGATAGTAAACATCTCCACCATACAGTGGGCCTGGAAGTTGTTTTAAGTCCTTTAAAATCTGAAATTCATAAACAAGTATTATTAACAAAAGAAAAATAAGAGCATAATCCTGCCAATCAAGTTTTTTGCCCAAAAAATCACCCCTAAAAATGCCGGCTTTTATCTTGTTTTTATTTTAAACACAAATAAAGTAACTCAAAGCATTTTGTTCTTTTAATTGCTTAAAAAACTTTTTTTTATGCTTATTAATCTGACTATTTCCTATCTTTAGATTATATTTATCTTTTTGCTATTGCACATAAAAAACGATTTTAATCATCAATCTTATACAGCTAAATTTTATTTATTTTACTTTCTTATTTTATTATTTTAAATTTCATTCTATTTTTAATTTTATTTTTATTCAATTCTTAAAACCTTAACCTTGAATACCAAGGTTTTATTTGCAAGTTCCCCTTCTTTATAACCTTCCTCAGGCTTTACAACAATTTTTTTTTGTTCTCCTGTTTTCATTCCTAAAACTTGGTTTTCCAATCCCTTAATCACTTGCCCGCTTCCAACGCTGAATTTAAGAGGGCTCCTGAATAAATAATCCTTGAAATCAGAGTTCTTTGTTACATTAAGTTTTTCAAAATTTTTTATTGAGGAATCAAAAACAGTTCCGTTTTCAAAATAACCAATATAATCAATGGTTATTGAATCTCCTTTGCTAACAACTTCCTTTGGCTTCCAACTAACATTCCAAACATAAATGTTTGTTCCAAAAACCCCTGATTCATGGGTATAAAGCTTGAAGTGGTTCAAACCAACAGCATCCATAAAATATAATCTTGTGAATAAACTCTTGGAAATTTCTTTTGAACACCAAAATGCCATGGGTTGATCTTTGTTCAGCAAAACAACAAGGGTGTATGGAAATTCAGAATTGTTGAATTCTTTTTCTATTATGCCGTCGTTTGTTGCAAAAACAACTGATAATGGTTTAATGCTCTTGGTGTTTGTTGGAATAACAACATCCAACTTTTCCAAATCAACAATGCTTGGCAGGTATTGACCTTGAAACATGTTGACGCAGTTAAGCTTTGTTTCATTTGCAAAGGAGCAGGTTGTTAAACCAGTTATAAAGCCAGGCCATGGAGAAACCCATGCTTCTTCTTCTTTTGAACTAAGGATTGAAACTTCGTCGTAGTATCTTCTCGCTTCCTCTTGGCTTAAATTAAGATTGTTAATCATATAATCAACAGAATTTCTTCCCATTGTTTTAACAGCATTTAGTATTTTTGCCCTTCTGAAATCCCAAAGCCCGAAATGTGCCCAAACATTTGCTTTGCCAATCATATCTTCACTAGTTATTAAATAGTCTTCAGGAGGTTCGCAATGAGTGTAATTTAATATTCTAAGAATTTTTTCATCACTAAAACCAAGGTTTCTTAAATAATTCGAAGCGTTTTCTTTAGTCATCATTATTATCTTTCTTACAACGCTTACAGAAAACTCTGTGTCATTGAATTCTTTGTCAACTTCTTCAAAAGCATTGTTTGAACCGCAATCGAGCATTCTTAAAATTGCTATGCTTTCATCCTCATCCTCGCTAACCAATAATCTTCCAAGCCAATAAGTTTGTGGAGAGTTTTGAGTTGCTCCGTCAGCAGTCACGCTTCTGTTAGCAAAATACTTGAACCAATGCCCAAAGTCCCACCAAGAATTTATTATTGCATTGGTGCTAGCATTTTCATTTATCTTTGTAAGTGCAGTATACCATGTTTTATTTATGCTCGGAATGAAAGTCCTTCCTGCTTCTATTCCTGCTTTCACAGGAACTATCATCAACGCAAGTATGAAAGCGAAAACAACTACCTTTACAATATAATCTTTCTTTAAATCAAAAATCCTAGACAACTCTTTCCCAGAAAACTCAACCAATAAACCTAATTCTATTCCCAAAATCATTGTTGCAACAGGCATCAACAGAACCAAAAATCTTATACCAACTAAACTTGCATATATTGCAACAGCATACCAAACAAAAAATATTATTGGCATTAATGAATTATGAATTAAACTAAACTTTTCTTCAGAACCTTGACTGATTTTTATTATTTTTTTGTTAAATACAATCAGCAAGAGTCCTATGAATGAAAAGCACAGAATCATTTTTTGCACAAACATGTTGCTGTAGCCATTGCTAATAGCGCTTAGAATATCATCCCATCTACCTGCATTCAGTTCAGCAACTGTTGTGAAAATATTTGGCCATAAGGTCTTCTGCTTAACGCTTGCTTTTAGCTCTCTTGATTTCAGCGCTTCTATTGGAGCATTAAAGTAAAATTTTGGTCCTTTTAAAACGCTCACAAAAACAAATGAAAAAGCTAAATACATCAGAATGACAAGCAGGTATTTTTTTGTTGTTTTTTCCTTGAAAAAAGTCATTATTCCTAAAAAGCTTTTTTTCTTTGCAAAAACCAAATAGACTATGATTGTTAAAAAATATAGCACAAAAGAAATTCCTAAAATGTCAAATAGATACCACCAACCATTCCAAGAAAGGGCAAATAATCCTGTGAATAAACCGCTTAGCGCAGAATATATTATTCTTTGCTTACTGTCCTTAGCATAAACTGCCTCTACAAACGCCCAAATTATCAGGACAGGGAACAAGATGTTGTAAATATCGTCATCAGAACCTGCTGTTCTCCTTATTACAAAAGCATTGATTGTTATGAGCAGCGATGATAAAAATCCACCATATTTTCCAGCAATTCTGTTGCCTATTAAAAAAGCAAATACTGCTATTATTAAAGACAGGATTACAGGCACATAGAAAGATGCCTGCATCAAGGTCAAACTGTTATTAAATGGCTTAAGCATTTTGTAAACAAAAACTATCATGTATGGGTGGATTGCAGGATAAGCATAGGTTCCTAGAGGAGCAACCATCAAATTATCATAAGGTCTTCCATTTCTTATCTCGTCTCCGTACATTCCTTTTTCCAACAAATTTCTTGCATATCTGAGCCAATGATACGAGTCCAAATCTCCTAAGAAAACATATGTTTTATTTCCTATTTGGTATTGGAATTCCTTTTTTAAGTAATCAGATGTCTGCTTTACCTGTAATTCTATTTGCTCATTGTTAGTCTTTAATAAATGATTGAAATTATTTTCAACATAGGAATTCTTTTGCTCTTCAGGAAGATTAGGGAATTGCTGTTCAATCTGCGTTTTCAGGTTTTGCTTTATGTAGGAATAAACATTGTTCCTTGCAATGTCGTCCATTATTCCTAATTTTGTAGGCAACAACCTTATGTAAAGAGTAAATATTATAATTAAAATAATTATAATTAATGTTGAATGCTTGGAAAAGAAACCCTTGACTTTTCTTAAATCAAAATTTAATTCTTCTTTTTCTTCATTTTCATGATTTCTCTCTCTGCCATGTTTTTCTGTGGCTTCATCTCTGCTCGTTCTTTTCTTATTCTTCCTCTTTTTGAAAGGATTAAGTTTTGAAAAGTTAATGTTTAGTTCTTCACCATTTTCATCTTTTTCCATTAAAACCACCACCAAAGCAGTTTTTCTTTTGAATAACAAAAATTCCAATAACTTTATTAATTTTTTTATATGGTATCCCTACATTGTTTATAAATCTATTCCCAAACACCTGTTTTTGTTCTGCTCTTAAAAAAAATTCTGAAAGATATCTTAAAAATTCATCAGAATAAACCAATATTAACAATTAAAAAATAGTAAAATTTATAAAGAAATGTTCTATTTTATATTAGAACTAAAAGCAAACAAAAGAGCGGAGAGGATAAAAATGGAAGATGTTTCTAAAACAACTTTGGCAATTTTGCTTATTTTGACAATAATTCTCTCAGTTATTGGAACTTGGACAACAATCTCAACGCTGAATAAAGTAAGCTACAAAGAACAACAAAAAAACAACAATAACGGAATTGTTTCAATGACAATAGCAAAACCGAACGATGGATTTAAAGAAGCAATGGTAAGCCTTTCTATTGTAAAGGAAGAAAAAGGAGGTTAAAAAATGGCAAAAGAAGTTTCTAATAGAACAATAGCTTTGCTGTTGGTTTTGGCTTTGGCTATATCTGTTTTCGGAACATTTTTGAGCTTGCAAAGAATTTCAAGATTAGGAGTAACAGGATTTGCTTCAACAGGAATAACAAATCTTACCATAGCAAGCACAAAATCAATAAATGTTCAAGTTGCAAATATTGACTTTGGCTCTGGCTATGCAACAGACGGAACAACATGCACGATGGAAAGCAATGCAACTGCTCCTGAAACAAACTGTAATGGTGCTAGTAGCGCAGGGATTGATTGGAACGAAAGGCCATTGAGCAGTTATGGGGGAAATCCATACTTTATTATAAATAACACAGGAAACATAAATACAAATATAAGCGTTAATGCTTCTGATAATGCAACAACTTGGATTGGAAACTATGCAGGAGTTGGTGCTTGGATTGGAGGGCATGCAGCTACAGAAGCTCAGAATGCTTGCGGAACAATAAATACGACCTATCAAACTTTGGCAACAGGAGATCCTGTAGTGCTTTGCACCGGAACCGGTTTGAATTGGGTTGATGGCAACGATACTATATATGCTGCTGTAAAAGTAAGCATTCCATCAACAGTTCCTCCAGGAGAAAATAAGCACACAACAGTGACATTCCACACCCTGCCGTAAAAATTTTTTTGCTTTTTATTTTTTTCTTTTTCAGAGTTTCAGATAACATTTAAAGAAAAAGATTTTTGCTTTCGCAGTTTTAAGAACCAATAAAATTAAAATCTTAATATTAAAATAAATCTTAATATCAAAATTTTAATAATAAAAAAATATAATAAAATATGATAAAAATTTTATTAGAGAATGCTTTTAGCAAGATTTAAAAACAAACTCCACTTTATTTTAAAATATGAAAAGCAATAAAGAAAGTAAAAAAGGATTATTTTTAACAAAAAATAATTTCATCGGCTTTTTGTTTTTAATACTCTTCATTCTGGTTTTTTGCTGCAATGAAGTTTTTTCAATCGGATTAACGCCAGCAGACATTCTTGTTTACTATGAACCTGATAAAGAGGTTGTATTAAATTATGCTGTGAGCAACACTCTTGATTTTGAAATAAACGCTTCCTTGTTTGTCACAGGAGAACTTTCCCAATATTTTGAACTCAGCGAAGTTAATGTTGTTTTAGGTCCTAAAGAAGCAAAATCATTCTATGTAAAATACAAGCTTCCTAAAGGTTTAAATCCAGGAACTTATGTTGTAAGATTAAACGCTTTGGAAATAAGAGCTCCTACAACTCAGGGAGTAGGAGCAAGGGCTTCTGTTATTGACAGGATTACAATAAGAGTTCCTGAGAAAGGGAAATACATTGAAACAAGTTTAAGGGTTGATGATGCTGAATTAAATAAGACAACAAAAGCATATGTTGATGTTTCAAATTTTGGAGAAGAAACAATAAATTTCATGTTTGCTGAAATTGAATTCTTCACCTTAGAAAACAAAACAATTTCAAAAGTAAGAACAAAAACCTATTATTCATTAAAAACCTTTGAAACAGCAACATTGGATGCAGATTTTGAAACAACAGGGCTTGAAAAAGCAACTTACAAAGCAAAGGCAATTGTTTATTATGATTCCATGTCAAAGGAGACAAACTTTGCTAATTTTAGGATTGGAAGCATAGAGATTAAGATAGTTGATTTCACAAGAAAGGCGTATCATGGGTTAATAAGCAAGTTCAACGTAACCATTGAAAACAGGTGGAACACTGAGGTGAATTTTGATTTGGAAGTTTTAATAAAAAAGGACAATAAGATTGTGCAAACAATAAGATTTAGCTCTGAATTATTGAAACCATTCGAAACAAAAACAATCAGTTCATTTTTGGATGCAACAAACCTTGAGTTAGGTTTGTATGATGTTGAGGCGAATGCTTACTACAACAACAATACAGAAACTCTTAAAGGAAATCTTGAGATTGTAGAGGTTCCAAAAGAGAAATTAGAGTCCTTCAATTATAAGTTCATAATTGCGATTTTATTGCTGCTCATTGTTCTCAATATTATTTGGTTATTCTTCTTAAAGAGAAAATCTTCAGCAAAGAATTCTATCCAAGAAGTAGAAAATAAGTAATAGAAGAAAGGGAAATAGAAGAAAGGTGCAAAATGAGGTTTAACAAGAGAATGCGCTCTCTCTGTGATGGTTTCTCACTCTTTATTGAAAAAAACCAAAAATTTCTTATTGTATTATTTTCTATAATTGTGTTGTTTCTCCTTGTTTTTTTGATTGGCATGTGCGCTTTGCAAAAAAATTTGAACCAAAATTCATTTGAGAAGAGAGTTCCGATATCAATAATAGTAGGTTCTTCAAACACAATATTCATAAATGCGCAGACAGACGCTTTTTACCTTGGGGGAGGGCCTCCTGGTTCTACTATAACAGCGAATTTCAATATAACAAACATCATTGGCAGGACTGTTCTGATAAAACTTTCTGCAGAAGGTTCTGTTAAGGATTGGATTTCATTCTCTGAAAATGATTTTATCTTGAAACCGAATGAATTAAAAGAGATAGTGCTGATTGCAGAGATTCCAGAGAATGCTTTCAAAGGAACATACAACGATAGTTTTGTTGTTATAAAACACTATTTAAAATAATTTTAGAGCGATTCTTTAATTCAGTTTAATGCAGTATTAAGTAAGCAGAAAAATCTTTGGTTATTTTTAAAGCTATTTATATATCAAAAATATATTAATATGATACATACATTTAAATTTATAATTATTAATTTATTACATAAAAAGAAAAGATTTATATATTAATATATCAAAATGATATATAATGGATACTTTGCTTCATATAAGAATAGGCAGGGAACTGAAGAAAAGGATTGATGAACTTGTTGAAGCAGGAGTTTTTTCTAATCAGGCAGAAGTTGTAAGGGAAGCTCTCAGAAGTTTGATTTTAAAGTATGACAAGGAATTCCTCTCCTTGATAAAAAATCAGGAAAATAAAGTAAATAATGAAAATCATGCAAAAAACAAAAAGGGCAATAAAAGCGATGAAAGGGGATTCAATAAAAAATGAGGCTATCAAACAATTTAATGCTCTTTGCAATTTTAATTATAATAGTAATAAACATATTCAATATCTATGTTTATTATACGATAGGCCTTCCAAAAATTTCAGGCAGGGTAACCTCTGGTTTGGTTCACCTCTGCATCGGAAAGCCGTCAATAATAAACTTCATTTATCCTAATGAGTGGGATGTTTTAAATGGAGTGATTAATGTGAGCGTAATAGCAACAAATCCTGACGGCCCGCACTATGTTCAATGGGTTTTGTTTAGTTATGGAATATCTGCTGTCAATGATTTTTGTCAGGATAACTACGATGGAGATTCGTTTTACAGCTGCATCTTAAACACATCACTGCTTCCTGAAGGAAACTGCAATTACTTTTTCATGGCAAGATGCCAAGGTCCTTGCTCTCAATCAGGAACAACGCACTATTACATTTCAATAAATAATATTGACGAGCCCCCTGTTTGGGATAATTTTAAAAACAACATCACAACGAACTTTTCAAAATTTTCTTCTTGGGGCAACATAAGCAATGCAGTTATAGGAATTCCAGGCAAGGTTGTTGTCAATTTTTCAGGGCAAACAATAAATTTTGACAGCGCAAACCTTGATTCTTATCTTTTAATAGGCCAAAACTATCTCAACATAAACATTGACGCTTTGAAGTGCCTGAGAAAACCAGCAACAGTCACTTTCTATAATTTGAGCTTTGATGTTCCAAAAATCCTCAGGAACAATCAAGTATGCGTCTCTCCTTTGTGTTCCTTGGTTTCATACGATTCAAATTCAGTAACCTTCAGTGCAATATACTTAAATGGAATTTATAATGTTACTGAAGGAGCAACTCTGAATTTAAAACTTTTAGACACATCTGATTTTAGAAAGGTCTATGTTAAAGAAGAGATGAGTTTCTATGCTAATCTAACAAACTCAGTTGGGAGAGTAATAAATTTCAGCGATGTTTATTGCGACATTATGATAAATGAAACAAATCACTCTTATGCTGAGAGGATGAGTTTTAACCAAGAACTTCAGCTTTACGAGTTTAAGAAGACATTCTATAGAGCAGGAAACTTTAAATACGCTGTTGTTTGCAATGCTACAACCCACTATTATAACATAATTGAAAACTCATCTACATTCACAATAACAAACAGGCCCCCAATTCTTGTAAATTTAATTCCTAACCAAACATGGCTTGAAAATACAATGGTTTCAGGAATAGATTTGGATGATTATTTTGTAGACCCTGACGGGGATGTCTTAAATTACACGCACTCTCCTGTACAAAACATACAGATAAACATATCCCCATCAAATGTCGTTACATTCATTCCTCAGAATTGGTGGTATGGAAACAGAACAGTCATCTTTTACGCATACGATCCTTACAGGGCTTCGAATGAGAGCAATGTTGTTTATCTAACAGTAATCCATGTTCCAAGACCGGAACTTGAGCAATCGCAGGTAGGTGGAGGAGGAGGCACAGGATCCTCAGAACAAAGCATGCTCTGCACGCCTAAGTGGGAATGCACAGAATTTGGGCTATGTTTGGCAACAGGGATAAGGGTTAGGAAGTGCATTGATGCTAACAACTGCCAAAACGAAAACCTTGGAAAGCCAAAGGAGTTCGAGTATTGCAATTACACTCCTACATGTTTTGATTTGCTTAAGAATGGGAATGAGGAATGGGTTGATTGTGGGGGTCCTTGCAAACCTTGTCCTTCCTGCTACAATCTAATTCAGGATCAGGGAGAGACAGGGGTTGATTGTGGGGGTCCTTGCAAACCTTGTCCTTCTTGCTCAAATGGAATTCAGGATTTTGGCGAAGAAGGAATTGATTGTGGAGTTGTTTGCAATAAGAGCTGCTCAAGACTTGAAATTCCAGGAAGGATTAAAAAGAGAATTTCAAACGCTGTTTTTTTATTAGCTCTCTCAATGATTGCAGTTGTTTCGTCAGGATACCTTGTTTTAAAAAAACTGAGGAAACAAAAAGAGGCTCTTATACCAGAGAAAGTGTTGTTAAAATCAGAACTTAATCTAAGAAGCAACGATTTAATCCTTGATTTCATAAGGGGAATATTCAATTGCAGCGAGATACAATCAATATTCAGAAAATTGATTTCAGAATCCCTTGAAATAAATTATGAATTCACAACTCAAGAACTTGAGAAGGAAATGGCAGCGAGCGAGCTTAAACAGGATTTAAAGCAGAGAATTTTAAATTTTTCAAGCTTGGTTGAAAGCAAAATTTTCAGCAACGAAAAGATGGGAATTAAGGAATACGAAGCGTCTGTTAATGAGTTGAGAGGGCTTGTTGAAGATATTTTAACTCCCATTATTGCAGAGGAGATAAAATTTTTGGAAGAGGAAATGAAAAGAAGAAAGTTTGTTTCAGAGATAAAGAAATTGATTAGAGATATTCAAAGCGATTTCAAGGAGAACAAAACAGAGAGCGCTGAAGCGAAGTATTCAAAATTAAAGCGTCTGTATTCAAAACTGCCTCTTAACTTGAAGAAAAAATACTATTCAATAATCATAAAGCTCTATGAACAATTGAACAGAAACAAAGAAAGCTAAAGAAAAGAATGATAAAAAAGAGGAAATTAAGATGATTAAAAAGCCAGAATTCAAGATGCATCACAGGATTACGGCACTGTTTGCAATCACTTTCCTAATATTTGCATTTTCATTGATCATAGATTATTCTGATTTTTCATTCAACGCAAGCATTTTCAAAAACAAGAACTCAATCACAGGATATTCCATCTATGCAAATCATGCACAAAGCCAAAATTCAAATGGTTCTCAAACTTTTAAAAAGATTCGCGTTTTAAACCCGAAATCCAACCCTGTTGTTTTTGGAGAATGGGTTATCAACTTTACAACAAATGGCATTGGAAATCTTACAATAAGGGCAATTAATGGAACCTTGTTTGAATACGATGTAAAACTCTTGAAGCTGTACTGCGATGGCTTTGACACAAACACGAGCTATTTAGGGGCAAAGATTTTTTTTGAGAACTGGAGTTGTTCTTCAGGAAGTCTTGTCTTATTAGTTCTAACCTCTGGAAAGCACTATTTGGAATTTAATTTTTTGGACGACAGAGATTTTGCAGAAAACTATGCCTGTAACGAATCAACAATGCCTGTAATCAACGATGCTTTTGAACAATACGGCTACGAAGGAATTTTGTTTTCAAAAAATATGGATGTTTCTGATCCTTCTGGATACCCAATAGTTTACTATGACATCTATGTCTCTGTAAACGACACGCTCAACATAACGATAAACAAGGATACAGGATTGATAACATTCTTTCCAGAGGATGATGATTTCGGAGAGCACATAGTTCAGTATTTGGCAAAGAACAACGAGAGTTGCTTGGGCTCAAAATGGATAACAATAATTGTTTATGACAGGCCTAACATAACAGCGCACTATCCTGAACAACTGAATTTTTCAATGTATGAAAATTCAACCCAAAATTTTAATGTAACAGTCACTGACAGAAATTCGGATAACAATATAACATATTCATGGTATTTAGACTATGCTCTTGTTTCAAATGAGAGTTCTTATGAATATGCTCCTGATTTTTGCAGTTTTGGAGAGCACAATCTCACATTAATTGTTAAAAATTCTTACAACTTGACAGCAAATCTTTCTTGGAATTTAAGCGTTCTGAATGTTAACAGGCCGCCTTATTTTATCGGAGAAATACCCAATTTTTCTTGGAATGAGAGCAGCAACCTTACCAATGCTTTCAATCTTTTTGATTACTTCAACGACTCTGACTTGCACTGCAGCAATAACGAAGACAATTTGAGTTTCAACTATTCTATAATAGAAAATGATTATAATGTTTCAGTAGAAATCAATCAGGGCAATGTAAGTTTTATCCCAGTTATACATTGGTTTGGGAACAGGACAATAGTATTCTACGCTTTTGACAGCTACGGCGCTTACAATCTAAGCAACAACATAACGCTCGAAGTTATTTTTGTCAACGACCCCCCAATAATAGGTTACAATAACTTTTCGGTTTTTGCCTATTCAAGAGTTAACAGAATGTTGAACTTTACTGATTATGACCTGCCTTATGATACCCTGACTTTTAATTATACGACTTTGGATGATTTTCCTGAATTTTATATGGAAAGCAGTACTGGAATGATCAATTTCACTCCCACAAGCGTAGGAGAGCATTATGTCAATGTTACAGCAATAGACAGCCACAACGCTTCTGACTTAAAGATTATCTACATTGAAATAAAAAACAATTCACACCCACATTTCAATGAGATTCCTCCAAATGTCACGAAGCATTCAAATGAAACCTTTTATTATGCTGTCAATGCATCTGATGAAAACGGAGATGAAATAACTTATTATGTTGAAAGCATTGAGGATTTCCCAAGTTTGAACATAAACAAGACAACAGGAATTATGAATTTTTCATTGACAAAGTGCGATGTCGGGAACCATTCTGTAACAATAACAATAACTGATGTCTACAACGCTTCAAACTCTTCTTCATTTTTGTTTGAAGTAATCAACATTCCAGAACCGCCGATTCTCGAGGAACTCTCCGACATGCATACGAGAATAAACAAAACATTTTCTATAATAATCTCTGCAGAAGATAATGACATTTTATGCCCAGGCGACAATCTTGATTTTGCAATCAATTCAACCTACGGAGGATTATTTTCAATAACAAACATAAATTCTACCAAGAACTATAAATCCAATTTCACTGCTTACAGCAATATCGTTGGGAACTATTCGATAAACATAAGTGTAATAGATTCCTATGGCCTGCAGGACAGCGTTTCAATAAACTTCTCATTCACAGAAAATCACGCTCCTGAAATCAACGAGGACACCATAACAGCAAACGCTTCGCAAAATTTTTCATATTTGCTCAACATAACAGATTATGACGAAGATGAATTGACTATTGAATATTCAACAGACATGACAGGTTTTTACATGAGCCCAGCAGGTTTAATAAATTTCACTCCGCTAATCAATGAGACAGGAACTCATGTTTTGTATGTCAATGCTTCTGATTCAATAGCAATTTCCGAGAAAAACATCACTTTCATAATAATAACTCCAAACAACCCGCCAATCCTGAATGTTTCAAACCTAAACGCTACTGCTGGAATAAACTTTGATTATCAAATAACTGCATACGATGAGGACAATGACACCCTTAATTTTTCATACAGCTTCATTGGTTCAAACATATCAAACTTCTTCATGAACTCATCTGGATTTATAAATTTCACCCCACTCGATTCAGAAGTAGGGGTTTATTCTTTGAATATAAGCGTTAGCGATGGAAAATCCATTTCTTATGCGTTGATAAATTTCACAATACTGTGGCAGAACCACAATCCTAAAATAATTGAATATTTTCCTTTATATGCAGAAACAAGCGAAGGCCAAAGCATAATCTTTAATGTTACTATAAATGATAGCGATTTGTCCTATGGAGATTCGATAACTGCTGTATGGCGTGTTGATGATGCGCTTTTCAACTCCACACAAAAATATTCTGTTGGGAACTACACCTATGCAGTATTTAACTACTCTCCAGGTTATTGCGATTATGGAACGCACAATATAACAATTCTTGCTTACGACTCTTATGGCAATTCAACATGGTTTTCTTGGAATGTTACTGTTAACAATACCAACAGGCCGCCTTTCTTTGGAATGAAGATTTTAAGAAGTATAAATGATTTCTCAAACGCAATAAGATCTAACATAACACTATCAAACAACTCAATAGAATTGCTTAACTTGGAAAATTGTTCTGATTGCTACAATTATTCTGAATTTGGCTATCTTGAGATAGCAATAGACCTTAGGGCAGACAATTCAAACTATGCTCAATTTGTTTTTGGGAAAATACTTTTAGAAGGAAGCATAAGCAATGTTACAAACATAAGCATTGAAACAAGGACTTCTATGGACAACATTACTTGGAGCGATTGGAGTTTGCAGCAAAACAACACAAAAATCTCTTCAGCACCAAATCGCTATCTTGAACTGAGATTAAATTTATCGACAACGAACAATTCCATAAGTCCAAAAATAAATAACATAACCATAGAATACTTCATCTCAAATCTCACTATACAGGAGAACATAAACCCATGGTGGCTAAACCTGAATTATTTCTTCTATGACGAAGATATCAGCTGTAGGGATGACAGTTTGACATTCAACAGTTCCTTGAACTCGATATTAGGCATAAACATTTTCAACGGATTGGTCCAACTGCAACCGGTGCAGGACGGAACAGCAGACATTTATTTTACAGCAACAGATTCCTACAATGAAACAGCAAACAGCAACACAGCAAGGATAATAATAGAAAATGTTGAGCAAATTACTCCTCAAACAATCTATGTCGGAGGTGGAACTTCATCTACGATTAAGGAAAAATATGTTGACAAACCTTATTCCCAAAACATAATCTTTCCTTTGGAAGCAACAATCTATCAGAATGATACGATAATAATTCCATTGGAAATAGTTAATTCTGGAAATGAAACCCTTGAAGGAATAACGCTTGAAGCATTTTCTGAGAGAGATGTTTCGATGGCATTCGCAAAGAACTCATTTGAAAAAATCCCAAAAAACTCAAAGGAGAGAACAGAATTGATAGTTGTTTCTTACAAGACGTATCCTTCTTATGAGATTGTTGTTAAGGCAAAGGTTAAAAAACCTGAATTTGAGGACTCTGCAAAGATACTTATAAACTCAATAGAGCTTGGTTCAGAATCAGAAAAGGAGTTCAACACAAAGATAACCTTTACAAGGGACCTGCTCAGGGAAAATCCTGAGTGCCTGGAGTTGAATGAGCTTTTAAACAAAGTAGAGGATTACATAAGAAATAAGGAGTATGAAAAAGCAAATGCAATGATCGAATCAACAATTAGGGCTTGCAAATACTTGTTAACCTCAAAATCTCCGATAAAAGAAAAACCTGCAAGAATAATCATATCAAGGAATTACTCTACAATTGCAATTCTCTTTGTCGTTATCGCAATGCTTACCCTTGTGATATTCTACTATGTTAAGAGGAGGTTTTCTTAAGGAACCATTCACAGATATTTGATTCACAATCTTTGGAAAAATTTAAAAATCATCTTATTTTTCGTTTTTGCATGTTTAAAAAGGAATTGAAAAGAGGGCAGATGCAATCTGTTTTTTTAATAGCTTTTGTGGCAATAGCATGTGCATTCCTCTTAATATTTGGCTACAATGCTTTAAAGAGTATTAAATCCTCAGGAAAAAAAGCAGAAACAGCAAATTTTTTCATGGAGCTGAAATCAGGAATTTCTGAAATTTCAGAACAAGAAGACAGCGTAGAAAAATTTAATTTAAAAGCGCCTTCTGATATGCAGCTCGTTTGTTTTGTCAGCAACGCCTTGTTAGAAAATAAAGAACTTCTAGAGAATTATTGCAGCAATTTAAGAGATGATTTTTACTATGCGGAAAGGATAAGAATATGCTCTCTTTTAATGGAAGGAGTTAAAAAGAATGTTTTTTTGATTCCATCTTTTGAGAACTATTATGTTCAAGGGATAATTCTGGAGGACTTTATTTTGTGTGTTCCTACATACAACAATCACTTGCATCTTTTATTGTTGGGTTTAAAAGGAAACACTTACCTTAGAAAGGACAATTCATTCACAAAGATATGCACGCTTGATGAAGATTGCAATCAAGATGAATTCTGCAACGATAAAAACATTTGCGTTTTAAAGTGCAAACGCAACGATGACTGCAAATCAGAAGAAAAGGTTTGCAATTTTAACACAGGCAGATGCGTTGATTGCATGTTTGATGAAGATTGCGATTCAGATTTGTTCTGCAGTCAAAATAACACTTGCATTGAATGCTTTTTAGATAATGATTGCAATGAAGATGAAATTTGTTTAAATAACAAATGCGAAAAAATCAGGTGCGGTTATGCAGATATTAACTATTCCAACGGTGAAAAGTTTTGCATTTCAAACAGAGTTGTTGGAATTTGCGAAATAATAAATCATAGCCAAAGCATAAAGAACATTGATTGCGAAAATAACTTTTGCGTTAATGGCGCTTGCGAGAATACTTGTAATAATGGAATTTTAGAAGAGTGGGAGGATTGTGAGGGAGACAATTTACGGGATAAGGAATGTAAAGATTTAAAAGACCCTGTTTTTGGTTTTAATTATAACGGAGGAAAATTAAGTTGCTATGATAACTGTTCTTTTGATGTTTCCATGTGTGATTCCCCAATTCTATCGTACATGCTTAATTATCAGGACGAAAATTTATTATGTTTGTTGAATAAAAGCGTCAATAAAAATTCGCAAGAATGTTTTTCTTTTGTTGGTAGATTAGCAAATTCTTTATGCAACGGAGACACACTTTATTGCGATTCTTCAATTAACTTTTTAAAAGAGATATGCACAAAATCTTATGGAAAAAATAATTTTGATTTAGTTCTCTTTAAATTGCCTGCTGACAGCACGCAGCAATTTTATTATAATACTTATAATATTAAGGGAAATTTTGGAATTGATGATTTAGTGATTTCATCAAAAATAATTCCTAAACAAGATTACTCAGGAGAAGGTTTTGTATGCTATGATCTTTGCAATAAGGGCTATGATTTCTTGAAAATTTTTATATACAAAAATAACAAAAAAGGCAAAATACTGAAAGTAGAAAGATCTTCTTATCCATGCAGCATTTGCAGATTTTGGTTAAAGGATCATTCTTGTGAGAGCGCATTAACTTGCAGCAATCAAGTTTTTGGCTTGGTTTGTTCTGACAATAAAGTTTGCTGTAAGACAAATGCTCTATGTCCTAACAATAAACTTTATTATTGTTCTGATGTATGCTCTTCGGGAGATTATGTTAATTATGAGTATTACTGCAGTGATGGAAAGAAGTGCTGTTATTCCGCAAGCAGCGATGAATGCCTAATGAAGAATGGATTTTATGTTTTTATCGACAAATGTGCTTCAAATTGTATAATTCAAACATCATCAGTTCCTTCAGGTTATGTTTGTTGCAAGGCGAATTGCTGCGGTAACAAAAATTGCGAGTTTGAAGAAGATGAACATAACTGCAAAGCAGACTGCAGTAGCAATTCATCGCCTACACCAAATCCTACTTCAAACTCAACACCTAATCCAACACCTACTCAATCTCCTTCTCCAACTCCTACACCCAAAAATTGCGATCCAAATAAAAAGATAACTTGTTCTTGGATGAGAGATCCTAAATGCGTGGAAGGAAAATGCGTTTACAGAGGAAAAGCAATAGTAGTAACTTGCGATGAGTGCAACATTGATGAATGCTGCCAGCATAATGAACCCTTGGTCTGCGATCCTCCTTGCGAAGTTTTAGATTGTTCAAAAGATTGCACATGCACTTGCGATCCACCTTGCAAATATCCATATAGTTGTGATACTGGTTCAGGAGAGTGCACTTATGCACCATCTGGTTACATATGCCCTTAATATTTTTTAAAATTAAAAGAGAAGCAGTAAAAATCTTTTATTTTATCTTTATTTTATCTATTTCATCTTTTCAATAATTTTGTTATAAAAATCAACTATTTCCTCTCTAACGCTCTTCTTTTCCTCTATGCTAAGTTTATTGTAAATTTCTCTTATCAATTCATACTTCTTTTGGGCTTCTTCCAAGTTGAAATTTAAGAGTTCGTTTCCTTCTAACAGGAGTTCGTAAATACTTTCCAATTCCTCTTTTGGTTCTTTGATTTTCTTTTTTTCAATCTGCTCTTTTCTAATTCCTGTATTTTCTTCTCTTTTTTCCTTTCCAACGATTACAGAATTTTTTCTTTTAGCAAAATTATTTTTTGTTCCTTTGACCCTCTTTATGATTGGATGAAACACAGAAATTTTAAATCCTTTCTGCTCATTGCTGTTTTCAATCTGATTTTTTGCTTTTAGAATGTATCTCTTGAATTCTCTTGCGATTTTTTTTATTCTCTCATGCTCAATTTTTTTGTTTGGGAATTTCTTGTATTCATATTCTTCTGCGACCTTCAATAAATCAAGAATTTTCTGCTTTTCTTTTGAATCTATCCTTCTGTTGGCAAGCTCCTTTTCAAGCTCTTCGTAGGTAAAGGAATACCTTATGTTGTATTTCGAAGCAAAATAATTCTTTATTATGTGGAATAGCTGTATGCTTGAGTCCTCAACATTAGTAATTTTCAGCCTTCTTAGAAATCTTTCAAGCACATTCAAAGTATGATTTTTCAATACAACTTCCTTGTCAACCTCTTTTTTCATATCAATATTATCATTTGAATAAACTATTTAAATTTAACTGAGTTTTTAAAAAGAGATTGCCATCTTAGCAATTTTTTTTACTCTTATAAAGTGAAACTATAAAAATTTAAACTTTTTTTTATCTTTAAAACTTATGGACAATATTTCAAAACAGGTTGTTGCATGCAAGAAAGATATAGAATTGATAAAAAAAGAAGTTTCAAAGGTCGTCATAGGTCAGCAGGAGCTTGTTGATTCAATAATAAGGGCAATAATCTCTGACGGGCATGTTCTGCTTGAAGGAGTTCCAGGTCTTGCAAAAACTCTTGTTGTAAGGACAATCGCCTCTGTTTTTGGTTGTGATTTCAAAAGAATACAATTCACTCCTGATCTGCTTCCAGCAGACCTGATTGGAATAACAACCTATGACAAGGAGAAGGGTTTTTATGTTGTAAAAGGACCAATCTTTACAAACTTTGTTTTGGCTGACGAGATAAACAGGGCACCGCCAAAGGTTCAGTCCGCATTGCTTGAATGCATGCAGGAAAGGCAGGCAACGATTAGTAGGGAATCCTTCCAAATCCAATCACCTTTTTTTGTTCTTGCAACTCAAAATCCATTGGAGTCCTTAGGAACATATCCGCTGCCAGAAGCACAGATTGACAGGTTTTTATTCAAGTTGAAGGTTGGTTATCCTAATCTTGAAGAGGAAAAATTGATTTTGGAAAACAACATTACCATAAGAAAGTTTGAGGCTTATAACCTGAAACCTGTTTATTCATCTGAAAAACTGATAAAATTGCAGGAAACAGTAAAACAGATTTATTTGGACGATAAAATAAAGAAGTACATAGTATCTATAGTTGATGCTACAAGGCACCCAAGCGATTATGGGATAAAGCTTGGCAAGTATATAGAGTGGGGTGCTTCCCCAAGAGCATCTATAGGGCTTTATATTGCTTCAAAAGCAGAGGCTCTAATGCAGGGAAAGACATTTGTTGTTCCGCAGTTTGTAAAGAACATCGCATACGATGTTTTAAGGCACAGAATAATAGTTAATTATGAAGGGCAATCAGAAAATATAACTTCTGAGGACATTATCAAAGAAGTGCTAAACAGGGTTCCAATACCTTAATCAAAAATTTAGAAAAAGAACTTAATAAAATTTTAGAATTTAATAAGGAATTTGATGATAAATTTGATGAAAAATTCAATGAATAATAGATCATAAAATTCTTTTTAGGTGTAAAAATGTATGAATTCAATGTCAATCTAAAACCGCTTTTAAAGCAAATGGAGATTTTTTCAAAAAAGGATATTGCAGGAGGAGGTTTTGCAGGTGGCTATACAAGCGTTTTCAAGGGAAGGGGGTTAGAGTTTGAGGGCTACAGAGAGTATACTCCTAATGATGACGCGAGCTTGATTGACTGGAAAGCAAGTTTGAGGAGTAATGAACTTCTGATAAAAGAATTTGCAGAGGAAAGAAATGTAAATGTTGTATTTGCTTTTGATGTAAGCTCTTCGATGTCTTATGCTTCTACAAAAAAACTTAAGAATGAGTATGCCATTGAATTGATAGCAAGCATTGCATTTTCAATCTTGAGGGCAGGAGATAGCATTGGACTGCTGATGTTTTCTGACAGAGTGAAGTATTATCTTAAACCAGCTCTTGGGCATAAACAATACTATGTAATAATAAAAGCTCTTTTGAATCCGAAGCTTTACGAGGGAGATTTTGAATTATCAAAAGCGCTTTCGTTTTTAACAACAAACCTTAAAAAGGGTTCTATTGTTATTTTGGTTTCTGATTTTATTGGGTTAAAGTCAGGTTGGCAGAATGTTTTGGATGTTGCTGTTAAAAAGTTTGATTTCATTGGAATAATGGTTCGGGATCCTGTTGACAACGAACTTCCAGTAAAAGTTGGACCTGTTGTCATTTCAGACCCTTTTTCAGACGATGAATTATTAGTAGATCCTGATTTCATAAAACAGAAGTATGACAACTACACAAGGAACCAGAGAGCGGCTGTTAAAGAGGAGTTTTTAAAAAGGAGATGTGGCTTCATAGAATTGAGAACAGACAAACCTTTTGAAGATGAGATACTAAAATTTTTTAAGCAGAGGGCAAAACAATGGAGATAATATTTTTAAGACCAGAATACCTTTGGCTTTTGATTTCGCTTCCATTATTGGCAGCAACCCATTTCTTTGTTTTAAGATATTTGAAGAGAAGGGCTTTAAAGTTTGCCAATTTTGAAGCAATAAGAAGGGTTGTCGGCCCAGAAGGAACTTCAAAGAATGTGAATTTCTTATCAAAAAATCTTGGGCTTTTGATATTGAGAATGCTTGCCTTGTTTTTTGTAATAACAGGATTGGCAACTCCTGTTGTTTATTATTCTGCTAAGACATCGTCCTCTGTTTTTGTTTTGGCTATAGACACTTCTTCAAGCATGCTTGCAGACGATTTTACTCCTTCAAGATTAGAATCTGCAAAGCATTCTGCTCTGAAGTTTTTAGAGAAAATGCCATCAAAGACAAGAGCAGGGCTTATCTCTTTTTCAGGTTCCTCTTTTGTTGAAAACGACCTAACAGATGACAAACTTCTGCTGAGCTCAAAAATAAAAAATCTAGGTGTAAGTTCAATAGGAGGAACAGATATAGGGAGCGCATTAATAACCTCAACAAACCTTCTCTTTAAAGAAAACTCCTCAAAGATGATCATTTTAATAACAGATGGGCAAAGCAATGTCGGCGTTGAACCTTTAAAAGGAGCAGAGTATGCCAAGTCCAAAAATGTTGTTGTTCACACAATAGGAATTGGAACTAAATCAGGAGGTTCTTTTTTGCTTCCAGAAGCTGTTTCGACCCTTGACGAGGAAACCCTGAAGAAGATTTCGCAAATGACTTATGGAGAGTATTTTAGGGCTGAAAATCCAAAGTCGTTAGAACGGGCTTATGAGACAATAGCAGAGCACTCTGTTCAAAGAATATCAAGAAATATAAGTTTTGAACTACTGCTGATTGCGATTGTATTGTTGTTCATTGAATGGTCTCTAATGAATACAAGATACAGAACTCTGCCGTAATTATTAAATCTAAAAATTAAATCTAACTTTTTGTTATTTAAATTTTTTATTTATGCAAAAACTCACCTATCTTTCTTTGCTTTGACTTTTTGTTCAGCTCTGAATAGGTGCTCCAAGATTTCCTGAACAATGCATTTAATCTTTGGTCATTAAAATTGTTCTTAAGAAATTCTCTTGTCAAAGGATCGCTTGGATAACCAGAACCAAAATCAACCTTGTATTTGTTTTTTATTTTTTCTATTTCTTGCTCTCTGACGACCTTTGCGATTATTGAGGCAGCCCCGACAACCTTGTATCTAAAATCAGCCTTGTGCTCAACTAAAAACTCAATGTTCTTTTTTAGAACATGCTCTTTTAAAAAATCCTCAAATTTCTTTTTGTTATTGCTTGGGCAATCGATTATGATTTTATCAGGGTTCAAGCAGTTTATTATTTCAACCATCTTGAGAGCTTCCAACTCGTTCAATCTTTTTTGGTTAACAAAGAAATCAATTTCTTTAGGAGGAATGATTATTATTTTGCTCTTTTTACTCAGCTTAAGTATCTTTTGAAACAATTCTTCTCTGGTTTTTTGAGCAAGGAGTTTTGAATCTTTAACTCCTATTCTTTCAAGTTTTTCAATGTTCTTTTCATCAAAAGAAACTCCTGCCAAAACCAAAGGCCCTATTACAGGGCCTCTTCCTGCTTCGTCTATTCCTGCAACAATCATATTATTTAGTATGCTGAATTTATTTTTTTTATTTTTTGTTTTTATTTTTTTTATAACCAAAAAATCAAATGAAAAATCAGATGAAAAAGAATGGTAACGAGCAATTAATTTAACAGAGGATAAATAGCGGGGAGTGGATTTGAACCACCGACCTGTGGGTTATGAGCCCACCGGGCACTCCTGACTGCCCTACCCCGCTGTAATCACAAATTATTATAAACATTTGAAGCGCAACATTTACAAGACAAAAAAGCTTATTTATAAATTTTGTTGTTTTTGGGTTAAACTTAAAAAAGTTTATAAACTATCATGAAAAACCAAGAATGAAATAAATTACGAATAAATTTTTGGTGGTTAAGATGCTTAATAAAAACAATGAAATAAAAGAAATAAGAAAAGAAAGAAAAAAAGAAAGAGGAAAAAAAATAAAGAAGAGCGATAATAAAAAAACATTTCTGGTTACAGGTGCATCAGGGTTTTTGGGCTACAATCTGTGCAAGTTTCTTGTCAACAAAAAACAGAGGGTTATAGGCGTTGATATCAGCGACTTTAATTATGATGACTTAAAAGATAAGATTGTTTTTTACAGAGCAGACATAAGAGAAAAGTTTGCCATGGAAAAAATAATTAAAGGAGTTGACATCATAGTGCACGCAGCAGCAGCGCTTCCGCTGTGGAGCAAAAAAGAAATTTTTTCAGTTAATGTTTACGGCACAAAACTACTTTTGGAATTAGCTTATCAGGAAAATGTTGAAAGGTTTATCTTTATATCATCAACAGCAGTTTACGGCATACCAAAAACGCACCCTGTGACAGAGGAATCTCCAATATCTGCAATAGGCCCGTATGCAGAAAGCAAGATTGAAGCAGAAAAAATTTGCCTTGAATATAGGAAAAAAGGGATGTGCATTCCAATAATTAGGCCTAAAACTTTTGTTGGAGAGGCAAGGTTAGGAGTTTTTTCAATTTTTTTTGATTGGGCAAGAACAGGGCACAACTTTCCTATAATAGGCAACGGCAGAAACAGATACCAACTATTGGATGTTTCTGATTTAGCAGAAGCAATATGGCTTTGTTGCACAAAAGAGAAAAACATCGTCAATGATACTTTCAATGTCGGAGCAAAAGAATTTAAAACAATGAGAGAGGACTTTCAAGCTGTGCTTGATTATGCAGGGCATGGAAAAAGGATAATAACTACTCCTGCATGGCTTGTAATTCCTGCAATAAAGGTTTTGAGTTTATTAAAACTTCTGCCTCTCTATCCTTGGATTTATGAGACAGCACATATAGAACACTATGTGGATGTTTCAAAGATTGAAAAAAAGCTTGGATGGGAACCAAAAAAGAGCACTTCGCAAGCATTGGTTGACTCTTACAAATGGTATGAAAAACATTGGAAGGAATACGAAAATTCAAGCGGAATAACTCATAGAACAAAATGGAATGAAGGAGTTATGAAATTCCTAAAATTTTTTATTTAAGATTTTTGCGATCAAAACCTTTAAAAATAATTTGTCATTCTTTTAATTGTATCAATTGCACGCCGAGGTCGCATAACCTGGTATTGCGGAGGATTGCTAACTGCAATACTTTCGTAAAAATCCTCTGCCCGAAAGGGCTTAGGGGTTCAAAAGCACTTTCACAACCAAAGGCATTTCTGCTGTGGAATGCGTGGAAGTCCCCTCCTCGGCGTTTTCTTTTTCTTTTTTCTCATTTCAAATTTTTTTATTTAATAGACAATGTTAAAAATTAATATATTTTAAAAAACAATAAAATATAAAAGGAAGTTTGTTTTACATTTTTTTGCAAAAATATTTTTAGGGGAATGATTTTTCATGGAGCCAAAAAATTTTCTTTTTGTTTCGCTAGATGCCTTAAGCATAGACCTTGCTTGGCATGTAAAAAAAGAAGGACATAATGTAAAGTATTACATTGAGAACAAAAACTTAAAGGATATTGGAGACGGTTTTGTTGAAAAGACAGAGGATTGGCAGCAGGAGATTGATTGGGCTGATGTTATTGTTTTTGACGATGTTTTAGGGCAAGGAATAAAGGCAAAGAAATTAAGGGATTCTGGAAAATTAGTTGTTGGAGGAACTCCATATACTGACAGGTTGGAAGATGACAGGACCTTTGGGCAGCAGGAACTCAAAGAACACGGTATACCTATTCTGCCTCACAAGGACTTCACTTCATTTGATGAGGCAATAGATTTCATAAAACAGAATCCAGGAAGGTATGTCATAAAACCGAACATTTCCTCAAATGCGCAATCAGTTTTTAAAGGGCTTTTATTCGTTGGAGAAGAAGAGGACGGCAGGGATGTCATTCAGCTCTTGGACGCTTATAAAAAGGCATGGGCAAAAAAACAGATTTCATTTCAGCTACAAAAGAGAGTTATGGGAGTTGAGGTTGCTGTTGGTGCTTTCTTTAATGGAAAAAAATTCATTTATCCGATAAATGTTAATTTTGAGCACAAAAAATTATTTCCAGGTGATTTAGGGCCTTCAACAGGGGAGATGGGAACTTCAATGTTTTGGAGTTCTCCAAACAAAATATTCAATCAAACGCTTAAGAAATTTGAAGAAACCCTTGCAAATGAAAATTATGTTGGTTACATCGACATAAACTGCATTGTAAACAATTATGGGATATATCCATTAGAATGGACTACGAGGTTTGGTTATCCAACAATCCACATTCAGCAAGAAGGAATTTTAAATCCGATTGGAGAGTTTTTATACCAACTTGCAAAGGGGGAAGATATAAAGTTCAGAACAAGGAGCGGTTTTCAGATTGGAGTTAGAATAGTTATGCCTCCTTTTCCGTTTGAGGATAAAAAAACCTTTGAGATTAAATCAAAGGAGGCTGTTATTTATTTTAAAAAGAACGGTTCTAAAAATGGCGATGTTTACAATGGAATTCATATAGAGGATGCAAAGATTGTTAATGACGAATGGGTTGTTGCTGGAGATACAGGAGTTGTTCTGGTAATCTGCGGGACAGGACAAACAATGAAACAAGCGCAGAAACAGGCTTATACAAGGATAAAGAACATAATCATTCCAAACATGTATTACAGGACTGACATAGGAGATCGCTGGGTCGATGATTCTGACAAGCTAAATACTTGGGGTTATTTGAGAGAAAACTGAAAACAGCACAGAATATTTAACATAAAAAATTTAGGACTTTTAAAATTAGTTCAAAATTTGGTTTGGAAAAAACAAGGGTTTCTTAATTTTCTTTCAGCATGAAAAACTGGGCTGCGTTTTCAATAAATTTTATATTGTTTTTAATACTGTTTTTAAAGATTTGTTAACACTTTAACAATAAAATTCAGCGGGTTTTGGGGATTCATTTAAACTACTCTTAAATAAAAATAAAAATTTATAATGAACAAGATTGCCATTTTTTTATATGATAGCATTATTGGAATCTCAAATGTTTGGTTTAATAGTAATGCCCATACTAATTTTCATTCTAAGAGTTTTGGATGTAAGTTTGGAAACCTTGAGGATAATCTTTATATCAAGAGGGATGAAATTAATCTCAAGCATAATTGGCTTTGTTGAATTGATGATTTGGCTCGTTGCAATAAGCCAAATAATGTCTAATCTAAACAATTTTCTTTATTATATTTCCTATGCAGCAGGTTTTGCAGTTGGAACATATGTAGGAATTGCCATAGAAGACAAAATTGCAATGGGGCTTGATTTGCTTATGATAATTACAACCAAAGACGTGTCAAAATTAGTTGCTTTTTTGAACTCAGTGAACTACGGCATAACAATAATGGACGGGCAGGGAACAACAGGAAAGGTAAAAATAATCTATACAGTAGTAAAGAGAAAAGATGTGAGTGATATAATCGGGTTGATAAAAAAATTCAATCCAGACGCATTTTACAGCATTGCAGATGTGAGGAGCGTAAGCCCAATGGCAATATTCCCAAGAAGTTCTTTAAAAACTTTTAAGATAGGAAAATAATTTTTTATTGAATATTTAATTTTTCTTGAAGTTTGTACAGCTTTAAAAGGATTTTCTGCCAAATGTTAAGTTTTTCAAGATTTATGCTTGCTTTGCTCTCAACAAAATACTTTCTCTGGCGTTTGTCAAAATAAGCAATTCTTAAATTTATTTTGTTTTCACCTTCATTCAATAATTTTGAAGGGAGTTCTATTATTAACTCATTCTCTTCTTGAATGTTTTCAATATTAATTTTTCTCTCAAAGTTTTCATGGGTTACATAAAGGACAGCATAATCCAAATTCCCTTTTTCCTTTTTGATGCTTATCTTTATCCTAAAGTTATCCCTGAAACTGGTCTTTTCAGGTATTTCAACTTTTGTTATTGATATTTTTGGGGTTTCTATTACCTTGTATTCAAAAAGATAGTTTTTTGAGAAGTCTTCTGCTTTCAGAGCAATTTCTTCTCTTGAAAATCCAATTTTAGAGTTGTTTATCTTAAAGTTTAAAGTTACATTGTCATTTATCGAAAGTTTTGTTTCAAAGCATTCTTTTGAAAAACATACAATCAAAGGCTCCAAAATTGTGTTGCCCAAATTCCTTAATACACAGGTAAGATTATCTTCATCCTCATAAAACTCTTTTGGGCTGCACTTTAGTTCTATCTTTCTTACATATTCTCTTTTCTCGAAACTTTTTGCAAACTCATAAACTCCTTCCTTTGATAACTTAGGATAGTTCTCTGAGACAGCAAAGTTCGTTTCAGCACGATAAACGTTGTTATAAACAACAACAGGCACTTTATATATGTAATTTCTTTCAAAGCCACTTGTTCTCAAAAACCAATAGATTGTTGATTTTGATTCTGGCTTTAAGACAACGCACTTTTCAACATCATCTTCTAAAATAACATTCTTGTTTTCTGATATTTTCAGGCAAATCGTCCTGTAACTTCTAAGTTTGTTTTCTATAACAGAATAAACTACATTGTATGAATCCAAATAAATCTCTTTTTTAAAAACATATACTTCAATTTTCAAGCCTTCATCATTTTCAGTTTTTTCAAGTTCAAGCACGCTTGCATTCATTACACTACTTTCGCTGACAATCTCAATATTGTTCCCAACCCATGAATATGTTATTTGGCTCTTATTTTCCGAAGGGTATTCTAAAATTATATGGGAATTGTCCAAAAACCCAAACTCACCGTAGTTTGCATCAAAAGGAACCCAACCAATGCTATTGAAATATGCCTCAATCCAAGCATGGGGATTAAAACCTCTTGTTTCTTCCAAATCTGAATAGGCAATTCCGCTAACAACCCTTGCAGGAATTCCTATTGAACGAAGCATGGCAACATACAAAGTGCTGTACTCGTCGCATGTTCCTCTCATGTTTTCAAAGACCCAAACAGCATCCTTCTCAAAATTAGAATAATTCAAATCGTATTCCATGTTTTTGTAAATCCAAAAACCTATTTCGCTCACAGCGCTGAACAAATCAGGAGAGCCCTCTGTGAGTTCTGATGCTTTGCGTTTTATCCTTTCGTTAAAATTGAATCTGCTTGTTCTTTTCAGGTATTCTTCCATGCCAGAACTGTTTTCTGGGAATTGGATCTCTTCAGCAGTAAGATAAATTTTTTCTCTTTGGATAATAGAATTGAGTTTGAAATCGATGATTTCATTGGGCATGAGTTCTGTTGTGAGTTCTTCATCTGTTATCTTCGAATTAGGCAGAGTTTCAAAAAAGATTATTCTTTGATAACTGTTGTTTTTTGGAAAAGTTCTTGTTTTAAAACTAATGTTTTTTATGTAGTAATCTTTTCCCTTTATTAATCGCGCTCTAAGCGTGATGTTTAATTCCAAATTTGCAATTTTGGATTTCATTAAATCGTTATAAATTTCATCAGAGTTATCTTCTGATGCGCATGCAGTCAACGAATCAAACAACAGAAATATTGATATGGAAACAATGATACAAATTAAAAAGGATTTATTTTTCAATATTTTTTTTAAAACTCGTTTGTTTGTTTTCATTAAAATCACTTGCTTTTTTTATGCTATTTCAATATTAAACCATTCTATAAAATGCTATAAAAAACTGATATAAAAATAAAAATAAGCAATAAAATCAACCAAAACAAGTTTATTAAAAAATATTGTTTTGCTGTTTTTTTAAGTATCAAGTGCATCTCATTCTTTTTAAGGTATTTTTTGTTTTTGTCAAAGACCTTTGGAATCAAAAAATAACTTTCAAGCAGTCCGAAAAATAGCAAATTCAAGAATATGAGTGGGCTGTTAGCATACTTTGCAATGCTGAGTTTTCCTATTGTAAGATTCAACATGAGAAACAAAGGCAGCAAACAAAATAAAATCCTTAAGAAAGTTTTGATTCTCAAATTCAGGAAAATAACCAAGGCAGCATAAAATAAAATTTTTATTGCCAAACTCTTAATCAAGAAATGAATTGTAATGGTCGTTATTGCTAAAAAAATAATCTTTGCCAAAAATTCATATGTCTTCTTCCAATAAGAAACCTCCTCAGGAGCTATTAAACTCAAAAAACTGCCAACCATTATTCCTGAATTACAAACAGCTCCAAAAATTATTAATTCAAGATATTGATCCATTTTTAATTTATCCTTAATTTATTTTATTTGTTCCTTTTTTAAAGATTCTTTAAATAATCTATCAATTCTTCCAAAATTTTTTCTCTTACTGCTTTTACAAACTTTATTGTTCCTGCCATTTTATGACCACCGCCGCTTATAAAACCGCTGCTTATCTTTTTCTTCAAGTGTTCTATGGCTCTAACAGTGTTGAATTTCTCAAGAGAGGTTCTTATGGTTATGTAATCAGAGCCGATTCCCAGAACAATAACATCCATAAGTTTTCCACGTTCTGAAAAAAAGTCATAAGCCATTCCAGTTATCTTTCCAGGAGGAGGGAATTCTGCTCTCAAGCTTATCTCATCAAGATTGAGCATGAATATCCTGAATCCATTAACTTCTTTTTCTTCTTTTAAGTCCTGAATTATCTTTAATTGTTCCTTTTCTCTCCTTTCAATATCCTGCATCAGCAGTTCAACAAGTTTCTTCTGTTTTTCAATATTGCTGCCAAGCAAATCATCTATCAAGCTTCTGCTCTCAACAAAGCCCAAGTAATAGGCTTCAAAATCAATGCACTTTGCAACCTTTTTTAGAAATTCTAAATCTATCCTATTGGAAGCAATTTTCAAGTATTCCTCAATTTCTCTTCCCTTAACTTTATCTCCAAGTCCTGAGAGAGCAGGAAGCAGTTCAATGTTGCTTGCATTTTCATTTATAAATCTTGAAAGTTCTGAGCAGAGCATTCCTGCTGTTATGCTCTCGTTAAAATTAAATAGATGAGGATTTAAGTGAACCTCAACTATTTTTTTTACAGGACACTCTTCCTCATGCAAAAATGGTTGGTGATGGTCTATTACAATTACTTGAGCATCATAAATCTTTAGTTTCTTTATTGCAAGCAGGTCCTCTTCGCTGCTCCCAAAATCAGCCAATATTATCAACGGAGGTTTCTCTTCGTATTTTTCAATCCATTCTAAACTGTAACTTAAATCCTTTGTTGCGTCAGCATACTCGTAGAAAGGAGTTTTGCTAGGGCTTCTCCTGTAATAATAAGACGCTGTTGTTTCATTTTTATGTTCTTCAATTATTAATGGCAGTATTGCCCTTTCCAAAGCAATCCCGCCGCAATAACCATCGCAATCTGCATGGTGTCTTATTATGATTTTTCTTGAATCAATTATTGCTCTTCTTATTAATGTAGCTGCTTTTAGGAATGTTTCCTTCATTGCATCATAGCATTCAGATTTTATTATGAATTCTTGGTTCTTTGGAATACTTCTTTTATCTTTTTCCTCATCAATGTTTCTGCTTACTTCCTCTTTTCTTTCTTGATTCAGGTCATCGTATCCTAAAAACTCTGCTTCTTTTTTGTTGTCATAAACCCTAATGAAGAGTTTTGCCCTTATTATGTCGCCTGTTTTTATATCTGAAAAAGCTCTTTTTCCAGGACTAAATGATTTTGCATAGATAAATCCTGAACCGTCATTCAGCTTGAATACTATTGGTCCTGAAGTTTCTGTTACTGATTCAACCAAAACATCAAAAGCATATTGTTTTCCATTGTCCTCTTTTCCAAGCTCTGAAATTCTTTTTGATTCTGATGCTCTTACAAACTTAAAGACAGGAGTTCCTGAGAAATCGATCTTTGCAAGTTTTAGAATTGCATTTCCATTAAACTCTTTATCCTCAAGTTTGCCTTTTATGCTGTTGAGCTTTACAATCCTGCCTTCAACAAAGCAAGAATATTCTTTTCCTACTATTAAATCTGTTATTTTCATTTTATCTTTTGCTTTTTAAAATTATTGATTAACGTGTTCTTTTATTATTTTATCATTAACTTTTAATTATTAAATTTTTTTAAATTTACGCAATTTTTAATTGTAAAGTCTTTAGGTTTTTTATTGTTAAAATTTTTTGAAAGGTTTCTTTAAAACTTGGAGTAAATTTTTCTTTTTTAAGCACTTCTTTTATAGAATTAAATCTTAAATCCTCAACTTCTTCCTCATTAAAACTTATTCTTATCTCTTTCTTGTTATCAATAAAACCAAAGAAGAGCATTGCAATCCGCTTATGTTTAAACCTTATTTTCATTGCAGGATATAATCTTGTTTTTATTCCAAATTCTTCTTTGAGTTTCCTAATTGCGGCTTTTAAATAATCCTCTTTAAAATCAATATATCCTGAATCAAAACTCTCATAACAATCAGAAGATATTTTCAAATTTTTACTTTTCTTCTTCAATAAAAGTTTTTCAAATTTATTTAAACTTTCCATTTGCTGTGCCCCCATTGTATCAGCAAATCAACACATTCTACTTTAGGAATATCGCAGGCGCCAAAACAAGAACCAGCCCAGATAAAAACCCTTGCTTTTTTGTTTGTTTTTTCTTCAATAAAATTTTGGATTTCCTCCGCTCTTGGTTTTAAACCATCAGGCAATTGTATTAGTATTGTTTTTGCATTATTTTTTTTTATCTCATTTAAAACTCTGTCCAATTCTAAATCAAAATCATTCTCAAAATCTCCTTTTTCCTCTCTATGCTTATTCATAAGAAAGAAGAATTAAAAAAAGTTTATAAAGATTATTAAAAATTATTCCCTAAAACAAAATTAATAAAAAACCAATCAATAACTTAAAAATATTTTAATAAGTTTTTCTTGCAAACTTTAATTTTGTTTATTTTATTTTAATGATAGTATTCTTTCAACCACTCAGCCTTTCTGTCTTTTATCAAATTTTCAATCCTATGTGCTTCTGTACTGTCTAAAATCCTTGGAACAAGATAAGTTTGGCCTGCTATTATGTGTTCATTTCTTTGTAATCCATTAAGGGTCGTAAAGAGATTGTACCACTCGCTTCTGTTCTCTTCCATCTTCTCATAAACATCAATTCCTTTGTTTAATAACAATTGTTCAATCGTGTCTCCTTTTTTTGCAACAACTTTTTCCAAAACAAAAATTCTAGGATCATTTTCATCTATTTTTATGTACCTCTCAAGATTGCTTTCTTGATTTTTATTTAGTTCCAATTCATAATAAGTTTTTGATTCTTCAATGTTATTCTTTACTTTTCTAACATAAGCTTGTATTCCTTTATACCCTCCATAAATTAATCCTAAAATCAAAGCCCCTTCTACTATCCTTTTTGCAAAATTTTTCATTTTTTCACCCCTCATTAAAAATATTCAATAAGATAATCTTGGCAATTAAGATTTTCTTTTAAACCTTTGTAAATCTTGATTTCTTTTTCCTTTTCAAAAACCAATTTTTCCTCAAGACGATTTAAATTTTTCATAAAACCACCTCTTGTTTTTTATTATTTTTATTATGTTACTACCAAATGATTACTACTATATAAATCTTTCGTTTTTGTAACTACTTATTAGTTACTATATAAAATGTAGTTAAAGAAATGATTTTTAGGAAGTAAAAAAGAATAAGATAAAAAGGTCTTATGTTGCTACAATAACCTGATTTTCCTTAAAATCAATAACAACCAAGTATTTTCCCCTAGTTAAATTAAAACTCCTGACATTGCAGCTAAAGTAAGGATAAAAGTAAAAGTCCCCTACTCTAAAAACATTCTTTTTTGAATCATAACTAATGCTGTAATCAGTTATAAGATTATAGGTTTCCCTTGTTTTAGAGTGGCAAACCTTTTTGATTTTACCATAAAACAACGGAATGTTTCCAGTATAAATTGTTAGCGAAGCCCTTGCTTGATGTATCTCTGGCAAACTGCCATTAGTTACTGGATGAGTTGCATTGTACTTTATTGAAGAAGCCAAAGTTGCTGTTATTGTTCTCTCAGAAAAATTAGGATAATTTTTGATTCCAAGATTAAACACTTTTTCATTTTCCAAATCAGTTATTTTCAAGCTGTACATGAAGTTGAAGTTTTCAACGCACCACAATTCCTGATTGTTGTTGTTGGACTCTTCAAGTTTTTTATAATCAAGCACCGATTGTATAGGAAGCTGCCATCTTGTAGAGTAATTTCCAATGCTTATACAATGGCTTCCAAGCAAGGACAAAAAAGTATTCTCCAATTCATAATAACTTGAGAATTGTTGTTCTTGAATCTTAACTCCAACATTTCCTTGCATTACTGTGTAAAGAATAAAAAACACCAAGAGCACTATGAATATTCCAAACATTGATTTTATGGTGAGTTCAGAATCCCCTGACTTTGATTTTAAAATTTTTAATGCCAATTTTTTCATAATCCATTTTCCTTTAATCTTTTATTTTTGTTCTTGCAAATTTTCAACTTTCTCTTGAATAAAACTCTTTGGCTTTCTCTTAAAGATTGCAATCAAAACAAGGATTATTATTATTGTTACAAAAATTGTTGATGCAATAAACAAAAAGCCAACATTGTTGCTCTCTTTTTGCGTAACCTTAACTTCCTCTTTT
The DNA here is from genome assembly GCA_049700835.1 of Candidatus Woesearchaeota archaeon. Taxonomy (GTDB): domain Archaea; phylum Nanobdellota; class Nanobdellia; order Woesearchaeales; family WAPY01; genus JAWBOW01. Next base: position 70,400 of record JBNAUL010000003.1, read on the forward strand.
TTTGCAGGACAATCAGAATCCTCTCCTTGCATGCAGTCAGGGTCGCAAATCCCATCCTTCACCATATCGCAATATCCGTCCTTGCTTCCTGAAGGGCAATCTTCTGGGCAGTTCTTGTATGACTCTTGAGCATCGCAAAAATTGTTGCCACAAATTTTTTCTTCCTTAGAAACAGGAATTTCAGGAGTTTCTTTTGGAGTTTCCTCTTGAATCTTTTCTTCTGTTGCTTCTTCAGGTTCTGTCTTAGGGCAATCTTCTGGGCAGTTTTCATAACTTTCTCCTAAAACGCACCTTCCATCACCACAGACTCCTTCTCTAAAATTAAGTTCCATTAAATCTGTAACCTCAATTTCAGTTCCATTTGGCAATATGCAAACAGCGCATTCTTCTGTTAAGAATTTTAAGCACTTATCATTTGGGTCATTGATTGTTTTTATTTGATAACCTTGCTTTGAGCAATAACTGTAATCCTGAGCAACTTTCCCTTCTAAGAAATCCCAATCAGAAACTCTTTCTCCATTAGAGAGTTCGCAAAGACCTTCTTCTTGCAAATATTTATAGCCCATTGCTTCGCAATAAACAGCAGCAGGGTTAAGCATTCCAAAACAATTTTTTATAAAAAATATTGCAAACAAACCAAGCACTAAAACTTTTTTATTCATTTCAACTCACCTTTTTTACATTTTTAACAGCAATTGTATATCCTATTATATCGCTGTATGGATGACCTGTGTATGGAATTCCAGCATAACCATTACTCCCCCAATTAGGACCCCAACTGTTTTTTATTATCCACAACTTTCTTTCATCATCATAACCAACAAGAACTATTGCGTGAAGCCAATTTGAACTTGCAACGCTTAAAGGTCCATTGCATACAACAGCCCTCTTTATTTTTTCAACATCTGCTTTAATGTATGGATAATTTATTTCAGGATAAATTCTAACAAATTCGTTTGAAACCATTTCATAACTTTCAAAACTGTACATCTTATCTTTATAATTACTGCACAAATCGCAAGTGCAAGGTTTGGAACATCTTTGATTGCAACTGCAACTAGCAGAACAAGGGTTTGTTCCACAATTCGAAGATTGATAATTCATACAACTCTCCTCCACAATTCCACCAAAACCTTTTAAATAATCAAAAGCCAAATTAGGCCAACTACCTTGGCAATCTCCTTCTGGACTGCAAGAAACAAGTTGCTGTTCTGACAAATCAACATTGCAACCAGGACAATTATTATAAACATTATGAGTTCCTTCTATGGCGCCTGCTGTTGAGAAAGCCCAGCAACTGCCGCAATGTGCTTGGTTTTTTACAGGGGTTAAATAATTAACCCCATTAACATTTCTCCAATCCCATTTTTTTGGAAGTATACAATTAGGAGTGCAAGGATAACTGCATACTTTTTGAATGCAGGTTTTTGTTTTTGAATCCCATTCCATGTCCTGAGGACAACAAGCCATTTCAGAAGGATTATTACTATCCTTTGAGCACTTTAAATCTTGCTCACATTCAGCATCGCACTCGCAATTTTCTCCTTGCTTTGACTTTGTTTTTATTTCCTTGCAGTTTCCTGAGCAGTTTATTTGATTTTTTGGGCAACAGCCATTTTCTAAATTGCCAGTGCAATTGACGCAGCACTCTCCTAATTCCAAGTTATTGCAATTGCAGTCCTTTGAACTGAAAGTGCAGTTCTCAAAGAAAGGAGAAGTTGAATTGCAAATATCATCGCCTAAAAAACTGATACATTTTCCTTTTTCTTGATTAAAGTATTCTCCTTTTTCGCAGCAATAACCAAAGATGCAGTTGTTGCTTAAGCATTGGCAGCTATAATTGCACTTTGCGCCATTATTGTAGAGAAGTGTTTTGTTAATGCAACCGCTTTCTCTTATTCCTTGTATTTCGCAATCAACCCTGCACGCTTCTTCATCCTTACAGCTACAATCCTTTGTGTTCTCGCAATTTTCTCCTCTTTCTGGCTCGCAAATATAATTGTTTTTTGAAGGGCAATCAGGATCATAACTCTTGCAGTCAGGATCACAAACACCATTTGCTGGCAAGCAATCAACATCGCAAAAATTATCAACTATGTTGTGAGTTGCAGGATCACATACACCATCGCTAAATTCAATAGTTTTTTCTTTTAACAAAACAAATTCATTTGGAATTGAAGCAATTTTTCCTTCATAAAAATTTTTATTTACATTGTTTATTGCAATTAAAGAAGTCATTGTTAAAAACATTGCCAAGAATAAAACCAAACTAAAAAAATATTTTGCTTTGTTAATGCTTCTCATGTTTTACCTCTTTTTTAATTTTAATAAAATGTTTTTTATTTTTAATCTTTTCTTTTATTGAAGGCAGTCGTAATCGTAAACAAATTTATATTCGTTGCTGTAGCAGTCAGGATCGCATATGCCATCGCTATCCTTATAATCAACAAAACCATCTCTATTTGTATCCAAACAATACATGTTGCATATTTCATCGCTTTCCTCAGAATAACATTTTGGATCGCAAACCTTTTTTATTATGCATCCAGCATCACAAATATCATCGTTTATGTTGCAAACAAGTTCGTTTGTTACCAATAGATTGTTGTTGTCCTTATAAACATAGATTTCTCCTGATGTTGAGAATTTTGATGGAATAATATAAACCTTTGGTAGAAGTATTTCACTTGAGACGACAACATTCCTCCTTGTAAAATTTAATGTTATTATGTTATTTTTTATTTCTGCTTTGAATTCTTCTGCTATTTGCAGATTTATCTTGTACCTTGCTCCTGTTGGGAAAGCATTTGCCTTATCGCTTGATGTTATGATTTCCTTTACAACAGCGCTCAATACTTCCTGCTCAACGCTCTTTGCTTGTTGATATGTTATCTTTCTGATTGAAAGAATAGCAATTAATCCAATAACTAAAAGTCCTGTTGTTAGTGCAACGTTTGTTAAGGTTGATGCTTTTCTGCTTATATGATGTGTATGCTTATAAGAATTAATGCTTTCACCTCTTTTTTGTTCTTTTTTATTATGATAATAAAAATTGTATCTTAATTTCTTTATTATTCTTTCAAATTTTTATATTTTACTATTTTTAGCTTTCTATATTTTTTTGTTCTTTGCGAATTTTAGAATTTTATGCTAAGAAACATTGCTAAAGCTTGATGCTTTAGTTTAAAGAATTCTTTTAGAGTAATTTATGTTCTATTTTATCATGTTTTGTTAAATATTTTTTAGTGAATGGTTTTTATTTATTGTTCTTTTATTTATTTAGCGCCTTTATAGAAACCATACTTTAATATCCAATTGTTCTGGCTTTTATCATCTAAACCGCAATCTCCTGTTTTGTTGGCATACTCTAATCTTGCATACTTGTAATCAGCATATTTTTTTAAATATTCTTTGCACTTAAAACCATTTAAGTCCTTGCAGTCATACAATACAAAGCAAGGAACTTTGTCCTCGCAACTTAGTATTGCTCCGTAATCAAGAATTCCATTGTAAAGCCCGTCTCCATTCCAATCAATCTTTTCTGTTTTAGAGCAGAACTCTACTATGCTGTTGATAGAGTTTCCTGATTCATAATCACTCAACTCGCAAACCTGCATGCACTCTCTCTTTGCATTCTCAATTTCTTGCAGGTTTGTACTCCCAGGATTTGGTTTTGGAATTATTATTGTTTTGTAAAACACAGCAAGGAGTATTCCGCTTACTATTACTAACACAACTATGGTAAATATGATTCCAATGGTCATTTCCATTCCTTTTTTTGATTTCATCGTTTCACCTTTGTTAAATCTTATTGAGTTTCAACTTTTATTGACTTTTTCCTTCTTTATAATAACCGTACCTTACAACCCAGTTTGGCGAGTTTGGATAATCTTTTGGATCATTTGGAACAGGCAAATCGCAATCCCCATCAGGAGTATCATACATTAACTTTTCAAGCGAGTCAGGCCTGTGTTGGCTTAAGATTTTCTTGCAAATCGCACCATTGTATTTATTTTCTTCTTCCTCAGAAATTAATAAGAAGCATGGTATTTTGTCTTGGCAAAAAATATATCTCCCCTTATCATATTTTTCTCCTAAAGTGTTTTTATTTCCATCAAAATCTATCTGCACATATGATTTGCAGAAATCTATTATGCCGTCAATGTTTTTTGCGCTATCCAATTTTGTTTTACACTTGTCTATTGCCTCATCAACTTTATTCTGAGCGAACCAATCTTCTTGAACCTTTGTCATTGTTCCTGTTCCACTCCTTGTGAACCGAAAAAACAAACTCAAAACAACCAACGATATTATTAAGAGAACAAATAATCCAAAAATCATTTGCAAGGACTTATCATCGCCTTTTTTATTTTTTATTAATCCTAAAAAGAATTTTTTCATAACACATACCTCTTTTTCCAGGGCTTGCTAGTTTTTTAAGCATTTGTTTTTTATTTGTTGTTAATTATCCTTAACTATTCTTTTATCAATATTTAAATTTTTCTTTTTTTTGATTTAATATTTTATTAAAAATTTATAGGAAAGCATATAGTTTTTTCTTAAATAATTGTTTGATTGCTATGATTTTATGCTAAACATTTCTACACTCTTTTAATTCATAAATTTTGTGCAAAAATAAAAAACAAGGATTTATAAAATAATCAAACCTATTATAAACTATTTTCACGCTTAAATACATTATTTATAATAAATCCAATCATGTGTCGAATATTTTTCCTTATAAATTTCTTCTGCAAGAGTCAGCTCTTCCTTTGTTAGCTCCTCTTTCTCTAAATCTGTTTTGAAGATTTTAGGAAAACTCTCTATTAATGACTTCTCAACATCTTTCTGCTCAATCCTGTTCTTTGTTTTTTCATCTAATGAAGTTAGTCCTTTGTCTAATAATCTTGTGTTTATAAGAAACTTCTTGATTTCTTCCTTATTTAATGATATTAAAATGCTGAAGTTGAATAGAACAACTCCTTTTTTCCTGAATTGAACTATTAATGCAATTCTCATTTTGTTGACCAGAACTTCATTCAGGGGTTTGAATTCTGCTTTTATATTATAATTTTCCAAGGTCTTTGAGATTAAACTGAAAATCCTTTCGTAAGAGCCTATTAGGTCAAGGGGAATGTTAATGTTAGAATCATTGACTATTAAAGAGCAGTTGATTTCAGAGTTTGGTTCTTTGTAGAATGTATCTGCATTGTTTAATGTTCTACAAACATCAACATTGAATCTTTTGCAATTTTCAATATTTATCTCTTCATTTATCCTCTTAAAAAATCCAAAAACAACTGCTGGTTTTTTGAAATAATTTATTCTCAATGTTGGTTTTATCTTTTCTTGTTCTAACAAATGCATTTGGCATTCATCCAATGCCAACTGCTCAAGAAAAGAGTTTGTTTTTGAAACAATCAACCTGAATTTTTCTTCTTTTGAATCGCTTATCTGCTCTTCAGCCATTTAACTGCCCTTTTTTGAGGTTATCTTTTTTAAGCAGTATTTTGCAGCAATTGATAACGGTTCTATCGCAGGGCTTGTCAATGGGGAATAAGCATTTTCAAAGTATATCAAATCCTTTAATCCTGAATCTCTTTTTATTGCCAAAGCAACAATATCTGCTCTCAAAGCAACATCCTCTTTGCTTATTATTTGAGCGCCTATTATTTTTTCATCGTAATCGCTTATTATTTTTACAGCGATTTCCTCTCCATTATAATATGGTTCCTTTGTCCTTGACCATATTAATGCAGATTCAAACTTGATTTTATTTCTCTCTGCTTCATCTTCTGTTATCCCTACAGAAGCAATTTCCATTCCAAAAATCTTTGTTATAGAATTTATTATTTTTGGTTCAAAAATTATTTTTTTATCAGAAAGAGCATTGCTTGCTGCAATTTCAGATGTTTTCAATGCAATGTTTGCAAGCTGCATTGGCATTGTTTTCCCAGTTATTTTGTTTTTTATTTCAATGCAATCTCCACAGGCATAGACATCCTTTTCAGAGGTTTCAAGTTTTTCATCAACTATTATTCCAATGTTTGTTTTTATGTTTGTTTTTTTTACGATGTTAATGTTTGGCACAACTCCTGCTGCAAGTATGAGCATATCAAAATCATAAACTCCTTTGTTGGTGAATAATCTTCCCTGCTCAACTCTAAGTATTTTTTCATTCAATTTAACCTCAACACAGTTTCTTTGCATTTCTTCAAGAATGATCTTTGACATATCGTCATCAAGCATTTGAGGCAGCACCCTGTTTTTCAATTCAATTATTTTTACCTCTAATTTTTTCTTGACAAGCGCTTCTGCGATTTCTAATCCAATGAAACCTGCGCCGATTATAAGAACTTTTCTCTTGCTGTTTTTAAGCATGAATTCAATTCTCTTTTCCAATGCTTCAAAATCCTCAAGGGTTTTAAGAGTTAGAAAATTGACATCCTTTAAACCTTCTATTTCAGGAACAAAAGCCCTGCTGCCACTGGCTATTATTAATTTATCGTACGTAATTTTTTCATTATTGTCTAATATAATGCTCTTTTCTTTTGTTCTCAATTCTTTTATTTCCCTTCCTAAAACAACCTTTATTTTGAGCTCTTCTAAGAACTCCTGCTTAAACTCAAAAATCTTTTCCTTCTTTATTTCTCCAGACAAAACATAAGGAAGAGCACAAGGAGAATAACCTATGTTTTTTCTATTTTCTACTAATACGACTTCTGCATTTGGATTTATTTTTTTTGCTTGTACTGCAGCGTTTATTCCGCTAACTCCTGCTCCTAGGATTACTAATTTCATAATTGAATTTTTTTGTTTAATCTATTTGTTTTTCTTTATTTTTTTTTATTTGGTCAATTGCTTCCTTTACAAGCTGCATGTACATTAAACTTGGGCCTCCTCCCATCATAACAGCAACCCAGCATGCTTCGAGCATTTCTTCTTCTTTTAGCCCTAAGTCCAAGCAATTCTTGACATGGAATGCTATGCAGTACTTGCATTGAGATTTAACAGCAAGAGCCAAAGCAATCAACTCCTTTGTTTTTTTATCCAAAGCTCCATCTTCTAATGTTTGTCCGATAAAATTGTGGAACAGAGCAAGGTCTTTTGGATTTTTGCTTCCAATGTATTCTAAATTCTTATTTATTTTATTTAGCATTTTATTAAAGTCCTCAGCTATTTTCTCACCTTTTTTATTTTTTTATTTTTTTATTTTTATTTGAATATTTTGTCCTTTATTTTTCTTTCTTTTTTATTGTTTCTATTACTTGCTCTGCACTCTTTAAATCATTTAATTCATTTTTATCTTTTAATTTCACTTTCATAATCCATCCCAGTCCATAAGGATCCTTATTTATTAACTCTGGATTATCAAAAACCTTTCCATTAACATCCACTATTTTTCCGCTTACAGGGCTCTTTAAGCTTCCAGTCCATTTTATTGCTTCCAAGGTTACATAATTCTCTCCTCTTTTTATCTCTTTGTTCTTTTCTGGCAAATCAACAAATACAAATTGCTTCACCATTTTTGCGCCATAATCATTTACTCCAATGACTGCAACATCATTTTCCAACCTAACCCAAGAATAATCTTCATTGTATTTTAATGATTCTGGAAATTCAAATTCTCTAAACTTCATGCTCTCTCGCCTCCTGATTCAAGCTCCAAAAGATAGCAAGCTTGGTTTTAAAAGCATTATCAGCGCTAATGCAATCATCACTATTCCGCTAATGAATTTAAGTATTCTTCCTGTTCTTTCGCTTATCTTTGTGGCTCCAAGAGTTATAACAAAAATTAAAACTATGAGCAACAAAGGAATAACATAAAATATGTTGTATAAAACAAGATATAAATAATAAACGATTTTTGGAAGTTGTTTCAATGTTAGAATATTAGTATAAACTGCTGGAAAACCTGCTGTGCAAGCAAGTTCTATGAAATTAACAGAAACAGCAAGTATTATTGTCTGTAATATTAATAGTAAAGTTATTCCTTCCTCTTTGACTGTTTTTACAATGCTCCTCATCTTTTCAATGAGTTTTGGTTTTTTGGAATCGTCTATTGTTAGTGAAATTCCTTTTTTGTAGAAAAATGCATCTTTGACATTTACTATTCCTGCAAAGAGTGCTAACAATACAATAATAATTCTTACAAATTTTTGATATCTTAGGACCAAAAATAAGTTTAACCATGCTGCCATGAACATGAAATAAACAACTCCGGAAGCAATAACAAATATTAATCCAACAATAAGCATCTTCTTCCTTGATTTTGAATAAATTAATAAAGATAATAAAAAAGTCAATACCCAAAGAGCACAGGGGTTAAAACTGTCAAGTCCTGCAATAATTATTGTAAATATTGGCAACGATATGCTTGAAATTTTAAAATCTCCAAGAACAGGTATTGTAACTATCTTTTCTGAACTGAGATTTTCTGATGTTTTTGTTTCGTTTGGCTTGCTGCATTCAAAGAAATTAAATTTTTTTTTGTCATAAGAATATATTGGAGCAATGTTTATGCTTATTTTTTGATTATAAGATTTTTCAACATTTGACAATGCATCTTCATAAGCATTGCAGTTAGTTGTGTATTCTTCAACAACATTCTTTATTTTTAATGCTATGCTGTCATTTTCCTTAACAAATCCAGAAATAAATTTATCACCAATAAAGGTGTTTGGAACTCCTTTTGGCTTTTGATTGTAAGCATTGCAGAATTTTTCCCATAAGTCATAGTTTTCTTGTTGAGTTACCTCAAAATAATAAACATTTATTGGATATTCCTTGCTTAGTTTTTCCAAGTATGGTTTCTCAGCAGCACAATGTGGGCAATTGTAAGCTCCAAACATATAAACATTTATTTCCCTTGAAAAACTCTTATTGCTTGCAAAAACAGAGAGAGAATTGAGTAACATCATTAGCGTTAAAACAAAAACCATTGTTAAACTAAATAGTCCTATTATTTGCCTTTTTGTTTTTCCTTTCTTATTTTTTATATTAAACATAATGACTACCAGCAATTTTTATTTTTTTATTTTTGAATAGTGTATTCGTTATCATTTCAAAAGTTGAAACAGAATATAAATCTTTGTTTCAAAAATTGAAACATGCTTTAATTCCTTTATTTAACAAAATCCAGAAATTCATCTGAAAGATAAAGAATATTTTTTCCATTTTTTCTTTCAACTCTTAAAACGTTTTTTTGAACAAGCTTTTTAATTGTTCTTGTAATTTTAACCCTGCTCAAATCAGTGTTCTTATTTAGTTCTGACTGTTTTAGAATTCCACTATTTTTTATAAGTTCGTTAAGTACTATTCTCTCATCATGTTCAGCCAATTTCAGAAAAGCAGCGATTTCATTTTTGTTAGTTTTACCATTCTTTATTTCTTTTTCTTCTTGGTTTATATTCTTGTTTTTATACAAGGATGTAAACAATACTACAGAAGCCCCTAAAAATATTCCAAGGACAACTAAACCTATGAGAACCAATTGAACAGGAGTTTTGCAGCTGCAGCTGCTTATTGTATAATTTTGTTGTATATAATAAAAAAGGTATATTAAAATTCCAATAAAAACAGCAAACATTCCTGTTAAAAAAAATATTTCTTTCAACTCCTTGAAAAATTTGCTCATAAGTTAAAAGTGTTTAAGCTATTATAAAAATCTTTTTAATTTTTAGTTAGCTTTATAAATAACTTATAACTCCTTAATAATTCGGTTGCAAAAACCAAAAATCAAAAACAAATTTAAAGGTGTTTATCATGATAGCAGTTATAAACTTTACAAAGATTTGTGCTGAAAAAAAATCAGTTAAAATACAAAAATTAAACATAAACAACAACATAAAAATTTTATCTGTTGAAGAAGCAGAAATTGAAGTAAAGCCGGGAAATTCTGCCCTCAAAATAGGATTTGAATTTGAATCTAATTATGAACCTGAAATAGCAAATTTGAAAATAACAGGAGAAGCGATTGATATTGAGGATAAAAAGAATGCAAAAACAATTCTAAATGATTGGTCCAAAAACAAGAGAATTCCTGAGACTTTTTTAACAGACATCATGAATGTTATATTGAGCAAGTGCAATGTGGAAGCAATACTGCTTAGCAAGGAACTAAATTTACCCCCTCCATTGCCGATGCCAAAAGTAGGGGTGAAGAAAAATCAAGAGAACAATTACATAGGATAGTTCCTCAACTTCTTGATTTTACTTCTTGCTTTTTATTATTTATTTATTTTTTGTTATTTACTTATTTTTTATTTTGTTTGAATTTTAGTGACAAGGAACGCACAGAACCTTTTTATTAGAAATCTTTTTATATTGGTTATATAACTTCTCAAATGAAACAAGATTGCTCTTATTTTATATTCAACGAGGTGGTTTTTTATGAGCGAAGAATCAAACGACAGCAAGGAAAATAACAATATTTCAATAAAGCTAAAGGTTGCAGAAGCAGTTCAGGATGATGTCAATAAAGGCATAGTAAGGATTGACTCTCCGTCAATGAAAAAATTAGGAGTTAGGGAAGGAGAGGTTGTAGAAATAAAGGGAGCTCGTGAAACAGCAGCCATTGTAGGAAGGGCCTATCCAGGAGACATGAATTTGAACATAATAAGGATGGATGGAATTACAAGGAGAAATGCAGGAACAAGCACAGGAGAAATAGTTACAGTAAAAAAAGCAGATGCCAAGGAAGCAAAGAAGGTTTACATAGCCCCTGCAAAAAAAGGAATTTTTGTAAAGGCATCCCCTGAAATATTCAAGCAGAGCTTGCTGGGAAGGACTGTTGTCAAGGGCGATATAATTGCTCTTGGAGGAACAAGAAACAGAAGGCCTATAATGAGCGAGGCAAATTATTTTGAAGATGTTTTTTCAATGTTTGATGAACATCTTTCAGCAAGCCCATTTGGTTTTTCTGATTTAAAATTCATTATCGTAGATGTAATTCCAAAGAAGATAGGAATAATAACAGATCTTACAGAAATTGTTCTAAGACCAGAGGCAGTTGAAGTTGCAGAGGAGAGATTGCCTGATGTAACCTATGAGGACATCGGCGGATTAACAGACGAGGTAAAAAAGGTTAGGGAGATGATAGAACTTCCGTTAAAGCATCCTGAGATATTTGAAAGATTGGGCATAGAACCTCCTAAGGGCGTTTTGTTGCACGGGCCTCCTGGAACAGGAAAGACCTTGCTTGCAAAGGCAGTTGCCAATGAAACAAATGCTCATTTCATTCTAATAAACGGGCCTGAAATCATGAGCAAGTATTATGGCCAAAGCGAGGAAAACCTAAGAAAGAAATTTGAGGAAGCTGAGAAAAACGCTCCTTCAATAATATTTATTGATGAGATTGATGCGATTGCCTCAAAGAGAGAGGAAAGCAAAGGAGATGTTGAGAGAAGGGTGGTAGCGCAACTGCTTGCTCTGATGGACGGTTTGAAATCAAGAGGAAAGGTTATTGTAATTGCAGCAACAAATGTTCCAAATCTATTGGATCCTGCATTGAGAAGGCCTGGAAGGTTCGACAGAGAGATAGAAATCAAAGTTCCTGACAAGAACGGCAGATTAGAAATCCTGAAAATACACACGAGAAATATGCCGCTTGCAAAGGATGTTGATCTTCAAGAGATAGCAGCAGTAACTCATGGTTTTGTTGGAGCGGATTTAGCAGCGCTTGCAAAAGAAGCTGCGATGATTGTTCTAAGAAGGGTTCTCCCTGATTTGAAAACAAAAGAGAACGAACCGCTTTCAGAGGAAATTTTAGAAAAATTAGTTATTACAAAGAACGATTTTAAGGAAGCATTGAAGAGCGTAAGGCCAAGTGCTATGAGAGAGGTTCTTGTTGAGGTTCCTAATATAAAATGGAATGATGTAGGTGGCTTGGAATCTGTAAAGCAGGAATTGAAAGAAGCAGTTGAATGGCCTCTTAAAAATCCTGAAGCATTTTCAAGAATGGGCATAAGGCCTCCCAAAGGAATACTTCTTTATGGTCCTCCTGGAACAGGAAAGACCTTGCTTGCAAAGGCAGTTGCCAATGAATCAGAAGCAAATTTTATCAGCGTAAAAGGGCCAGAGTTATTGTCAAAATGGGTTGGAGAATCAGAAAAAGCAGTAAGGGAAGTGTTTAAGAAGGCAAGGCAGAATGCTCCGACAGTTGTTTTTTTGGACGAGATTGACTCGATAGCCCCAAAGAGGGGCTTGAGCGCTGACTCTCATGTTACAGATAGGGTTTTAAATCAGTTGCTCACAGAGATTGATGGTTTGGAGGAATTAAATGATGTTGTTGTTATCGCAGCAACCAATAGGCCTGATATTCTTGATGATGCATTACTAAGGCCAGGAAGGTTTGACAGAATAATCTTTATTCCAATACCTGATGAAAAGGCAAGATTGGAAATCTTTAAGATACACACTTCAAGGATGCCTTTAAAAGGAGTTGATATTGAGGAATTAGCTAAGAAAACAGAAGGTTACACTGGCTCTGACATAGAAGCTGTGTGCAGAGAAGCAGCAATGCTTGCCCTAAGAAAGAACATAAAGACAAAGGAAGTTACAAAGAAGGACTTTGAAGAAGCATTGAAGGTTGTCACTCCTTCTGTTTCAAAAGAAGTTGAAAAGAGATACAAGGATTTCAAACAAGTGCTTAGGAAGGTCAGGGTGCCTAGTGAGGAAAAACCAGGATACTTTGGTTAAAACTATTAAGAAATAAGAAAGAAATAAGATTAAGAAATAAAAGCGAGCAGAATACAAAAAGCAAAAGGAGCGCGAAATAATACAAAACAATAAAATAAACAAAATAAAGTTAAATAAAGTAAAAAGTAAATAAGAATAATATGGGTAAAACATTAGCATAAAATTAGCAAAGCAAATGCTAAATGACTCTAATTTAAATTAATAAGAATGCAAAATAACAAAGAACAATTAACAACAATAAAATAACAACAATAAAAGCAGATAGAAAAAAAGAACAGAAAAAAATAAACCAAAGAATTAAATAAAAATAAAATAGTAAATAATAAAATAGTAAATAAGCGGTTTATTATTTTTGACTTTTATTTCTTTGATTGCCTTTCGCTTTTCAAAATCGATATTTCCTCTCTTAAAAGCTTTGTTTCAATGATGTGCTCTTTTAAAAGTTCTCTCACGTCTTCATCCAAATCCTCAATCAAGGCAGCAATTATTATAACTATCGTTGCTATTATCCAAACCATCATCAGCATCAACAAATCAGTGTTTGTAAATATTGTGAGAAGATAGATTATTATTCCTCCTAAAATCATTGTTGCAAGACCAAATTTCACTATTTTGCGGAAAAGCTTGTTCTTCTTTATGACCAAATCCTTCTCTTCCATAGAACCACCTCTTTTAAATTTATTTTTAGTCAATTTTACTTAATTTTTAGTTTTTTATTTATTTTACACTATAAAAACATTTCTAATCTTTAATACAAAAAACTTAAAAACTCTTTAATTTTTATTGTTTTTTATGAAAAGAAAAGAAAAACCGAATTTTAGAGATTCTTGTAAAACAGAAGAAAATAAAAAAATTAGTTTTATGGATGAAGTAGCTGTTAGGCTTAAAGACAAAACAGAGTTTAAGGGAATTATGATGCAAAGCCCTGAGAATGATAACAGAGTTTTCATAAAGTTGGACAATGGATATAACATAGGGTTTAATCCTGAAAACATTGAAGAGATTTCCATTTTAAGAAAAGCAAGCAAGCACAACGAAGAAGAAACATTAAAAAAGCAGGAAGGAATAGAGCAAATCGCAATGGAAAAGGATGATAAAAAACCTTTGATAACAATAATACACACAGGAGGCACGATCGCTTCAAGGATTGATTATAAGACAGGAGCTGTTGTTGCAAATTTCACCCCAAAAGAAATTTTATCTCTTTTTCCTGAGATAAACTCATTTGCAAGAATAAAATCAATTTTTCTTGCAAATATATGGAGCCAGGACATCAGGTTTAGTCATTACAATCTAATCTCAAAAGAAATAAAAAAGGAGATCGATTCAGGAGTTGATGGAATAATAGTTACTCATGGCACAGACACTTTGCATTACACCTCAGCAGCGCTTTCGTTTATTTTAGAAGATTTAGGGGTTCCTGTGATTTTGGTCGGCTCGCAAAGGAGTTCTGACAGGGCAAGTTCTGATTCTGCTCTGAACTTGATGAATGCTGTTTTTTTCATAGCAAGAACAGATTTCTCAGGAGTTGCGATTTGCATGCACAACTCAACCAATGATGACTTTTGCGCAATACTTCCAGGACTTAAGGCAAGAAAGATGCATACAAGCAGGAGGGATGCTTTTAAACCGATAAATTCAAAACCAATAGCATTGGTTGATTACAAGAAGGATGAAATAAAATTCTTAACAGAGAACTATTCAAGAAAGGACAAAAAAAAGAAGGTTAATTTAAAACTTTTTGACGAGAAAGTTAGGGTTGCGGTTTTAAAGCAGCACACCAACATGTTTGCTGAAGAGTTTGGTTTTTTCAAGAATTATGACGGTTTGGTTATAGAATCAACAGGACTTGGAAATCTTCCAATATCTTCAAATGATAACCTGACTTCGGAGCATAAAAAAATCTTTGAAACTTTAAAGGAAATGATAAAAAATGGGGTTGTTGTTGTTTTAGCCCCGCAGACAATCTATGGCAGGATAAACATGAATGTCTATGAGAACCAAAGAAAGCAAAAGGATATTGGAATACTTGGAAATAACATCGACATGACTCCTGAAACAACTTTTATAAAACTTGCTTGGCTTTTGAGCAACTATTCAAAAGCAGAGATAGCAAAAAAGGATTTGATTTCTAAAAATTTTAGAGGAGAAATCTCAGAAAGGACAGGATTAGAGTTTGATGTTTATGATTGCAATTAAACAATTGCTTAACAAAATATTTTGGGATAAAAGGGAAAACAGAAACGATTATGCACTTTTAATTTACGACAGAATAGAAAAAAAGCTCGTCAAGATAGAGTTTAGCCAAATAGAAGGGTTGGACAGGAATTTTTTGAGGATTAAAAATAAGGAAGGTTTTGCTTACATTCCACTACACAGGATAAAATTTGTTTTGAAGAACAACGAGGTCTTTTGGAGGAGAAGAAGTTTTTAAGAAGAAAAGATGTTTGCAAAAGATATTTTCAGACGCTTACGGAGTTTTGATAAAAATGAAGGATGAGAAATTTTACAAGGAAATAAACTTGAAGGTAGGTATTGAAATACACCAACAGCTTGATGCAAAAAAACTATTTTGCAACTGCCCTTCTCAAATAGTTGATGACTCTAAAAAACCAGATTTTACAGTTGAAAGGTTTTTAAGGGTTCAGGCAGGAGAAACAGGGACTGTAGATAAAGCAGCGATGTTTGAGTTTAAAAAAGGTAAGAAATTCATCTACAATTTCTACAACGAGAGTTGCTGTTTGGTTGAGCTGGATGAAGAACCTCCTCATGAAATCAACAAGGAAGCGTTAGAGATATCGCTTCAATTTTCAAAACTCGTTAATGCAAGAATAAACGATGTTATTCAAGTAATGAGAAAAACAGTTATTGACGGATCAAACACTTCTGGTTTCCAAAGAACAGCATTGATAGCAGTCAACGGTTTCATAGAAATAAAAAATAAAAAAATTGGGATTCCAACAATCTGCTTGGAAGAAGATGCTGCCAAAATAATAAGCAACGACGAAAATTCCTCAACATACAATCTCTCAAGATTAGGCATTCCTTTGTTGGAAATAGCAACAGAACCATGCTTGAAAACACCAAAGGAAGTCAAAGAAGCCGCAGAATACTTAGGCATGCTGCTCAGGAGTTTAAAAGTAAAGAGAGGAATAGGAACAATAAGGCAGGACATAAATGTCTCAATAAAGAATGGTAGCAGAGTTGAGATTAAAGGAGCTCAGGATTTAAACGCTCTTCCAATTATAGTTGAGTTTGAAGTGGAGAGGCAATTAAATTTATTGAGAATAAAAGATCTTTTAAAGGAAAGAGGTTTGAACAAGGAAGATAATGTAAAAATTTATGAGAAGGAAATTACTGATTTGTTTAAAAACTCAGAATCCAAGATAATTAAGAGCAGTTTAGAAAATAAAGGTATTGTTCTTGGAATAAAGGTTGAGAAGTTTTCCGGAATTTTAGGTTTTGAGCTTAATCCGAATAAACGCTTGGGAACAGAACTTGCAACTCACTGTAAGCTATTCGGTTTAAAGGGCTTAATCCATAGTGATGAACTACCCAACTATGGAATAACAGAAAGCAATGTTTATAATATAAAAAGAGAACTTGAATGCAAGAAAGAAGACGCTTTTATCATAATAACAGGCCCTAAGGAAAGGGTTTTGAGAGCAGCAGATAGCGTTATTGACAGGATAAGAAAATGCGTTTTAGGAGTGCCTGAAGAAGTTAGGAAGGTTGATGAGGATTATAAAACATCCTACTTGAGACCAATACCAGGATCTGCAAGAATGTATCCTGAAACAGACATTCCATTCATAATTCCGTTTGATGTGGAAACTCCAAAAACGCTCTTTGAAGTCATAAGTGATTATGAAAAAATTGGTTTGAGCAAGGATTTGGCAAGGATTTGCGCATTGTCAAAGAAAAGACATTTTTTTGAAAAATTAATCAATGATTACAATAAGATTCCTCCAAAAACAATCGCTCAAATTTTATTCTTGACAACAAAAGACTTAAAAAAAAGATTAAAACTTGATGTTTCTAAAATAAATGATTCTGTTATTGAGAAGGTGATTTCTGCTTTAAACCAAGAAATTATTTCATTGCAGGGCGTTGAAAAGATTCTTGAAAGCTTTATAAGAGGGAAGAGCATAGAGGATGCTATCAAGGAGAATGAAGTACTAAGCGATTTTGAACTTGAAAGAAAGGTGAATGAAATAATGAGCAAAAACCCTAATGTCAAGAATGAAAATGCAATGATCGGAATAGTGATGCAAGAGTTGAGAGGAAAAGCAGACGGCAAGAAAATAGTTTCGCTGATTAATAAATTTTTTAATAAAACCAAAAACAGAGATTAAATAAAAATTTAAATTACCACCAAACAATAGTAAAATTTTTATACTAGTCCTTTATACTTTTCTTTATGAACAGGAAAAGTATAATAGAGGCACTCTCTAAGAACTCGCAAGATTATTGGAAGATTATTAAAGAAGAAAATAAAAGATGCATAGATAATTACAAAAACAAAGTATACACAGATATAAAAAAAGGATTAAAGAGCGTAATTGAAAACTTTAATTTAGAAAATATAGTGATAGGAGTTACAGGAAGCAATGGCAGGTTAGAATCTCATCGTTCTGAAACAGACCTTATAATTCTAAGCAAAGAGAACATATCAAGCAAACTGAGCAAGGAAATATTAAAAGAATTAAATCCGCTATTATTAGAAATAAAAACGCTTGATCAAACATTGAGTTTTTATTCAAACAATCCAAAAATAGTTTATCCAACAAGAATGATTGATTTCTTAGAATTGAATGGAGATAGGTGCAAGAAATGCTATGACGATTTTATGGAAAAATTTGCTGAGGAACTTGTTGAATCTAAGAGAATACGAGATTCTGCAAATGAAAAATTTAAGGAGTACTTAAAAATCAATAGCACAGGGAAGCAGATTTGGAAAAGAAATGAAATTGAACACTACAATCTTGAACAAGGTTTCTTCTATTATGATGAAAATCCTGAAAATGGGAAGTACGGTCCAAAGTATGGGCCGTTGAGAACAATACAATTCTTTATAGCAAAGAACATACTAAAAAAGCCGTATGTCCTATTATCTCAGGATAAACAAAAATTAAAGGAATTCTACAAAAAACTCTTCTACATAATGCCAAGGACAACAGTTGAAAGAATAGATTTTTTGAGCAATGAAGTTATTTGCAAAGAAAAAATTCTTGATTTATCAGAAAACTCAAAAAATGATTTAAAGGATAACTACAACTACTTTTTAATACTCTATCACAAACTGCAGGAGATGCACTTCATTAATAAAAACCTGATAATAATAAAAACTGAAAGTAAGGAATTGAAAGAAAGGATAAACTCTATTGAAAGAATTGTCTCTCAAAACTAAATAAAATAAAAACTAATCATTATAAAGCATAAAACAAAAAATTTAAAATAGGCGCAAAGATCCTTCTTAAGCTTAAGCATAATTTTATTGTTAAGATGACAAATATGAGAGAGGTGTTTTTATGAAAGAATACGCTTATTTGTTTGAGGAAGCTGAATTTGGAAAAGAAATTCTTGGAGGAAAAGGATTTGGTCTTGCAGAAATGGCTCGACTTGGAATTCCAGTTCCTCCTGGATTCATAATAACAACAGATGCTTGCAAGGAATACTTCGAGCAGAGGAAGGAATTCTTAGATAAACTTTGGATTCAGGTTTTGGAAAAGCTTGAACAGTTAGAAAAAAAGGTTGGCAAGAAATTGGGTTCAAAAGAAAATCCATTGCTTGTTTCTGTTAGAAGCGGAGCTCCTGTTTCAATGCCTGGAATGATGGACACAATACTAAATTTAGGATTAAATGAAGACACTGTAAAAGCGCTTGCTCAAAAAACAAAAAATGAGAGATTTGCATACGATGCTTACAGGAGATTTATCCAAATGTTTGGAAATGTTGTTTTAGGGATAAAGCATGATTACTTTGAAAAAGCGCTTGAAGAAATAAAGGAAAAGAAAAAAGCAAAGTTTGATTACGAGTTAAATGCTGAAAGTTTGAAAGAATTGATAATCAAATATAAAAGAATCATAAATGAACAGACCAACGTTTTCTTCCCAGAAGATGCTGAGAAACAATTGAGAATGGCTGTTGAAGCTGTATTTAACTCTTGGAACAATGAAAGAGCAAAGACATACAGAAAGCTTAACAAGATTCCAGAAGATATGGGAACAGCAGTAGTTGTTCAAGCAATGGTTTTTGGAAATTTCAGTTTTGATTCTGGCACAGGGGTTTGCTTTACAAGAAGCCCAAGCACAGGAGAAAAGAAAATCTATGGAGAATACTTGCTAAATGCTCAGGGAGAAGATGTTGTTGCAGGAATAAGAACCCCAAAACCAATAGATGAATTAAAAAAAGAACTTCCAGAAACATATGAACAATTGATAAAAGTTTGCGAAAAACTTGAAAAGCACTTCAAGGACATGCAGGACATTGAGTTTACAATAGAAAACAAGAAGTTGTACTTGTTGCAAACAAGGAACGGGAAGAGAACAGCAGAAGCTGCTGTTAAAATAGCAGTCGATATGTGCGAAGAAGGATTGATAACAAAAGAAGAAGCAATTCTTAGAGTTGAGCCAGAGCATATTGAAAAATTGATGCATAAGAGAATAAACCCTGATGCAAAGTTAAAAGTTATTGCAAAAGGGCTTCCAGCATCTCCAGGAGCAGCTGTTGGAAAAGTTGTCTTTGATGCTAACAAAGCAGAAGAACTTTCAAAGAAAGGAGAAAAGGTTGTTCTTGTAAGAAAGGAAACATCTCCAGATAATATTCACGGGATGGCAGCAGCCCAAGGAATACTAACAGCACGAGGAGGGATGACAAGCCATGCAGCAGTAGTTGCTCGTGGAATGGGAAAGTGTTGTGTTGCTGGTTGCGAGGAAATAAAAGTAGTTGAAGAAAAAGGATACTTTGAGGTTGGTGATTTGAGAATAAAAGAAGGAGATGTTATTTCGTTAAACGGAAGCACTGGAGAAGTAATTCTTGGAGAAGCACCTTTAATAGAGCCAGAACTAAGTGGAAACTTCAAAAAAATACTTGAATGGGCTGATAGTATTAGGAAGTTAGGAGTAAGAGCAAACGCTGATTTGCCAAGGGATGCAAAAACAGCAAGGGATTTTGGTGCAGAAGGAATAGGGCTTTGCAGAACAGAACACATGTTCTTTGATGATGGAAGAATTACAATAATGCAAGAAATGATAATGGCAGAGAATACTTTTGAGAGAAAAAAAGCGCTTGATAAGTTATTGCCATTGCAAAGGCAGGACTTTAAGGAAATCTTTGAGGTGATGCATGGTTTGCCTGTAATAATAAGATTATTAGATCCTCCTCTTCACGAGTTTCTGCCAAAGAGAGAGGAATTTATGGTTGAAATTGCATTGTTAAAAGAAAGAAAAGCTGACAAGAAAATAATTGAAGAGAAAGAAAAGATACTTAAGAGAGTTGAGGAGTTATTCGAGTTTAACCCAATGCTTGGTCATCGCGGTTGCAGATTGGGAATAACATATCCTGAAATCACAGAGATGCAGGCAAGGGCAATATTTGAAGCAGCATGCGAAGCAAAAAAGAAAGGAATTAATGTTATTCCAGAAGTTATGGTCCCGTTAGTCGGAGATGTCTCAGAGTTCAAGCATCAGAAGGAAATAATTGATAGAGTTGCTGAAGAAACTTTTGATAAATACAATTTAAGAATTGATTACAAGGTTGGAACAATGATTGAACTTCCAAGAGCAGCAATAACTGCTGACAAAATAGCAGAACAAGCAGAATTCTTCAGTTTTGGGACAAACGATTTAACACAAACAACTCTTGGTTTTTCAAGAGACGATGCTGGAAAGTTCGTAAAAGTTTATCTTGAATTGGGAATACTTAAAGAAGATCCTTTCAAAACAATAGATGTTGAAGGAGTTGGAAGTTTAGTGGAAAGAGCAACAAAACTTGGAAAGCAGAGAAGGCCAAACTTGGAAGTTGGAATTTGCGGAGAGCATGGCGGAGATCCAAAGAGCGTAGAGTTCTGTCATAAGGCAGGGCTTGACTATGTTAGTTGCAGCCCTTACAGGGTTCCGATAGCAAGATTAGCAGCAGCTCAAGCAGCGATTAAGGAGAAAATGAAGAAAAATAAATAAAAAATTTTGTTTTTCTATTTTCATTCTATTTTTATTTTTTATGGAATTACTATTGTTAAATCCTGCCAATCTTTGTTTCCTGTTTGGTCTGAGATTATTATTTTAAAATTATAAGTTCCTTGTGGCAATGAATGTACAATAAAGCATCTCTTGTCTTCAATTACTTTTGTTACAGGGTTTTCGCAAGCTTCATAGTTGTAATTGTTTTGGTTTAATCCTTCAATTGAATAAGTGACTTCTTCTTCGTCAGGATCAAAACCCAACGGTTCTATTTCATAAGGCAGATTTATTGGATTATTTATTTCAATATAATCCAGAGCAGGAGCTCTGTTTTTTATTAAAAATCTGAAAACAAAATTTTGGCTTTTAACTTTTGAATTTTTGTCTGTTATTGTAATTAAATAATCATTCAGTCCATTAACAAATTCCTTTTTCAGCAGAATATTATCATCAAACTTATAATATTTTTTATAATCTTTTGAAAGGTTAAATGTTATATTTGTATATTCTTCTTTTAAAATTTCTATTAATCCAGAATATATTTTTAGAATTCTTACAGGAACCTTTACTTCAAAATTATTGATTACCCTGCTTGATTGTTTGTTGCTTATGGTTATTTCAAATTGCATTCTTACATTGACATTATCTTCTGCAAATACAATATCAAATTTTGGAGTTTTTTTAAAAACAATGTTGTAACCATAATCTTCTTCTAAAGTTTTAAGGTTTATCTCAAGCATTTTTTTCTCTAAAAAACCTTTTAGTTGTTCTTCGACTGAAAAGCTTGCTTTTGTTTCTTCACCCATGCACTCATAATATCCAAACTCTGTTTTATAGATTGTAGTCCTGCAAACATACTGCGGAGTATAGTATCCAAAAGCATATTTATTTTCGTGATTGAACTTGCAATCAGGATTAACAAAATAACAAGGATAATAAGGTGGTTCATTTAAAACCCCGTAGCTGATTTCTTTTAATTGATATACAACTCTGCTTTGTTTTCCATCGTTATTTTTCAAAATGGCTGTTTTTATAGCGCTTGGTTTTATAGTTCCTCCTTGGTTTTCAAAGATATATCCGCCTTGAGAACCTATTAAATAAAGAGCTTCCTCAACATTATTCTTTAAGTAATTATTTACAAACTCCTTAACAACTTCAACATTAATCTCTTCTTCTTTCATTTTCTTTTCTTGAGCACTGTTAATCATAAAAAAGTAAAGCAAGCCAATCATAAGAAATATGAATGCTCCTAAGAATATGAATAAACTCAATTGCGATTTCTTGCTTTTTATTTTTAAAATCATTATTAAAATAAAAAAAGAAGAGAATTTAAAAAAATATCGGTTTTATTCCCAGTCAGGATATCTTCTGTAAAGCGCTAAATCATAACCTTTATCTTTGAATTTTCCTTTATCGTCCAATGCTCTTCTTAGAACAATTCTATAATCTTTGTAGAAAACAAAATCAATGATTGGTGTTTTTGTTGTATAAACTGATATTTCTAAGTTCTTAGTTTTATCTTCATAATCTTTTTTATCATCTGGTTTCAAGCTTGTAATTTGTGGTTTGTGCTTTAATTCTTTGAATTCATTTATCCTAAAACTATACTTCATTAAACCAGAATTCTTTTCATCAACAATGCTGTTTCCAGAAATCTTTCTCAATGCAAAATACACACCATGGTCAGTATAATAAGCGCTGTAAAACTCAGGCGTGTTTGATGCTAGTAAATAAGCCAATTTTCCCTCTTTGGTTGTTGGCACCACAACATTTTTATCTCTAACTCCTATCGCTGAAATATAATATTCATCTCTCAAACCGTCCTTTGTGTCAACAACAAAGAGTGCCGTAGGTTCAAATGTTGTTTCTTTCTTATCAAGAATTTCATTTATATTTTTTATTTCTGGTAATACACCGTAAATACTATTAAACCCTCTTCCATAAACTGTGCAATCAAATTTGTTTTCATTATCTTTGCATCTTAATATTTCCTTGTTTCCAGAGTTTGCTACATAAATGTAATTATTATAAGCTAAAATTCCTTTTGGACTATTAAATTTGTACATTGGTATTAAGCTTGAATCTGCTTTATAACAATCAATGTATTTAAACATCTTTTTATTTTCATCAAATGTTATTTTGTGAATACAATTTTTATCAACATCGCTTATGTAAATGTTGTTGTTAATCATTGCCGCAGAAACCGGTTTTTTCATGTCTTCAAAGTATTGTTTGTAAAGTTCTTGTTCAGTTCCAACAACTCCTTCCTTAAATCCTAATTTTGTTATTGTAAATTCTGATTGAACAGGCCAGACCTTGGTATTAGTGCTTTTTCCTTGAATGCTAGAAATACTTGGTCTTGGATCTCCTATTTTCCATTTAATGTTGTAGTATGAAAGCTCTATTTCCGTAATTTTGCAAGTGATTTCATCTGCTGTTTTAACATAATCAACCAACTTATTTGAATCAAATTCCGCGCTGCATGTTTGTACGAGATCAAAGTTATCCAACTTTAATTTTGAATTTTTATTTTGTTCAAGTTCAAGATTTATTGTTTCTGTGTAATCACCACAGTCTAATTTTGCAGTAACATAGCTTACGTCATTTAAATTATATGTGTTATCTTTTGGTTTATTAAAGAAATTTTCACTTGCAATTATTCTTGTTTCAATCTTAAATTTGGCTCCTAAAGAATCCTTTGCAGGATTAACTCTTAGGTTTAATATTTTTGGGTAGTTTTGATTATAAAAGTCTTCTATATTTTTAAGCATCCAAGCGTATTCTTTGCAAGTTACATAAGAATCAGGTTTAAGAGTTCCATCAGGATATCCAACTATTAATACAACATACAACGCATATTTTAAATAGTCCGAAGCCCAGTGGTTTTCAGAATCAGAGGGCAACTCAACATATTTTAATTCATCTCTCTTTATCCCTCCATACTCGTCCTCTTTTAAATAAAGAGATTTGAGAATTATTACAACAATCTCTGCTCTTGTTATCTTGTTTTCTGGTTTGAAAGTTTCATCAGGATAACCTTCTACTATTTCTTCCTTATAAGCTTTTAGGATATAAGGATGGTAAATGTTGTCTTTTCGAACATCTAAGAAAGGAGAGTTTTTATCTTTATAGTTATCTAAATCATTTGCAGTCTTTTTTATTTCAATCAATTTATCTACCAATCTTTTAGTGGCTTCTGCTCTTATAATATAATCAGAATTCTTAACGCAAGGTTTATATCCTAATTGTTTTCCAGGACCGACCAAAGCATTCCACCTATTATAACAACTTTCCCCCCAACCTCGGGATAAAAAGTTACTTCCTTTATTTTGTTTGCGCCAACATCGCTTGATTGTTTTAAGGAATCGCAATACAGTCTATAAACTCCTGTGTTGTATTCTTTTGAATTTTTCTTTGGATAATAATCATAAGTTTCATCATTGTATTTAATTATGCAGCATCCTTTAGCGCATTTTTCTATATCCTCGCAATTTGGATGAAGAGGATTAAATTCGTTATTCCCGCAATCTTCTTTTGTTTGGCTTGGAACGCACTCTGTTTGCTTAATGCAACAACCCAATTGTGGAGGACAAGGATTAGAATTCTCAACATTACTTAAATCAGTAGTTGAGGTTGTTTTTATTTCTCCATCACAGCACCAATAAACAGTCCATACTCTTCCTGAAGAATCACTTGTATATGTGGTGTTTATTGTTTGAGTTCCGCATTTGCAAGGAAGCTTTGTTATACCTAATAAATATTTTCCTTGTGGGCAAAGATCTTCGCTTTTAACAATTCTTACTTCCAAAACAATAATTGTCAGAACCAAAACGAACAAAATTGTTTTATAGAAATCGTTTTTTTGTTTTTTCATAACATCACCTATATAAATTTTTCCATTTTTTACTTTAGGATTTATAATTTCTTTAAAACTCTTGCCTTGCATAGGGTATAAACAATCATTCCAGAACTCCATGCAAAAGGGTGTTCTGATTTGTAGTAGTCAGTGAAAACAGGTTTTCCTTTATTGTCGTAAACTTCATAAACTTCATCAAATTCTATTAGTTTGTTTATTATTTTATTCATTATTTTTTCTGCTTTCTCGTCTTTAATTTTATTTCTTGCAAGAAAATCTAAGCAGCCGATCCATAACCAAGCATGTTCAAAATTATGATAACCCTTCATCCCAATCAGCCTATTGGCCCAAAAAACAAGTTCTTCAGGATACTCTGGATGGTTTGTTTTTGATGGAACAGGATAATTAATTTTGTTTTTATCAATATAATCTATGATTTTCCTGCTTTTTCTGTCATCAGCAACATCAAATATTATTGCTAAGAGGTTTCCTTCTGTTGAAAAGTAGTTTTTCCCTGCTGGCAGGAAATCAGAATAGAATTCTTTTTCTTCATTCCAAAATTCTTTGTTTATCTGTTTTTTAAGATTAATTGCTTTTTTGTAGTATTCTTTTGCTTCTTGTTTTTTGTTCAGCAAAATGTTGATTTCTGAAAAATCTTTCAATGCTTTGTAATATAGCAAGTTGCTGTATAATACAAATCCTTGTTTTTTTATTGAATCAGCCCAACTGCAGTAATTATTCTCCATAATAAACCCAAACTTGTTTTTATTGCAGAAATTATACCATTGAATGCTCTTTCTTATCTTATCATAATTTTTTAACAAGAATTCTCTGTCCTTTGTTTTATTATAGTATTTAAGGCAAACAATAACAAGCAATGAGTTGGGATCAACGCTCTTTGCTTTTTTGAAAATTATGTCTTTGTCATTATAATATGTTGGGAACAATTTTCTGTTTTTAGTTTTAGATATTCCAAATGCATCCTCAATTAGTTTTGTTATAACAGACTGCCCAATCGATATTCTCAATGGAATTTGGCCGTCTGCTCTTTGATAGTTAAAAAAAAGTTCTATGTTTTTTCTAACAATCTCAAAATCTTTAAGTTCTAAAGCTCCAAAACTTGCAAAAAAAGAATCCCTTGCCCAGTAATCAGAGAAGTGCTGTTTTCCAGCGATTATTCCATTTTCTAAATAACAATTTCTTAGTGATCTTTTTGCTATTTCAAAAGCTATTTTAATATTTTTTGAGTTAATCTTTTTCATTTTTTATTTAACGCGCTCAGGGGGATTTGAACCCCCGACCTACAGCTTTCTTAGGATTCTCAGATAACTCTCTTCTTACCATTTCAGGTATTTTTAAGTTCTCCTCATAAAATCCTTAGGAGGCTGTTGCCCTTCCAGACTAGGCTATGAGCGCTTTTAAAAGCAATGCTTTCTTTTTATTTTAAATATTTTTGTTTTTTGTTATTTTTATTTTGCAATGAATAGAATAATTTTTATATTAAAAGTTTTTTTAAAACTCATCATGAGGGTGCATACTGATGCAAATTTCAGTTTTTTAATAATAATTCTTTCAATAACTTTGCTTAGTTTGATAACAGGATTTGAGATGGCAAGATTAGTTGGCTCTCCTTTCCAAGATTCAAAGTTCATGTTTTCAGTTCTCTTTCTGGTTTTGTCTATTCTCATAATAAGCGTTGCAATAATGGTTCCTTATTCCCTCTATGTAATCTCCAATTTTTCAATAATAATTGGAATTCTGAAGTTCATGGAATTGGCTTTTTATTTTGTTTTTAGGAGAAATATTCTCTTAAAAAACTTTGGCATGAGCATTGTTTTAGGAGAGGTTTTAAGCGCTCTACTGCTTGTAATTGCAGGAATACTGCTGTCAAGGGTTAATGAATAAAGCTTTTGAAAGATTTTCGCAAATTCTAATGCTTTCTTATAATGCTTTCTTATGTTTAAGTCAATTAAAAATAGATTATTTTAAGCGTATTTTAAGCATTGGTTAAGCCATGCTGAAAAATACGAAAAGGCAAGAACTTAAGTCAAGGAATGCAGAGCGTCGCAATACTCATGCTCTTTTGGAAATTTTTTGTGCAAAACTTTTTCGTATTTTTGTATAAACTTAATAATGCGGCTTTGGTTTAATAGTTGTTATTTAATTTTTTATTTTTTTAGGTTTATTTAAGATTTATGCTGCATCTTTGAATTTTCCAAGAGTTTTTTCATTATTTCCTTATGCACATCTTCAATGCTCTGATAACCATTTATTTTTACCAAGAGCCCTTTTTTTTTGTATATTTTAAGAACCGGCTTTGTTTCCTGATTATAAACCTTTATTCTTTGTTTTATTGCTTTTGGCTCATCATCAGCCCTCCTTACTAATGGAACCTTGCACTCATTGCACAAAGGAGGTTTTTTAGGATTATAATTCTCAATTACATACGGTTTTCCGCACTTAGGGCATTGCATTCTTTTTGATAATCTCTTTATGATTTCCTTTTCAGGAATGTCTATGAGCAAAACAACATCAGGAGTTATTCCTTTGTTTTCAATTGCTTTGTACTGTTCTAAACTCCTTGGATAACCATTCAGTATGAAACCATTTTTGCAGTCCTTCTTTTTCAATCTTTCAAACAAAACATCGCTTACAATCTCTATTGGAAGCAACTTGCCTGTTTTGAGGAGTTTTTCAATTTTTATTCCTAATCTGTCATGTTTCTTTGCCCTTTGCCTAAGTAGTTCTCCCATTGAAAATTGGGGAATTTTTAATCTTTTAGATAATTTTATTGCTTGTGTGTCTTTTCCAGAACCCTGAGGTCCTAAGATTATTATCTTTTTTATCTTTTTAGCCAAAATACTCATATTTTTTTTCTTCATTTTCATCTTTCACCCAAGAGTCCTTTATTTTGTCAATCAATTCTATCATCTGATCTTTTATGCTCAAATACCTTTCAAAACTCATTTTTATAAATTCTGCATCCTTTTCTTCATTTGTTTCAATACTCAGTTTAAAACCACTCCTCTTTATGTACATTAAATTTTTGAATATCTTAAACATTTCATTTTTTTCTTTTTTACTAAAATTTCCCGCTTCATAAACTGAATAAGATTCAGAATCAAAGTATATTACGCTTGAAAAGAAATCTATTAATAACTCAATCTTTAATAGAATATTTTCTCTTATGTTTTTCAGGATTTTTTTATTATTTACTTCCTTATCCTTTAAGTCAATCTCGTTTATGTCAAAATACTTGTCGAGCTCTTCAAATTCCGGAAGATTATACTTCTCCTTTATTTTCTCGTAATTCTCTTTTATACTCATTTTCTTATTGTAAGTTTTAAATTTTTATAAACATTTGTTTGTTTTTATTTTTAAATCTTTTCAATCAGTCCATCAATTCTTTAAGATTTGTTTTAAAAAAACAGTTGCATAACAGCCCTTTTTTAGTTGGAACTCTAAAATAGCATTTCTCTTATTGTTTTCTTCAAAAAATGAATAATTAAAGTTTTCTACTCTTTCAACAGCATTTCTGAACGAGCCCGCGCTACTAATCTCAGGAATCTTTCTTATTATGAAATCCTCTTCATTCAATTTATATTCTGCTAAAATCTCTTCAACAACATCCTTAAACTCGTAGTTTTCATTCATGCCAAAACCTACCAACGGCAATTTTAAGTTTCTTATCTTCAAGAGCTCTTCTTGCTCGGCAAAGTAGAATCTTCCAAAGTTGTAACTCACTGTAAAGGTATTATTCAAATTTTCAAAAATAACCATTGAAAGAGCTTTGTTAAATATTAAACTTTGAACGCTGTGCACATACATCATCAGCAATTCCTTTGGAATGTTTTTCAGCGCTCCGACAAAATCATTTTTGTTCTCAATCAGGCGTTCAAGAATTTTCTTTTCAAAAATGTTCTTTGTTTTTTCTTTCAAAAGATTCTTTTGCTCCCAAAACTGATTTAGGGTTGCTTCTTCAAAACTGAATTTTAGTATAGATTTTATTGCGTTTTCAAATTCGCCTCTAAGTATGAACAGCCCAATCTCAAAATTTCTTTTTGAGAACCTCTGCTCACCGAAATAATTTGGAAACAGAACGCTTTTACTTTTGCTGCTCTCTATGTTTTTCATTTCCTCTTCGCTTAAATCCCTTGCAATGATTTTGAATTCATTCCTAATCAAATCCCCCAATAAAAGTTTCTTTTCGCAGTATCCAAGAAATTCAAGCCTGAAATTTCCAAAATCAAAATTCCTGTTCAGTCCGTTTCTCTTTTTTATTGTTATGTATTGTTCAGTAATTGCCTTTTTGTCCTTGCTTCCGCTGAAACCTATTTCAGAGTTTTTCAACCTTAAAGTTTTTCTTATACGGTATAGTGCTTCGTGGGTTGAGCAATTTTGTTTTTTTAAGAGATAGAGCATGTGAGCCCCTTTACCGCTATCATCAATTTTTTTTATATTGCTTATCTCCTTTACCAAAAAGTCCTGTGCATTTTCTTTTATGACTGCCATTTTTATCAGATTTTTCATGCATTTCATATAACTTTTATTCTTTTTGCTATATTTTATCTTAAGTTGAGCTTGCTCATTTTTAAATCTTTATTGCACAAATTAAAAACAAAAAGTTTTAAAATGTGGTTGAAATATCATTCTAAAATCAAATAAAAACAAAATTCGACTTTGCGGGGGTAGCAAAGCCTGGTCAAATGCGCAGGACTTAAGATCCTGTCCCTTAGTGGGTTCCTGGGTTCAAATCCCAGCCCCCGCATAATATTCACATAATCGCACAATATTTATTTTTAAAATTTTAAATCCAATTTTGCCTCTGTTTGCCTCTGTAGCTCAGTGGTAGAGCACCACCTTGGTAAGGTGGGGGTCGCGGGTTCAATCCCCGCCAGAGGCTTTTATTAAGATTGCTTTTACTAAGATTTTTTAACTATAAAAATCCAAGAATGCTGCATGAAACCAAAAGCATTATTTTCTTTTTTATTTAATCTTATTTTCTCTTATTGCGTTGAAAATGCTTTCATTGGCTTTGAATTTTTAAAATCTCTCAATCGAAATCTTTAAATAAGCATTTAATTTTTCCTTTAACAAAATTTGATTTAAATCGTTGTTTGTTTTAGGGCCCGTGGTTTAGTGGCTATAACGTCACCTTGACGATAAAGTATGCTAACAAAATATTTTATCAAAATGGTGAAAGTCCCCGGTTCGAATCCGGGCGGGCCCATTTGAATTTAAGTTTAAATTTTGAGTTTAAAAGCATAAGAATTCAAAATTGAAAATAAAAAAGGGGTGGTTTTCATAAAAAAGATTAATCTCTTTTTTTTGGTGTTTGCGCTGGCCCTATTCATACTCATTTTTTTAATGCTGATTCCGTATACAAAGACAATAATCGCTTCTGCAACGATCGCTTACATATTTTACCCTCTTTACAAAAAACTCTTAAAGTTGATAAAAAACAAAAGTTTAACATCTCTGTTTATGCTAATCATAGTTTTCATGATCGTCATAGTACCATTGTTTTTAATATTTGCAAATTTGATTTCAGAAGGAAAGAGAGTTTACAGCGATTTTAAATCTCAAGTTATTGAGGTGCAAACCCTGAATTTTATGGAAAAACTGAATCTCAGCGAAAGATTTTCTTTTATAAATTTTGAAAAGATAATTGAACAGATAAGTGCTAATTTTCAAAAAGTTTTATTTTCATTAACCTCAAAGGTGCTAACAGCAATTCCAAATCTTCTACTCCATTTGTTCATAGGACTTTTTGCCATGTTTTTCTTTTTTAAGGATGGAGAAGTAATGATTACTAAGTTCAAAGAAATTCTTGGTCTGCCAAAGCACCACCATGATTTTTTGAGCAAAGAAGTTTCTGATATGGTTTATTCAACAATCTATGGAAACATAATTGTTGCTTTAATACAATCAATCGCAGCATTGATTGGTTACTTTATTTTCGGGGTTAAAACACCTGTTTTATTTGGAGTACTAACCTTTTTTGTTTCTGTTTTGCCTTATGTCGGAGCTCCCCTTGTTTGGTTTCCTATAAGCGCGCTGATGATTGTTGAAGGCTTGTTATTCAATTCTCCAAAGTTTTATAATGGAATAGGATTGATGCTTTGGGGCTTTTTTATTGTAAGCACGATAGACAACATAACAAAACCAAAAATTATTGGGGACAAGGCAAAGCTTCATCCTCTCTTGGTGCTTTTGGGAATAATAGGCGGAATAAGGGTTTTTGGATTCATAGGAATTATAATAGGACCTGTTGCCTGCGCTTTGGCTTCAGCAATAATAAAACTACAACTAAAACACGGTTTTGAACTATGGTTAAAAGAATAAAAAATTTTGGGGTGAATAGATGATTCTAAAAACAAGGTGTCTAAACATAAGAACAGGAGGCGCTTTGGTTTGCATACTAAACGAGAAGGATGCAGAAGCAATGAACATTTACAATGGAGACAGAGTTATTCTGAAGCATAGAAACAGGGAGGTTGTTGCAATAGCGGATGTTAGTTCAGAGATAATAAAGAAGGGAATGGTTGGTTTGTTTTATGAAACATTCAAGGAATTAGGAGTAAAGAACAATCAGAATATCTTTCTTTTGATAGCGCAGAAACCAGAATCAATAAATTACATAAAGGAAAAGCTTGATGGCAAAAAATTGGATTTTGACAAGATAAAGAGCATCATCAAGGATATAACAGAAAAAAAGCTTTCTGATACAGAGATAACTTATTTCATAAGCGCATGTTATCCGAACAGACTTTCCAAAAAGGAGATAGTTTATTTAGCTCAATCAATGGTTGAGACAGGTGAAAGAATAAGTTTTAATTCAAAGTATGTCATGGATGTCCATTGCATTGGAGGAGTTCCTGGGAACAGGACAACTATGCTGATTGTTCCAATAATCGCTGCTTACGGCCTCAAGATTCCAAAGACCAGTTCAAGAGCAATAACCAGTCCTGCAGGCACAGCAGATACTATGGAAGTTTTATCAGATGTTGCTTTTGGCATAGAAAGAATAAAGAGAATTGTAGAGGAGGTTAATGGTTGCATTATTTGGGGCGGATCTGTTGCGCTTGCTCCTGCTGACGATAAAATAATAAAGATTGAAAAACTGTTGTCCATAGATTCAGAAGGGCAGATGACTGCAAGCATACTTGCAAAGAAAAAATCTGTTTCAGCAAACAATGTTTTGTTGGATATTCCTGTTGGTCCTGGATCAAAAGCAACGAACCTTAAACAGGCATATGGGCTAAAGAAGAAATTTGAATTCACTGCAAGTAATTTGGGAATAAATCTTAAAGTTGTTTTCAGCAATGGCTCTCAACCTATAGGAAACGGCATAGGCCCTGCATTGGAAGCAAGGGATGTTCTTTGGTGTTTGGAAAAGGATGAGAGAGCTCCTAAGGACTTGATTTTAAAGTCCCTAAAGATGAGCGCGCTTATGATTATGATGGTCAAAAGAATGAGTTTCAACTATGCTTTTAGCATAGCAAAAAAATTGCTTGATTCAGGAGTTGCTCACAAAAAGATGTTGGAGATTATTGAAGCGCAGAAACCTAAGATAAAGGAAAGCTCTAAAATAAAACTCGGAAATTTCAGCAAGGATGTTGTTGCAGAAAAATCAGGCAGGGTTGTTGGCATTGATAACATTTTGATTTCAAGAGTTGCAAGAGCAGCAGGTTCTCCTTCTGATGCGCGGGCAGGAATTTATCTTTACAAACATTTGAAGGATTTTGTCAGGGAAAAAGAACCTTTGTACACAATTTATGCAGAGAACAAGGAAAAGCTTGAATTTGCATTTTCAATAGCAGAGCAGAACAAAGGGATTTTGATAAAATAATTTAAAATAAAAGAAATCAGGGTTTTAATTTGTTTGCTGTTTATGATTTAAGATATAAAGTAAGAATGTTAAATTAAGAATGAGCAGATTAGATGATTAGACTTAGATGATTAGACGTTACAATTAATGTAAAAAAAGATAAAAAACAAAAAATAAAATAAGATCATGCCTTTTCTATTTGATTTTTTATTAATTTTTATATTTTTAAGAAAGATTTAAAAAGATTTGATTTCAGTTTTAATTTTAGGAGATAATAAACAGTTAATTTTAGTTTTTATTTTGTTTTGCCGGGGTCGCATAACCTGGTAGTGCGCCAGCCTTGAGAGCTGGTGCCCGCAAGGGCTTCAGGGTTCAAATCCCTGCCCCGGCGTTTCTACGATGCTTTTACTACGCTTCTACTTGCTTCTACTTACTTTTATATTAATAATCTTTATAGTTTTCAAGACATCCTTAACAATTTGATCTATGCTTAATCTTTCTTCTTCTCTCATTATAAAATTTAAATCTGATTTTGTAGCAGGATTTCTTGGCACAGCAGAACAACCGCTTGTTTTTATTGTTGAAATTTCATAAGTTTCTATTTCCTTAGCAATCCTTATCGTTTCTTCTTTGTCATAAGTCAACAAAGGCCTTAAAACAAATAAATTTACAGCAGAATCAATTACCTTGAGGTTTGATTTTGTTTGAGAAGCAACTTGAGACAGGTTTTCCCCGCTCAGCAAGAAATCAGCATTTTCCATCAACGCGATTTTTTCAGCAACTCTGAACATGGTTCTCTTGCAAATCAAACAGTGATATTTTCTGATTTCTATGCCAATGGTTTTTTTGTGAAACAGTTCAAAATTGCATGCATAAAGCTTGAATTCTCTTTTAAATTTTTTTGAGAATAAACTTATAACGCTCTTAACCTTTTTAATTTCTTTATTGTCATAAAATATTCCGTTGTTAAAATGCAGGAAAACAACATCAATTTTGTTTTTTAAGGCAAGATATGAAGCCACAGGGCTATCTATTCCTCCAGAAATCAATGAGAGCGCTTTCATGATTTTTATTTTAACCTTTAATTTTATTGAAATTTTATCCTAAAATTTTAGAGTTTTATTTTGTTGTTTTTATTGTTTTGTGTTCTATTGTCTATTTGAATTCTGAATTGAATTTTGAATTTTTAAATATAGCTTTATCTTCTGCTTTATTTATTCTTTTATTTGCTATATTTAATTCTAAATTATATCTGTTATTATCTATCTTTCGCATTATTTTTTCTTCGCCATTAAGTGTTATTATCAATATCTTAATATTTTCATTATTCTTTCTTCTTGAATTTTTATTCTTGCTATTTTGCAATCTTTCTATTTTTTAAATCCTTATTATTTTCTTGTCTTATTTATTCGAGCATTCCCTTGACTATCAAGTTTATTGCCTCTTCTCTTGTTAGACACCTTGCCTGCAATGTTTGCAACTCTTTCTTGTCAACGCTGCCTATGGCTGCTTCATGAGTTACCCTTGCTTTCTTGTTAATGACTTTTAGTTTTGGAATTGTTTTAGCAAAGCCGTTATCCATTATTATTTCCTTGCAATCAACATGCCCTCTGCTCTCATCTCCGATTCCAACAATCTCTCCCTTAAAAACCGCTCTTGAGTTCTCAGAACTTATCAATCTTGATTTTATGACAGCAGAAGAATTTTGCCCTGAAAGCTTTGCATTCTCAACCACAATTATTTTATCATCTTTGCTGCCCTTTATCTTTGATAGAGCAGCGCACTTTGAGTTCTTTTCAAGATTTACATCTACAAGGTATTTTATCTTTCCTATAACCCCATACAAAGAGGTTATTGATGTGTTAAAGCTTGAGTTTTCCTTGCAAGAGACAATTATCTCTGGAATTACCAAGGCGCCATTCTTGCCGTGGTAGTGGAATTCATGATAATCGATCTTTGAGTTCTTTTTGAGCAAGTATTTTGCTTTCATTATGTGGCTTACATTTTCAGCATTTGGAAATGTGCAAAAGGCATAAATCTTTGCCTCAGAATTTTCTTCTGCTACAAGTTCAATATTTATTCTTTGGTCATATTTCTTTTCCAAGACCCCAAAACAAAGATAGATTGGAAGTTCAATTCTTTTCTTTACAACAATCCTTGCCCTTATTCCGTTCTTTGTTTCGCTGGCATCAACTATTAAGCCATTAACAACTTTTTGTCTAACAATTCTGTTTTTGTGGAGCAAGAGTTTTGGAAATTTTTCATCGTGTATTGCAGATGTATCTATCTCTGAGAATTTTGCTGCCTTTTCAGCATTTGAGATTAACTGCCTGACAACATCTTCATTGTTCCTGTTTAACTTTGAGTTCTTATTGTTCATTTTCAAAACCCCTGTAAGCTTTTATAACTTCTCTTGTGCTTCCTGATTTTATTATCCTACCATTGAAAAGCAGAACAGCGTTCTCTGAAAGCATTGACAATTCTTCGCTGTGCGTTATGAGCACAACAGAACTCTCCCGGCTCATTTTTGATATGAATCTTTTTATTAGTTTAAAACTCAAGATGTCTATTCCAGAATCTGGTTCGTCCAGTAAAGCTATTTTTGGTTTCATCAGATAAACGCTCAAAAGCTCAACTCTCTTTCTCTCCCCTCCACTCAACTCTGAAATTTTTTTCTTCAAATAATCCCTTTTTAATCCTATCTCTTTTAGCAGATTATCTAATAGAGAATTCATATTTTCCTTGTCAAGATTTTGGCATTTGCAACTCGCTATCAAGTAATCCCTAACTTTTAAACCTTCAAATTCAGCAGGAATTTGCCATGCAAGGGTTATTCCAAGTTTTGCCCTTTCAGTTATTGATAGTTTTGTTATGTCTCTGTTGTTGAAGATTATCTTACCTTTTGTCTTGTATTCACTCAATCCCATTATTGTATATGCAAGAGATGTTTTTCCAGAGCCGTTAGGCCCAATAATTCCAAAAATTTTTCCATTTGTTTTGAAAGAGATGTTGTCAATAAGCAAAGCACTGTTCTTTTTTACGCTCAGGTTCTTTATGATTAATTGATTTTTCATCAGCATCAGCCCTTGCAATTGCATCGCAATTTCGCAATTTCTTTTTCACGAAATTCTCTTGCAAAAATTGCACACTTTTTTAATGTTTGAATCGTATTCTCTATGAAATCTGCAGAGCAGCCCTTTATTCCTTACGAGCAAGCAAAGTCTTTGAATTTCCCTTGTTGCGCATTCGCCGTTTGCTATCCTTTGAGCGGATTTTTTTAGTTCAGTGTTAAGACCCTTAACCTTTATTGAATACCCTCTCTTTTCTCCTATATAATGCGAAACAGCGGCTTTTGTAATGTCAAGCTTTTTGGCAATTTCTGATTTCTTAACTCCTAATCTTAAGAGTTCTTTTGAAAGATTTCTTCTTATTGCAGGAAGAACATACCAAACCTCGATTTCCTGCGGTTGCATGAACTTCTAAGCATGTAAGTTAAGTATTTAAATCTTTTTAATTTGTTAACTATTGTTAACCAAAATAGAACATTTAAAAACAAAAAGTGAATCAAGCAAGCAAAAGTTTTAAATACTCTTCTTAAGTTCAAAGAAAAAATAACAGGCGTTTGTAAAAATTAGAAAGTTTTACAAATGAAAGCGTTGAAAACTAAAATTTAAAGGGGTGGTTTTATGTCAAGGCATCCTAAACACACGAAGCATGAAAACTTGAAAAGCGAGAAAGGCGAAAAGATTTCTGAAGAAAGTGAGAAGAAAGAAAA
Source organism: Candidatus Woesearchaeota archaeon (assembly GCA_049700835.1). Lineage (GTDB taxonomy): Archaea > Nanobdellota > Nanobdellia > Woesearchaeales > WAPY01 > JAWBOW01. The sequence goes on from JBNAUL010000003.1 coordinate 106,741, forward strand.
AGTTAATTTCAAACAGGCTAAGAACATTAAAAATCACATTGGAAGGCATATTAAGCATATTAAAAAGAATTCAAAATATATACTGTATGCTTTGGGAATAATTGTTGCAGTTGCTCTTTTCTTATTTTTAAAAAATTATTTTTCAGGAATGAAAACTGCTTACAAGTCAGAGGTTGACATCTATGTTATGAGCATGTGCCCATACGGGGCTCAGGCATTGAATGGCCTAATTCCCGCTGTGAAGGAACTCAACAGTAAAATAAGGGAAGTAAAATTGAATGTATATTTCATAGCGTCTGAACAAAATGGGGTTTTTTCAAGTTTGCATGGAGAAGAAGAAGTCAAAGAGGATTTAAGGCAGGTCTGCGTCATTAAATACTATCCTAAAAACTGGCAGGACTATGTTTACTGCATTGCCCAAAATTACTATGCTTCAAACAAAGCCCCTAAGGATGTTTGGCAGGAATGCGCTAAAAATAACAAGATTGATGTTAAGAAGATTGAAAAGTGTGCAAATTCAGAAGAGGGCAAAAAACTTCTTTCTGAGAGCATTAAAAAATCAGAAGAAGCCCAAGCGCAAGGAAGCCCAACTATATACATCAATGGGAATTTATACTATGGAGGGAGAGATATACTTTCCTTCAAGAGGGCTATATGCACCAATTCCAACAACTCGCTTTCAGAATGCGCAAATATTCCAAAGCCAAAAAGAACAAACATGATTGTGCTGAACGATAATAGGTGCAAAGAGTGCGATGTCACGCAACTAGTTCAATCCCTGGAATCTCTCTTCTATAACCTCAATACAACATATTTGGATTACAGTTCTGAAGAAGGGAAAAAACTCTACAATGATTTGCAAGTGATTTATCTTCCTGCAATAATTTTTGACGATAGCGTGAAAGAAGGAGAAGGGTATTCAACAGTGCAAAGATACTTGACAACATTGAATGACAACAAGCACTACCTTTTGAGGATAGGCGCAAGTTTTGACCCAACAAAGGAGATTTGTGACAACAAGATTGATGATGACAACAACGGAATGATTGACTGCAAGGATCCTTACTGCAGCGAACAAATCATATGCAGGGAAGAGGTAAAGAACAAGATTGATTTGTTCGTCATGAGCATGTGCCCTTATGGCGTTACAGCAGAGAGGGCATTGAAGGATTTTCTGAATGTTGTTAAAGGAGTAAATGTAAGCATACATTTCATTGCTTCAGAAAATGCTGACGGAACATTCTCAAGCTTGCACGGAGCAAAAGAGGTTGATGAGGACATAAGGCAGGTTTGCATAATGAAGTACTACCCTGCAAAATACTTTGACTACATGTGGTGCCAAGCAGACTATTATTTGTCTGGAAAGGACATATCAACAACATACCAAGATTGCCTACAGAGCAATTCGATGGACTTGCTTTTGATTAAAAAATGCGCAGAAGGAAAAGAAGGCAAGGAATTGTTAAGGGAAAACATGAAACTCACAGATGCGTTGGGAATAGGAGCATCTCCAACATGGCTTGTGAACAACAAGTATGAATTTTCAGGATTGGACGCTTCAACTATTCAGAAAAACTTTTGTGCTTACAACAATGTTTCAGGTTGCGAGAAACAGATAAATGGATCTGCAACGCAGACCACAACAGGCTCTTGTGGTTAATCTTAAGATTAATCTTGCGTTAAACTAAAATCTTTTTTATTTTTTAATAATTTTTTTTGTTCTTTAATTATTTGTTTAATATCTGTTAAATCTATTCAATTAAATTTATTAATGCAATCAATATTTCTTAATTCTATGTGTAACTCTATATGCAATTCCACATGTAATTCCATAATAATCCGTTATGGAGAAATAGGAATTAAGGGAAAAAACAGAGGATTGTTTGAAAAACAGCTTTTAAGCAACATCAAAGAAATGCTTATTTATGATAAAATAAGATTCAAAATGGTTTACAGAGCCCAAAATCGTGTTATCGTTGAGTTTGATGCAGAGAAAAAGAATGAGAAAGATAAAATAAATAATGAAATCTTAAAGTCATTGTGCTCTTTGAAGAAAATCTTTGGAATCATAAGTTTTAGCCCTGCTCTGAGAACATGTTTAGATTTGGATGAAATAAAAAGAAATGCACTCTTATTTTACAATTTAAGGAATTGTGAGATAAACGAAGGGGAAAAAGATAAGAACAGAAAGAATGAGAGCACATTTAGGATTACAACCCAAAGGATAAACAAGAGTTTTCCGCTTAATTCCCAAAGAATAAATGAGGAAGTAGGGGCTTTTGTTGTTGAAAGAACTGGCGCGAAGGTTAATCTTAAAAAACCAGAAATAAACATAGGAATAGAGATATTAGACAATGCCTATGTTTTTTTGGAAAGAATTAGAGGATTGGGAGGACTTCCTTTTTCCAAAAAAGATTTTTTTGCAATAGAACTGAAAAATAAAAATTCGTTAATAGCATCCCTTTGCATGATGAAAAGGGGATTAAAACCAATTTTTATCTTAAAAAATAAGAATTATGAGAAACGAAGAAATTTGCTTTTCCTCATCGCACCTTTTCTATCTGGAAAATTGAACATCGAAGCGATTGAAGGAGATTTTGATTATGAAAATAAAATCGTTGAGATTTTAAACTCAAAGAATGCTATTTTTGTTTCTGAAATTGCAGAAGTCAGCGAAAAAAATATTGAAGAACTGCAGAAATTAAAAAATTGTTATGGTAGTGTTTTAGCACCATTGATTTTAATGGAAAAAGAGAAAAAGAACTACTATAAAAAACTCTTGATGAAAAAAAGGTAAAAGAATTTTTAATTTAAAATGAGTAGAAAGCAAAGATTTGTTGAGGAAATAGAAAGGAAAGTTTTTAGAACAATCAAGGATTATAAACTCATTGACAAGAACGATCACGTTCTGATTGCTTTATCAGGAGGCAAAGATTCAATGAGTTTGTTAGAAATCCTTAATGAAAAGTTCAATGTTGAAGCAATTTTCATTGATTTGGGAATTGAAGATTTTTCAAGCAATTCAAGAGAAAGAATAATAAATTACTGCAAGGAAAAATCAGTGAAGCTAAAAATATTGAATTTAAAAGAAGAGATTGGATTTTCAATTCAAGAGATAGTCCCAACATTGAAGGAATTGGGTTTGAACGCATGCAATTCATGCGGAATAATAAAGAGGTATGTTTTGAACAGGAATGCAAAAGGTTATGAAAAATTGGTAACAGGGCACAACATGGATGACGAGATAAGCTCAATATTTATGAATATTTTCAAAGCAAACATCAGGGCAAACGCCTCTTTGGGCCCAAAAACAGGAATATTTTCTAATGAAAAGTTTGTTCAGAGGATAAAGCCATTGTATTTCTGCACAAACGAAGAGATGAAAAAGTATGCGCTGCTGAAGGGAATTCTATTTTTTGAAGAAAAATGCCCTTTGAGAGAAGGCGCTTTTAGGGTTTTTGTTTCTGAAGAGCTGAAAAACCTTTTCAGGTCAAATGAAAAGTTTAGGAATGCAAAACAAAGAATTATAAAATCTTATTTGAATTATTTAAAGCCTTGGAGTTTGGAGATTTTCAAAAATAAAAAACTTGAAATGAATTATTGTTCAGAGTGCGGAGAACCGAGCTCTAAGCAAGTTTGCACTGTCTGCAAAACAATAAAAATGATAAAGGAAAATTATTCAAAAACATTAAGCGCCAATAAACAAGTAAAAAATAAATAAAAAAATAAAATTTTAAATAAATTAATATAACTAATAAGGAATATAACTAATAAGCACTGTGAGCTTATGAGAGCATGAATTGGCAGGCAAAATAAAGTTTTGCAGTTCAGCAAACCTTGATTGAAATGGTTTAAGCAAAAAGTTTAGAATGCAGAGGCAAGATGTTTATTGACATAGCATTTCCAGGAAACAATGAAGAAGAATTTTTAAAAGTTCTTTCTAAATTAGAAACAAGAGCAGTTTGTTTTGCATACAGAAAAGAAGATTTCAGCAAAAAGGATTTTAGCAAACTGAAAAATAACAGCATAAAAATTTACAAGGCTCTTTTCTTGGAGAATTCTGAAATTAACAAGGCAAAACAACTTAGGGATAAACTAAAACCAGATTTGGTAATAAGCAACAGCGTTGCAAGAACAGCTTTTTCAAAGAATGTTGATGTGGTATTTGAACTTGAAAATCAAGAAAAAGACTACTTAAGATACATAAATTCTGGTCTTGATTCTGCAAAGGCAGTTTTGGCTTTAAAGTATGACATTCTTATTGGAATATCTTTTTCACTTGTTTTGAACTCTCAAAACTCAAAAATCCATAGAATAATTTCAAGGATGATGCAGAACGTAATGCTATGCAGAAAGAAAAAGATAAATGTTGTAATTGCTTCCTTTGCAAGAAAACCATTTGAGTTGAGGGCTTATCACGAGCTCTTCAGTTTTGGTTTTACTCTAAAAACAGAGAGCAGGCAATTGAAGCAATCATTAAAGAATAATCTCTACGAAAGAATAATGTTCAACAAAGGGATTAACGAAGGAAAAATCATAGAAAAAGGAGTTGAAATCCTAAGTCAAGAGGAAATAAATGAAATACTTAAAAAATCAAAGCATAAAAAAATGAATTAAAATCTTAATCTTAAATTTTGAATATCTTGTTTTGAATATCTTGTTTAGAAATATTAAAAGATAAAATTGATAAAATGAATGAAAAATTTTTCAAGAAGCAAGAAACAATAAACCTTTGGCAGAATTGACTGATTTGGCTTGTTTGGCTGAAAACAGCATCGCAAAAAGTGAGGTATTATGAAAAAAAAGGGTGAAAACAAAAACAAAGGCACAAAATTAAAAATAGATTCAGTTCTTGCAATTTTTCTAATAATAATCTTCTTATCTTCTGCAATAAAAATTTTGTCATATAGCACAAGACCGGTTCATCACGACGAGGCAGTTTATAATTTCTTATCAAAGAAATTTTTGGAAAAAACATACTCTTATGATCCAGAGTATCATGGGCCTTTGATGTTCATGCTTCAAGGTTTGGGAATAAAAATTTTTGGAGACAACATCAACGGTTTAAGATTGATTTATTTAATATTCAGCATATCAAGCTTGATTTTTCTTATCTTATTGAAAAATGATTTTGAAACAGAAAAATTTTTGACTCTAACAATCCTCTTTTCATTTTCTCCGGTAATAAATTACTATTCATCTTATGCTTGCTGGGAATCAGGATTCCTGTTTTTTTACATTCTCTTTTTGGTTTCAACAATAAAAATAATTAGAGGTAAAACCAACTTTATTTTTCTATTATCCGCAAGCTCTGCGCTCATGATAGCAACATACGAATCAGCAATAATAATTCTGCTCGCAACAATCTTTCTTTTTATGCTTTTTTTCAATAACGAGATTAAGAGCAAAATTAAGAGCATTCTCAAGAACAAAAAAGAGAAGAGGATTTTTTTTATAAAAGCGCTCGTTGCATCAGCAATCTTTGTTTCAACGATTTTGTTATTGTTTTCAGTTTTTTTCACGCAGAACCCAATTAATAACATTTCAAAAATGATAAGCTACAACCTTAAAAAAACATACACAACAGGCCATAACAAACCATTCTATTACTATTTTGTAAAAATACTTCCTTTGGAACTGCCTGCCCTTGTTTTATTCATTTACTCTCTAATGCTTCATGCTGAACTCTTTTTCAAAGCCAGGAAAAATTTCAGAAAAAAAGAGATCAGGGAGAATGAAATTTTTTTCTTTCTTGCCATCATTATTCTTGCTGTCTTGTCGATAATGCCTTACAAAGTCCCTTGGCTCTCTTTTCTTTATTTGCCGCCCTTTATCTTTTTTTCAGCAACAGCATTTAAACAAGATAAAAAATCACAATCCTTGTTTAGATTACTGCTTATATTGACAGCATCATTCTTGTTTATTACGACAATAAGATTGAACTTTTATGATTATGACAGCATTGAGAATACTCTTGCTTATGTGCAAGCAACAAGAGAATTGCCAAAAACAATAAACAAAATAATGTTAAAAAATCCTCAGATTGGATTAATAATAAGCAAAGAGTATTGGCCTTTGCCATGGTATTTCAGAAACATAACAGTTGACTATTACTCAAAAAAACCAGAATACAAAATAAATTACGAGAAATTTGATTTCGTAATAACAGACAAAGAAACATACGATGAAATAAAAAACGAAAATTCTTTATCTGCTTTCAATGTTGAAACCTTTGAAATAAGACCATATGTTTGGCTTTATCTGTTTTTGAAGGTTTAATCAAACTTCTTCAGATTTAACTGCTGAAGCTGAATTAGAAGTTGGAGAGCATAGAGAACAGTATTTAGTGTGGTTCAACATTATTAAACAAATTATATTAACAAATTATGTTAATAATGAAATAATAAAGTAAACGAATTGCCTTGCAAAGAATAGGCTTTAAGAATTAGCATAGCATTTTAGTGTTATTATGTTTATTTTTTTAAAGAATTTTTAGATTGCAATAAATCAAAGATAAATACAAAAATTCTTTTATATTAATATTCTTTGATTTATTACTGTTTAATTTTGGTATGTGCTGAAGAAATTCACAAAAATCTTAAAAGTTAGAGAAACATTTAAATGAGTAAAAATAATAACAATGGTGGTTCTTTAGAAGGGAAGTTTTAAAGTAATTTATAAACTTTTATTAAATTTTTATAGTTATATTCTATCCAAACTCATTATTAAATTCTTGCCTAAACTAAATTTACTTTACATTGAAATTTACGAAACCTTTAAATATTAAATGCTTTTTATTTTTGGTTAATGATTAATAATACTATGCAATGTTACTAAAATATTATTATAAAAAGAGGTTTTAAGATGAAGATTAAGTTTGAGCATGCAAGCTTTTTAAAGAGTGGATTAGTTTTTATTTTGTTTGTTTTTGTTCTTTTCTCAGGTTTTTTGGTTTTGGCTGTTGATAGTAGTCCTCCTGTTACTAGCATTAAGGGAGTTCTTCCTAATGGTTCTTTGTATTCTTTTGGTTCTTTGGCTTATGCAAATTATGTTAATATTAGTTTGAATTGTTCTGATACTGGGGGTGGTGTGTGTAAAAAAACTTTATATTGTACTGATACGCAAAACACTTGCAATCCAGATCTTAATTATTCCAATCAGATTCAAATTTATACTAATGAGTATGCTGTTCGTTATGTAAGGTTTTATAGTGTTGATTCAGCTAATAATGCTGAGAATGTTAGTTACAGAATTGTTAAGTTATGGGCTCCGGATTATTGTCCTTATTTGAGGGTTGGTTGGGATGGTGTTTCTGTTGGTTGTTGTTTGTCTGCTGGTCAGTGTTTGGTTAGTTCTGGTGGTGATGTTGGTAAGCATTTGGCTAGTGATTATTTTTCTGCTGTTAGTGTTTCTGATTTGCCTAGGTGTGTTGATTCTGGGGAGTTTATTGGTGATTTTTATTGTGATGGTGGTGTTTGGTCTTCTAGGACTAAGTTTGTTGCTTTGGCTTTGTTGAATTTTACTAGGGAGAGGAATGTTGGTGATTATAGTTTGTTTTGTGATTCTCCTGATGTTGTTGGTAATTTTTTGGATTATGAGCCTTTTAGTAATTTGGTTGGTTTGGATTGTGTTAGGGGTTTGAGGGGTGTTTCTTGTTTTAATAGTTTTTGTGTTTTGAGGTTTAATGATTCTGGTGTTGAGCGTGTTTTGGTTGGTACTGCTTTGGCTTATCCTGTTAATAATAGGAGTGATTTTTTGCCTTTTAATTTTTTGAGGGATGTTTTGAATAAGAGTGTTGATTATTGTGATGGTGCTGTTGGTGGTGTTGGTTGGCGTAGGTGTAGGTTTGGGGATGTTTGGTATAATTCTGAGTTGGAGAGTGTTGTTTTTTCTGATTTTAATTTTTCTTTTGTGAGGCCTAGTTTTTGGGAGAATCCTTTTTTGTTTTTGGTTGGTTTTGTTAGGGGTTTGTTTGGTGGTAGGGGTGGTGGTTTTGGTGTTGGTTCTTTGGGTGGTGTTGTTAGGTTTGATAGGTTGTTTGTTTTGGAGCGTGGTGTTGATCCTGGTAGGAGGGTTTTTGTTTTTGCTGATAGGTTTGGGAATGTTAGTTTTTTGGTTGGTAATTATTCTGGTTTTGTTAGTGATTTGTGTTCTGATTTTAATAGGTTGAGTGAGGGTAGTTGTGTTAATTTTGTTGGTTGTGAGTTTGATGTTTTTGATTTTGAGCGTGATTTTGAGGATAGGGTTTCTTTGTTGGATTTTTGGGTTAATATTACTGGTATGTTGAGGGTTGGTGATGTTTCTTATTCTTCTGATAGTTGTTTTAATTGTAAGAAGGATGTTGGTGAGGTTGGTGTTGATTGTGGTGGTTCTTGTAGGCCTTGTAAGTGTGTTGATTGGGATGGTGATGGTTTTGGTGTTTATTGTGTTAATGGTGCTGATTGTGATGATTTTAATCCTTTTGTTAATTTTGGTGTGAGTGAGGTTTGTAATAATGGAATTGATGATGATTGTGATGGTTTTGTTGATTTTGATGATTCTGATTGTAAGTTTTGCGGTAATGGTGTTGTTGATTCTGTTAGTGAGGAGTGTGATGGTTCTGATTTTGTTGGTAAGAGTTGTGTTGATTTTGGTTTTTCTGGTGGTGTTTTGGAGTGTAAGAGTGATTGTAAGTTTGATTTTAGTGGTTGTTTTGTTAGTGTTTGTGATAATGATGGTGTTTGTGAGTTAGATAGGGGTGAGAATTCTAGTAATTGTGCGAATGATTGTGGGCAGCAGGAGGTGTGTGCTTTGAATAATGAGTTTTGTCGTAGTGCTGCTGATTGTTGTTCTTTTTATGCTTTTGGTAGTACTTGTTTTTATGGTGCTGTTTGTAATTTGAATGGTAGTGGTAGGTGTAGTTTTGTTAGTAAGGTTTGTGGTGCTGGTGAGGTTTGCACTGCTAGTGGTTGTAATTCCTCTCAGCCAAGCACTTGTGGTAATGGAAAGTGTGATTCTTCTAGTGGAGAAACTCCTGCTAATTGTCCTAAGGATTGCATAAGGTGTGAAAATATTAATATTATTAGTGATTATCTTGATTGTTATCGTTATCATCCTAGATGGGGATGGGGATGTATTATTATTCATCATCATATTGATCATCCACGTTGTGTTTATTCTTGGAAGAGAAGTTATTCCTATTATTCTCCTTTTTGTTGGACTTTTTATGAAGCTACTCCTTATTATAATGGTTATTGTCCTGATGGAGGAGTTTGTTGTTATACAAAATCAACT
>JBNAUL010000004.1:0-1236 GCA_049700835.1 Candidatus Woesearchaeota archaeon
TTTTATGAAGCTACTCCTTATTATAATGGTTATTGTCCTGATGGAGGAGTTTGTTATTATATAAAATCAACTACGGAGTGTTATAGTCCTTATCCAACTACTTATCCAACTCCAACTCATAGTTCAAGTGTAACAACCTCTCAAAGGTATGCTGCTTATTTTTATGATGAAAATGGAAACCTGGTAATAGATGCAGAGTAAAATTAAAAACAGAAAACTTTTTATTTTTCTGATATTACTGTTGGGGATTTTGTTTTGGGTTTTGATTTTGAAAATAACAAATTTATTAATGCTAGTGTTTTGAAGGTATTTCATGTTTTGAAAGAGAGCGTTGTTTATAACTTCAGCTTATTTAATGGTTTTAATTTATTTGTAACTCAAGAACATCCAATTTATATTTTGAACTATAGTAATTTTGGTGTTTTTTTTGGCTAAGAACTTGAATGTTGGAGATCCTATTGCTTTTTATGATGCAGATTCCAAATCATTTAAGGAAATAAAAATAGTTAAAAAAGATAGTTTTGTTATTAATTCGACTTATTATAATTTTGAAACAACTTCAGGCAATTATTTTGCTAATGGTGTTTTGGTTCATAATGGAGCTGCTCCATCGCCTGCTACTACAAATCCTGATTTAGGAGATCTTCTTGTTTTTCAGGTGAGGAGCTTGTTTTAACTTCAAATGGTTATGTAAGATTGGATTCTTTAAAAGTCGGTGATGTTGTATTTACTTCTAATGGTTGGGATGTTATTAGCGCTTTGGATGTGCATAATAATGTTTTTGGGATTTATGAGTTGGTTTTGGAAAATGCTGATAAAATTTTTGTAACAGGAAACCATCCTGTTTTAACTCATTCTGGTTGGAAAAGAGTTGAAGATTTAAGAGCAAATGATTCTCTTTATTTTTATGATAACTTATTTGGAAAATTTAAAAATATTAGGATTGTTGGTAAAAATTGGCATCTTATCAATTTAACTGTTTATTCTTTAAGAACGAATTTTGGTTCTGATTTTTTGGTTGAAGGAATTGTTTTTAAGCAATAAAGCTTTATGAATTACTTTTTGCTTTTCTTTTCTTATTTTGTATAGTTATCTAAAGTTATCTAAATAGAAAAATTTAAATATCATATTGTTATAAGTTGTTTCTGATTAATAGGAATCATTAATATTAAAAAATATTCAAAATTAATAAATGAAAAGATAATAAAAATAATCAAGAATAAAAAAATAAAAAGA
>JBNAUL010000004.1:1336-22140 GCA_049700835.1 Candidatus Woesearchaeota archaeon
ATAAAAAAATAAAAAGAGGTTTTAAAATGAAGACAAGCAAACAAATGTTGTTTTTAACACTTTTCTTTGTAGTTTTTTGCTCTGAGATTGTTTTTTCTTTTGGATCACCATCTCCGAATCAATTTAGCGATATAGGTTGCTGCGTTAGTCCTGATTACAGCATAAATTTTGATAGAAGTAGGGTTGAGTGTGAAAATTTAGGAGGAATTTATTTTGATCAACTTTGTGAAGATCTTCCATATCTTAATATTATGGGTTGTTGTGTAGATAATAGTTCTGTGACAGGAAATAAGTGCGCTTATTCAACTCAAGCATGGTGTCAAAATCAAGGAGCAAATTTTATAACTGGCATGCAAAAAGAGGAGTGTAGTGATTATGAGTATTCATTTTCTAATTGTAAGCAAGAAAACATATTACCTGAGAACTGTACTGAAAAATTTGGAGCGGATGAAAAATGCATAAACAACACTATTTTTTATTGTGATAAAACAACCGGAGAATTAACTCCAAATTGTATTTTATGCAATAATTGCGCTCCATTTGTTTGTGACAAATCAACAGGAAAGTGTGATTTAAATAAAATTGAATCAGAACTTACAGGCGAAACTCGTAATTGTTGTTATTTTGAAGAACAGTGTCCTCAAGAGCAAAGAAATGCGAGCTTGCAATGTCCTACTAATAAACCAATTGGTTGCAATGTTGAGTGCACTATTTTTCCTTGCAAGCTTGGTTTTAAAATAAATTCTAATGATAATAAACAAAAGCCATTGTGTTGGTGCGGAAATAAACCTTATAATACTTCAACTGAAGAGGGTTATTGCTGCGGGGAAAGTTTTGAGGATTCTTATTATTTAACCCAAATGTGTGGTTCTGCTATTGGAATAATTTATGGGTATATAAAGAATTCAAGCGGAAATGGCATAAAAAATGCAAGGGTAATAGTAACATCACAACTATCTCAAAGATTAAGCCCACCTTCAAATACAAGTGGTTTTTATGAAATTAAGGATTTAATACCAGGAGATTATTCTTTAATAGCAATTGCTTTTGATTATAATCCATCACAACAAAGCATTAATTTAATAGATTCTTCAGAAGTTAATTTTACTCTTTACAAGCCAGGAGAACAGCAATGCATTCCTAAAAGCGTTAACTTGACTTATTTTGCTGCACAGCATGTTAAGGGAAAACCATTTGTAAAATTGGAATGGAATTTAAATCAGCTTGGTTGCGAAAATATAATATCAAGCTTTATCATTAAAAGAAATGATTGGGGTATCGCAAAATATGTTTCAGGAAATGAAAGATCATTTATTGATGAAGAAACTTCATGGGGCACTACTTATAATTATTCAATTCAAATCCTATTTAAGGTAGGAAGTTTAAGCAACATTTTATATGCAGAAATAACAACAGGAGATTCTATTTGCGAGAATGTTTTTGAAGGGCAAGAATTCTGCTATAACCCAGAAACAGGTCAGAAAAAAGGAAATGCTAATTACAGGAGAACATGCGACGAAAATAATAAAATATCAGAATATGTTAGTAATGCGCCTAATGCAGGAACAAATACAGATTGCGAAAACTATAATCAAATATGCGTTGTTCTAAAAAACAAAAAAACAGATTGCAAGCCAAAATCTAATTGCTTAATAAAGGGTTTGCCTCTGGGTTTGTTCTTTAGCATTCCTTCTTGCATTCAAGATTTCTGCGTTTATGATTATTCAACCACCAATGTGGATGCTTGCTATGATTGCACAAAGTTTGAATCAGGACAAATGTTTTTAAAGACATGCTATGATTTTAATTCAGAATTTGCTTGCAAGAATAATAATTGCAATTTAGACTGCACTTGGAAATACACAAATTTAGAATTCAACAGAGGAATATGCTATCCTATAGAGCAAGTTGAGAATGAAAGTGCTTGCGATGTTTGCAATCAATTGTTTATGCACTGCACTTCAGAAGATTGTTCCTTATTAGGAAATTGTTATAAAAACAAGGATTCTTTGTGCATTAATTGCGATGGAGTAAGATGCGAAGACTTTAGTGACAGGTTTAGTTGCGAAGGAAATTCTTTAACTCAATCAGTTTGTGGTTTTAATTTCAGCAATGATGCTTGCAACTTAAGAATTTGCAGGTGGAATTATACAACAAATTCTTGCTTTAAAGACGGGAATTATGACGGCATTCCAGATTGTGGTAACAAAGAGGGAGAATTTCGTGATTTATGCATCAGTGACACGCAACCACCTAGATTTACAATAAATGCACAACAACCGCTTGATTCTTTAGTTATAAGTAAGGATACAGATGAGATCAAACTAACTGCAAAAGAAGATATAATTGATTTTAGTTATTGTTTTGACACAACAAACACTTGCTGCCCTGAAAAACAATTAAATATTTTCCAAAATAGAAATGTTGTGTTTAAACCAAAAGTAGATGAAAAAGATTACATTCAATATAATAGCAACAACATTTACTACTTTAGGTATAAAGCAATAGATACAAACTTTAACATTGCTCCAATAGAAAGCATTAAGATGTTTGTTATAGCGCAGCCTTTTAACTTTAATTTAACATACGGCTTTTATCCAAAAGAAGATGGTTATGATCTTATGATTATGGCACAAACATCAAGACCAGCTAAATGCTCTTATGAATTGACTCCTAACGTTGATACCAGTCTTAATTATACAAACTTTGGAACTTATACTGATTCGTTTGTAGCATTGTTTAGTGGAATCGCAGAAACAAGCTTTAACGCAAAGTTTACTTGCTATGATGAAGTTGGAAATGAAATAATATTCACTCCAAACTCATTTAAAATATCATATTTTAAGGATGGGCTTATTAATATAACAATAACAACTCCTTATTATCAAAGTTCAACGCCTATAGTGAGTTGGGGCGATTACGAAGTTAATATTAAAGTAGTTCCAGGAGTAACTATAAACAAGGTGCGTGTTGATATAAAGAAAGAAGGAAATATAATTTACTTTAAGGACTTGAATCTTAAAAATTTTGACAGCGAGAATGGCATTTACTATTATACATTAACTTTGGATAAGAATTCAGATGATTTGGTTAAGAATTTAAGAGAGGTAGCAGGTTATTTTGATGTAGATGCTGTTTACAATGGAGTTAAGGTTAAAACAGAATATATTCTTGGAAAAGAATTTGCAATTTATACAGGGTTGCCAAAACCAACAATAACAATAACTTAATTTTATTTTTTTATAATTTGTTATGTTTTATTTTTAATTTTTGTTATTGCATTTTTATTTTTTATTTGAGAGGATGCAGAATGATTTTTTCAAAGGATAAAAAAAGATGTGATATGCACAAAGAGTTAGGTTTATTTATGTTTTTCTTCTTAATAATTTTAATCCTTTTTGTTTTAACAGAGAATTCTCTTGCAATCGATCTTGCAATATCGCAAACATCCAATCCTTTGCCTCTTATAAGAGTTGATTTTACAGAACCGGTAAATGTTACAAATGCAGTTTTGTTAAATATGGATGCAAAAAAACAAATCGGTATAGAACTTCAAGAAAATATTAATAATCAAACTTTGAAATACTTACCAAAAGAGAATTTAATAGAAGGTCTTTACAACTTTACGATATTCTATTCTGATTTAAAAATCGAAGGGCTTAATGATTTTAAAACTTATCTTTTCAGAGTTAATTTTTCAATTCCAAGAAAACCAGTTAATCTAACAATCAATACTGTTGATAGTTTAGAAGCAGGAGAAACAGTAGATTATTTGATAGAAGCAAATTATGAAGATGGTTCAAGTTTAACAATAACTCACAACAGTGAATTAGAGAATTATTTAAGTGTTACTTCTAATGATACAAGAATTTTAACTGTTTCAAAGAACCCTGCAAAAATAACAGGTATTAATCCAGGATTAGCTGAGATAATGGCATATTATCTTCAAGCGAACGGTTCAAAAGCAATAGAAGTTAAAGAACCGCCTTTTATAAAAATGCTAACTCCTTGGAATAATGGAACTCATGCTTATGCAAGTTCTGATAAATTTGATATAATTATTTATACATTCAGAGATTCTGAATGCAATTGGTCAACTGCAACAAATAACAAAGAGTACATGCAATCTTTTAATGAAGAAAGCAATGAAAACATTTTTAATTATCATATTTTAAGAGATTTTTCTTTTATTGGAAGTTCAACAAACTTTTATGTCTATTGCATAGCAAATGATAATAGCAGAGAAGAGTTAAAAACTTATTTGATACGAAAAGAAACAAACGTTCCAAAGATAACATTGCAAGTTAATAATGTTTATAATCCAATTTATGGAACAAGATTATTTATAAATAATATAAACGCATATACTGATAAACCAGCGGTTTGCAAATATGCATATGATCTTGAAGATATGTTTGATTATAACTACCAGGAGTTAAATTTTGATGCCTTGCCTTATTATTTTAAAACTTATCAGGATAAATTAGAGTCAGAAATAGATTTTTCAACTTATGTAACCTCTCACAAAATAACGCTTCAAAATTTAGAGGATAAAAATAGTTACAAGGTTGTTGTTATTTGCAAAGGGCTTTCTAATCTAACTTCTGAGCAAGCAACAGCAACATTTGTTGTGGATAGTGGAGCAGAACCAAAAATGGAGATTTTAAGCCCTCCAAGGTATATCTCAACAACAGGAACAAGTAAAAGCATTAGTTTTAATGTTTGGACAAACAGATTTGCTCTTTGCGAGTATTCAAATGTTTCAAACTTTGAACCTAAAGAAGGAATGAGTTCAACAGATAGTTTAAATCATAGACTTCACAAGACATTTCAAGTAGGAACATACACTGTTTACTTCCTCTGCACTTTTTATACTACAAACGATGAAATTTCAAAGGATTATACTTTTACTATAGATAATTCTGCTCCAATTCTTTACTATGTTAATGATTCCACAGAATACGCAAATCCAGAACAATCAGGCACTAATAATAGTTTAAGGTTTAAAGTTATTGCAGAGGATAACGAGTCGGGTTTGGTTAAAATTAACTTTTCTTTGTGGCAGAAAGGTTCAAATGAAAGCAATAAAAAAATCCTTGATTGGAGATTGATAAATTATGATAACTCTTGGATTAGAGTTGAGAATTTAAATCTTGAGAACATGACAACATATTACTTTAATGTTAGCGTTATTAATGATGTAGGAATTTCTTCTAACTTTAGCGTTAGCGATGGGGTGACAATAAACACTTCTCTATTGCCTCCAATGAATTTATGTAGCAATTATGTTTTCAACCCAGAAATTAATGAAACAGATGTTGATTGCGGCGGAAATATTTGCAATAAATGTACTTA
Organism: Candidatus Woesearchaeota archaeon; assembly: GCA_049700835.1. GTDB lineage: Archaea > Nanobdellota > Nanobdellia > Woesearchaeales > WAPY01 > JAWBOW01. The sequence goes on from JBNAUL010000004.1 coordinate 6,692, forward strand.
TGGAAAAAATTGCACTCTTGATTCTGATTGTTTGACTGGTTTTTGTAACAAGATTAAAAAGAAGTGCGGTTTTGCAAATGAAACGAATGAAACCTGTAATAACAACAAAAAGGATGGAGATGAAACAGATGTTGATTGCGGTGGCTCTTGTGATCCTTGCGCTAAGGGAGAATCTTGCAAAAAGAATTCTGATTGCAAGTCAGGATTAGAATGTTCATCTGGAAAATGCTCTGAAAAGAAAGAATGCAATAGAGAGATAGACGAAGATTGCGATGGAGTAGAAGATGATTTTGATTTATGCCCACAAACTCCTGCTGGAGAGGGCGTGGATGAAGATGGTTGTTCTGATTCTCAAAAGAAGTCTGAAGAGGAAAAAGATACAGATGGAGATGGAATGCCTGATTGGTGGGAGAAAAAGTATGGTTTGGATCCTAATGACCCAAGCGATGCTAACGAAGATTTGGATAAGGATGGTTACACTAATTTAGAGGAATATAATAATAAAACAGACCCAACTGTTAAAAACAAAAAAACTACAGAAGAAACAACAACAAGAGAAAAGAAAGGTTTTCCTATTTTATTATTGATTTTATTATTGATTCTTATTGGAGGTTTGATTGGATTTTTGGTTTACACTCAATTTGTTAAGCCTAAAGGAAAAACCAAGGTTAAAAAACAAGAGAAAACTCGAGAGATAAAATTGTCTGAAATAAAACAACCAACATCTCAATCTCTAAGCGCAACCCAACAGAAATTACCAGGTATTCCAAAAGTTGAATTTAAGCAGGAACCAATGTTCAAGAAGCCAGAACAAGTCGCTCCATTAACTCCAGAACAACTTGCTGCAATAAGGAGAAAAGCAAGGGTTGAGGAGAAGAAGAGAATATTTGAGCAGTTTGAAGAAAAACCATCAATTAAAAAATCAGAAGAGGAAACCTCAAAACTTAAGAGCAAAGAAGAATCAAAAGAATCAAAAGCAGAAACATCTAAAAAAACAGAAGAAAAGACAAGTGAAGGGCTAAAAGAAAAAATAGAAAAAGAAGAAAAATTAGAAAAGAGGATAAATCCAGAATTAGGGATTTTGGAGTTTGAACTTCCTGAAAAAGAGCGCAAGAAACTGATGGACTTGGAAGGAAAAGATGTTTTTGAAAGATTAGAAAAACTTGGAAAGAGAGTTGAAGGAAAAAATATTGATGAGGAACTAAAGAAACTTACAAAAGGAAAAAAGGATGTTTACAAGGAATTATCAAAACTCGCAGAAAAGAAGAAGAAATAATAAAAGAATAATAAAAGAAGAAATCATGATTATCTTCTAACAAATCCACCTGATTTTAGAGATCATTAGAGATTATTAACATTTTATATTTAATAAAAATCAACAAAATCAATAAAGAATAAATTTCAAAACGCTTTAAAAAAATTAAAAAATCAAAACATTGAAAAATAAAATCTAAAATATTTTTAAGAATGGATTAAACAAATATTTTTTTAAAAATGCTGAAGAGATTTTTCAAGAGAGGAATCATTGAATCTCAAATGGCTTGGATTTTTATTTTAATCGCAGGAGCATTGATACTCATTGTTTTTTATAGAATTGGTTCAACTCAAAAACAGATTTCTGAACTTAGAATTCAGGCAGAAATAAGTTCAAAGATAAGAAGTGCAATAACGAGTTTCTCAACTGGTTATGAGACAAAATCAGAAATTGAAACAGTTAATTCATTAATAAAAAACTCCTGCGATGGAATTTCTGTTAAGAATTCAAGGCCAATAAAACTCAATGTTTTTTCTTTTGAAGAACTTAATCCAAAAACATCAAAGTTAATAGTTTATTCTGTTCCTTGGAGTTATCCATTTGATATTGACAACCTCATATTGCTGATTGAACCAGAAACAAAATTCATAATCATAGAAAATTCAAAATACAGCAGTGTAATAGAAAAGATAAAAGAGAGTTTTCCTGAAAAAACAAATATTGTTGAAGTTTCAAGTTTTCAAGATGCTTTGAATGAAGAAACCATAGGAAAGAAAAGGATAATATTGTTTGAACAAGAGCCCAATACAAATTCACAAGTTGATAAAGGAACATACATAATTGTTATAAACAGCATTTCTGGAAAGGATATAAACAATTTTGGAGAGATAAATTTTTACACTTCAGAATTAAGCAGTAATAAAAAATCTTACGAAATTGTTCAAGAAGGAACATCATACTATCTTGGTTTTCCAATGTTGTTGGCAGCAATAAATTCAAATAAAGAAATCTATGACTGCAACTTTAACGAGAACCTTAAAAAGTTATATTACTTTTTATCTGTCTTAGAAGAAAGAACAAATCAAATTTACACTAAACTGCCTTCAGGTTCTGAATGCAAGATTCCGCTTAATAATGCAAAAGGAATAATAACAAACTCTAAATCAAAGTTAAGTGAGATTATAAAAAATATTGACAAGAACTCATTGTCTAATTCAGACATTACTGATTTTTATGATTTAATTGAAAATTTAAGAAGAGCAAATAGCGAACTTGTATTAAAGACCTGCCCTGAAATATATTAAAAATTAAAAATAAAAAATGAAAAAAATGAAGAGAAAAATCTTTTTCAAGGAGTTAAGAAAAAAAGCTGATTTCAAAACAATGGAAACAATGCTTATAATATTTGTTTTCTTTGTTATGCTAATAATCGGCTTTATATCTTACACTCAATTTCAAAGGCAAGGAATAGAGGAACAAGCAAGGAGAAACCTTGAGTTAAGGGCCGTTGATCTTTCAGAATTGACAAAAAGGCCTGAATTTAGATGCAATGATTACTCTGCCCAAAATTGTCTTGATCTTTATAAAATAACAAGTTTTTCTAAAATCATAAGCAAAAGCGATGAAATGATGCTTCACTATTCAGATTTATTTGGTTATTCAAAAATAAATGTGAAAATAATTTATCCTGCTCAATCCCAATCAGAAAATTTGGTTTATGAAAAGAAACCAAACAAGGTTAGTGCAATAAGAAAGTATTCCATACCAATAAATCTTTATGACGCTGCCAATCAAAGATATAATTTTGCACTGCTTGAAATAGAATACTACTCTTAATAAATTTGTTATTCATTAAAAATGGCAATGAGAAAAAAAGCTCAGGTTGAAATTATTGGAATAGCAATTGTTTTAGTAGTTATAATTATAGGAGCTTTGTTCTTGTTTGGGCTAAACACAAAATCCCAAAAATCGCAGCCAGTAAGCATTTCTGAGGAAATAAGAATCAAGAATCTTGGAAGCAATTTCTTAAATGCAATGCTAAAAACAACAACTGATTGTGAAGGTTATTCTGTTCAGGACTTGTTCAAGGACTGCTTTACTGACAAGCTAATAAAATGCGGAAGCATGAGTTCCTGCGATAAAGTTAAAGATCTTTCTAAAAATTCTTTTTTTAAATTTTTTGATGATATTGAAGAGTATTACAATTTTAAAGTTTATTTCAATGGCGATGAACAAAAGGATTTAAGCTTAACATCTAAGAATAAGTTAAAGTGCAGGAAAACATACGATTTCACTGCTGTTTTCCAAACATTTAATTTGGATGAAATAAAACTAAAGCTAACGCTTTGCGCTGAATAAGCAAATTAAATCGCAAAGAAGTTTTAAAAACCACAAATTTTTTAAATACAGGAGTGTTAAATTGCTTTTGTTGAGAATATTATAAAAAATAATATAAAAAAATAATAGCGAACAATAAAATAACTAATGAATAATTAACAAAAAAATAATAAAAAACAAATTAAAAAATAAGAGGTGTTTTTTTATGAGGAAGTTAAAGGTTGGTGCTGAGCTTTCTGTGAATGTGATTATTATTGCTGTTTTGGCATTATTAGTCTTAGTGGTTTTGTTTGCAGTATTTACTGGGAGAATGAACATTTTTAATTTAGGTATTAAAAATTTGGAAACATGTCCTTCAAACACGCAAAAGGTTGAATCAAGAAATGATTGCGACGGAACAATAGTTGGTTATATGGTCGAGAAAGATTCAACAACAAATAAGGTTAAAACCTATTATTGCTGTTCAAAGTAAAATTGAATTAAAAAATAAGAGGTGTTTTTTTATGAGGAAGTTAAAGGTTGGTGCTGAGCTTTCTGTGAATGTGATTATTATTGCTGTTTTGGCATTATTAGTCTTAGTGGTTTTGTTTGCAGTATTTAGTGGAGAAATGAATAATTTTATATCAGGATTGGTAAAATTGAGAGAGTGTCCAAAAGATTCAAAAGTCGTTGATACCCAAGAAGAATGCATGGCTATAGGAGGAAAAATCATTAAACAAACATATGTACAGGGAACTGGAAATAGTAAGGAAGTTAAGTATTGTTGTGCTTCAAAATAAATTTTTACAAAATTTTTCTTTTTATTTGTGTATGAAAAACAAAAAGGGCTTTGAATTGTCTTTAAGATTGATCGTAATCTTGATTTTAGCCTTGTTCTTTATGATTTTATTCTTGAGCATAATAACAGGAAAGATAACCTTCTTGTTTAATGTTTTAGAAAATTCTTTTCATTAGTTTATTAGTTTTTGATTTTCAGTTTTTTGATTTTATCTATTCCTTAATTCTAAAAATTTTTAAATCAAATGGTTTTCTTATTTTTTGTGGGAAGGAAAAAGGAAAAGGGAAAAGAACAAAAGGAATTAGTTCTTTCAAGGATAAGAAAATTGTTTGAAGAAGCTGAGAATATTTTTAAAGAAGATAAAAAACTTGCAAACAGGTATGTTTATCTTGCAAGAAAATTGTCAATGAAGTACAAAGTCAAGATTCCGAAAGAACTTAAGAGGAGATTTTGCAAGCATTGTTACTCTTATCTAAAGCCAGGAATTAATTGCAGGGTTAGGTTAAGAAATAAGATGGTTGTTTATTATTGTCTTGAGTGCAAGCATTATATGAGGTTTCCTTATATTAGGGAAATAAAACTGAAGAGAAAATTAAAAAATCAAGGGAATTAATAAAAAATTCTAAAAAATAAATTCAAAAACCCAATAGACATGCAATAGACATATTCTTACAAAAACTTTTAAAATACCTTTGAATTTTCTCTTGATCATGAATCTGCCATGGACAGAAAAGCATAGGCCAAAAAGATTGAGTGAATTCCTTGGGGATGAAAAGGCAGCTAAGCTTTTAGAGGACTTTATAAGGAACTATGCGAAATCAAAGAAAAAGTCAGTTCTTTTGTTCGGTCCTTCTGGATGCGGAAAAACAACGATTGCATATCTAATGGCTTCTCACTTCAACTATGAAATCTTTGAACTCAATGCTTCTGATTTCAGGGACAAAGAAAACCTTAACCTTAAGCTCAAAAACGCTTTGCAGCAGAATTCGCTGTTCTCAAAAGGAAAGATAATTCTAATAGAAGAACTTGAAGGAATTTCAGGAACAGAGGATAAGGGAGGAATTTCAGCTTTATCTTCCTTAATCAAGGAATCAACATACCCTGTAATAATAACTGCAAATTTTTTGAGTTTCCCGCAAGAGGAGTACTGGAACTCAAAGTTCAATGCTGTAAAACAGCAGAGCTTGCTGGTAAAGATGAAAAGGATTTCGATAACAAACGAAGTTAAAATTTTAAAAAACATTGCAAAAAAAGAATCTGTGGATGTTGATGAGGTTTTTCTTGAAGAACTTGCAATAAAGAGCGATGGAGATGTAAGGGCAGCGATAAACGATTTTCAAGTTTTGGCAACAGCAAAACTTTTGAAAAGAGAAGATTTGAAAAGCGTTGATTACAGGGACAGGAATTCCACAATAAAGGATGCGCTGCTGAAAATACTTAAGCAGAATTCTTTTGAGAATGCGCTAAGGGCATTTGAAAACGCAGACATAGAGCTTGATGAGAAGTTCTTATGGATAGACGAAAACCTTCCATTGGAATATGACTATAGAGAACTAGCGAATGCCTACGATGTTCTTTCAAGAGCAGATGTTTTCAGAGGAAGAATAATTAAAAGGCAGACATGGCACTTCTTAGCTCCAATAGAAGCGCTGATTACAGCAGGAATATCCTCTTCAAAGGAGAAAATAAAAAACAATCTTGTTGAGTACAAGCAGCCCTCAAGAAAACTAAAAGCATGGATTTTAAATAATCAAAACTTAAGAAAGAATTCTATTGCATACAAAATTTCTAAAAAGACAGGTATATCCTTAAGGGAAGCCTACTCCGAGGTTGAGCTGATAAAAATAATGTTTAGGAACAAGAATTTCGCAAAAGAAATTTCTGATTTTTTAGAGTTGGAAACAGAAGAGATTGAATGGTTGATGAGAAAATAATTATTAGTTTGCTCTTTATGTAAGATTTGAGTAATTTGAGTAGATTAAAAAATCTGCATGCAAATCTATTTGGCGTTATCATTGCAGTTCTAATCATTGCCTGTTTTTCATTAAACATAATTTTCTTTCTTATACATGTCTCTCTAACATTCGTTAGCTGCTAAACCAAATTAAATAAATTTTGATAAGTTTTATAAATCTTAGAATACTCTACTCCTAAAATGAAAAACCAGAAAAAAATAGGCATTGAAGACATTTATATTTTTTGCAAGAAAAAGGGCTTTGTATTTCCAAATTCAGAAATATACGGTGGGATATCTGGTTTCTATGATTATGGCCCGTTAGGAGTTGAGATTATTAACAGTATAAAATCAATTTGGTGGCAGGAGCATGTGCACAGGAGAGATGACATTGTAGGCATATACGGAACAATAATAACAAACCCAAGAGTATGGGTTGCATCAAATCATGTTCAAAAATTCTCTGACTTGTTAGTCAAATGTCCAAAATGCAAACAAGCTTTTAGAGCAGACCATTTAGTAGAAGAAAAAACAGGAATTAAAACAGAAAATTTGAGTTCAAAAGAAATTCAAAAAATAATTGAAGAAAAAAATATAAGATGTCCGAATTGTGGTTCAAAACTTTCATCCGTAGAAAACTTTAATTTAATGTTCAAAACATTTATAGGAGTTTTAGAATCAGGGGAATCGATTGCATACCTAAGACCAGAGACAGCGCAAGTAATATTTTCTGATTTTAAGCTTGTTCAAGAAACCTCAAGGAAAAAACTTCCGTTTGGAATAGCACAAATCGGTAAGGCTTTTAGGAATGAAATAAGCCCAAGAAACTTTTTGTTCAGGTGCAGAGAATTTGAGCAGGCAGAGATAGAGTATTTCATAAGGGAAAAAGACCTGAATAACTGCCCTTTTTATGAAGAATTTGAGAATTATAAAGTTTTAGTACTAAGCTCAGAAGCTCAAAAAAATAATAAAAATCATGAAATGATGAGTCTAGGGAATTGTTTTAAAAAAGGGATAATTAATTCAAAATGGACTGCTTATTGGTTAGGGTTTGAACACAACTTCTTAGTGAATTTAGGAATAAGTCCTGAAAGATTAAGATTGAGGCAACACCTTCCAGAAGAAAGAGCTCATTACTCGTTGGACACATGGGACATTGAGTATGAATTTCCTTTTGGTTGGAAGGAAATAGAAGGAATTGCAAACAGGACAACATACGATTTGAACTGCCACATTAAAGAATCAGGAAAGGATTTAAGTTATTACGATGAGGATTCAAAAGAAAAGATAATCCCCTATGTTGTTGCAGAACCAAGTTTGGGAATTGAAAGGCTCTTTTTGGCATTGCTCTTTGAAGCCTACAACTATGATGCTGAAAGGGAAAACATTGTTCTAAACCTTAAACCAAAGATAGCCCCATACAAGGCAGCGGTTTTTCCCCTGCTGTCAAACAATAAAGAACTTGTTGTGCTTTCAGAGAAAGTATGCAAGGAACTGAGAGAAAGTTTTAATGTTTTTTATGACAAATCAGGTTCAATCGGAAGGAGATACGCAAGGCAGGATGAAATAGGAACCCCATACTGCATAACAGTAGATTTTGACAGCTTGAAAAATAAGGATGTTACAATAAGGGATAGAAGAACAACAAAACAAAAGAGAGTAAAAATAGAAGAGTTGACTTCCTGTCTTAGAAAACTGATTGACGAAGAGATTGATTTTGAAGAAATATAAAAATACGAATAATTGTATTTAAGCAAAATAAAAAAAACAAGAATAAAATTTATAAATAATGCAAAACTCCAAAAATATTCGGTTTAAAATATGTTTGGTTTTTAATAGTTTTTAAGAATTTTTAAAAGGGTCGGTAGCTCAGTGGGAGAGCACCACGCTGAAGCCGTGGGTGTCCAGGGTTCAAATCCCTGCCGACCCATTCCAAACATTTTGCAGTTTTTTGCAGTTTTTACAAGGATTATGAAAATTATAAAATAATCATTCAATAATTGTTCAAGCACAGCGCTTTACATTCTTAAAAAAATCGTAAAAACAGAAATTTTTTAAATAGGCAAAATTAAACTTTATATGAAATGACTTTAATAAAAAGTATTACTATGGAAGGGTTTAAATCCTTCGCAAAAAGAACAGATTTGTTCTTTGGTGAAAAATTCAATGTAATCTTAGGTCCTAATGGTTCTGGAAAATCAAACATCACAGACGCCCTTTGCTTTGTTCTCGGAAGATTGGGAAGCAAGAGTTTGAGGGCAGAAAAGACATCAAACTTGATTTACAACGGCGGAAAGAAAAAAGAGCCTGCAAAAAAAGCACTTGTATCTGTTGTCTTTGACAATTCAAAGAAGGCATTTCCAATAGAAGGAGATGAAGTAAAGATAACAAGAATTGTAAGGCAGGACGGACAGAGCATATACAAGATAAACGACAAGAGAGTAACAAGGCAGCAAATCATTGAATTATTATCATATGCAAAGATAGATCCCGAGGGCTACAACATCATCCTTCAAGGCGATATTGTTCGGTTTGTCAGCATGTCTTCCATAGAAATGAAGCAGATAATTGAGGAGATAGCAGGAATATCTTTGTACGAGGAAAGAAAACAGAAGTCATTGAATGAGTTGCAGAGAGTTGAGGAGAGATTGAAAGAAGCAGAAATAATTCTTGCCGAGAGAAAGACATACCTGAAAGAACTTAAAGACGAGAGAGATCAGGCATTAAAGTACAAGGAGCTTAAAGACACTCTTGAGAAGAGCAAAGCTACATTGGTTTATCTGCAGCTTCAGTCAAAAGAAAAGGAAATTGAAAAGATAAACAAGGAAAGCCAAAAGAGCGAGGAAGAGCTAAAAAAGGTAGGAGAGGAAATTGAAACGCTTAAAAAGAGCGAGGAAGAGATAAAGAGCAAGGTTTCAGAGATAACAAGAGAGATTGAAGAAAAGAGCGAGAAGGAACAGCTTGACATACACAAGAGCGTTGAAGAACTTAAGGTAATCATAGCAACTGCTGAAATAAACCTGAAAAACAAAAAATCAGAAATAGAGAGGTTGAAAGAGAGGAGAGAACAGTTAAATGTTGAAATCAAGAGCATTGAAGAAGAGATAACCAATCTCAGCAAAGAGATTGAATCTCTAAAATCAGAGAAAGAAGGTGTAAGCAAGGAAATAGCAGACATTGAAAAGCACGTTAGGGAATTTGAAGAGGAACATAACATTGAAAAGGTTGTTGAACTAGAAAAAGAGGTTGAAAATTTAGATTCCAACATCGAGAACTTGCAGAAGGAAGTTCAACAGCTCATAGAAGAAAAACAAAAACTAATGAGGGAAAAAGACAAAACAGAGGTCAGAATAGAGGAAATTGAAAGGCAGATAGAAAAGGTCAAGATAGTGGAAGAAGAGCACAAAAAAGAAATTGAAGAATTGAAAAGCAAGAAAGAGGAATTCAAGCAGACAATCCTTGAACTCAACAAGCTGCTGAACAAGGATTCTGAACTTGCAGCTAAGAACCTTGAAAACAGGAAACTCCTTGGCACGCTGAGGGAAAGTTATGAAAGATTGAAAATAAGAAGCATGAGCATGCAGGAAAAACTCAAACAGGATATTGCAATAAGAAAAATACTTGAACAAAAAGACAAACTTGGAAAGATTTATGGGACAGCATTTCAGCTTGGGAGCGTTGAACCAAAATACAGTTTGGCATTAGAGGTTGCTGCAGGAAATAGAATAAACAGCATAGTTACTGATAATGATGAAACAGCGGCAAAGTGTATAAAATATCTTAAGGAAAACAAGTTTGGCTATGCAACATTCCTTCCCTTAAACAAGCTGAAAAAGGCAGATTTTGACGATAAGGTAAAAGAACTCTTGAAAACAAAAGGGGTTGTGGGTTTTGCTGTTGATTTTGTAAAGTGTGATTCAAAATTCAAAAAGGTATTCAATTATGTTTTTTCAGATACAATAATAGTTGAGGGCATTGATGTTGCAAGGAGAATAGGAATTGGAAGTGCAAGAATGGTCACTCTCGACGGGGATTTGGTTGAGAAGAGCGGAGTTATGCATGGGGGATTTAAGAAAGCAAAGGCGGTTTTTCAGACAACGGAAGAAGCAAAAGCGCTCAACGAGCTTGAAGATTTGGAAAATAAAATCTCAGTGCTTGAAAAGGAAATAAGAGACGCAGAAGAGGAAAGAGAGAAAAACGAGAAGGAGATTCAGTCATTGAGGGAGAAAAAGGCAATATTTGAGGGCGAAATACTTAAAGCAGAGAAGAGCCTTCACCTTGAAGAGTCAGACCTTGATGTAAGCAAAAGGCAAAAAGCTCTTCTGAAGGAAGAACTTGAAAAGACAGAGAAGAGAATATCTGAACTGTCAAAGCAGATAGACAGCAAGAATCTTGTTTTGAACGATTGCAAGATAAAAAAGCAAGAGCTAAGAAAGAAAATTTCTGAACTTAGAAATCCAATCTTGCTTGCAGAACTTGCAGCATTCAACCAAAAAAAATCAGAGCTTCAGAACAACATTGCAAGAATAGAGGAAAAAATAAACAGCAAGGCAGAGAGAATAAAGAACCTTGAAAATGAGAAGGAAAAGATAATTAAGATACAAAAACAGTTGATAAGGGACGAAAAAACAATAGATGAGGAACTGAAAAATCTCAGCAAGGAAGTTGAAGACAGCAAGAAAAAACTTTCCGAGAAAGAAAAGCTGCAGAAGGGCTTCTATGAGAAATTCAAAAAACTCTTTGAGGAAAGGAACAAACTTACCGACAAAATTCAAGAATTCGAAAACCAAATTGTTCTGAAAGAAGATGCTGTCAGGAGGACAGAACAGAAGATAAACAACCTTTCATTGAAAAGGGCTTCTCTGCTTGCAGAGCAAGCGGCCCTTGAAAGAGAATTCAAGTTCTACGAAGGAGTTGAAATAATAAAGAACAGGAGTGAATCGGATTTGAAGTTTGAGGTTGAGAAGTGCGAGAAAATAATAGCAGAGATGGGAAACATAAACCTTAAGGCGCTTGATGTTTATGAAAAGATTGAAAAGGAATACAATTCCATACTCGAAAAGAAAGAGAAACTCTCTTCTGAAAAAAATGATGTGCTAAAAATGATAGAAGAGATAGAAGTAAAGAAGAAGGAGTTATTTTTGAAAACATTTGATGTTCTGAATGAAAATTTCAAAAAATTCTTTTCAAAACTTAGCGCAAAGGGCGAGGCGTTCCTAAAACTTGAAAACGAGGAAAATCCTCTTGAAGAGGGGGTTGTTATAAGGGTGAAGATAACGAGCCAAAAATTCCTTGACATAAGGGCTCTCTCAGGAGGAGAAAAGGCCTTGACAGCCCTTGCTTTGATATTTGCAATTCAAGAATTCCAACCAGCGCCTTTCTACATAATGGACGAAGTGGAAGCAGCACTTGACAAGAAAAACTCTGAACAGCTTGCAAAACTGATAAGGGAATACTCTGAAAGAGCACAGTACATAGTCATATCGCACAACGATGCAATAATCTCAGAAGCAGACACATTGTTTGGAATTTCAATGGACGAGGACGGAGTAAGCAAGGTTGTTTCCCTGAAAGTTTAAAGGTTTGATTTTGCTTAAAGCTAAAATCCAAATTTGAATAAAGAATTATACAAAATATTATACAAAATCATACAATATCCTTTTGAGTTCCTGAATTGTTCTTTCAATTGAGTAATTCCTGACAACAGTGTTTCTCGCGTTTTTTGAAATTTTTTTTCTTAAATCTTCGTTTTCCATGATTAGCTTCATCTTTGAGCACAAATCAATGGGATTCTTCATTTCAAAGAACAAACCATTCTCTCGGTCTTTGATGTAATTCTTTAAATAGCCGACCTTGGTTACTATCGGAGCAACTCTGCAACTCATAGCTTCCATTGTTGACAATGAACTTGTTTCTGTCAAGGAAGGCAGAACATAAGCATCCATTGCCTGCAGAACAGGAACAATGTTGTTTATGCTTCCAAGCCATAGAATCCTGCTTTTGTTCTTTAATTTTTCCTCGATTGACTTAAGCCCTGAACCTGCAACAATAAGTACAGAATTCTTGTTTTTCAGCATGCTGAAAGCCCTTATCAATGTAATTGGGTCTTTTTCCCTTGCCAACCTTCCAACATAGCCGAAAACAAAACTTTTAGGATTAATGCCAAGTTTTTTCTTTGCAGCGCTCTTTTTCTTTGCAGGAACAAACTTTTTAGTATCAATTCCCATGTGGACAATAATCTTGTCAGTGAAAATCCTATTGTTTTCTAATATTCTTGCAATCTCTAATGAAGGAACCAAAAGTAGAGTGCACTTGTTGTACATTTTCCTTGCAAGGAACTTGATAAAAGCAACAGAAGCCTTTCTGTAATTTCCTTTGAAACCAAGAGCCTTTGAAACCAAATCCCATTCTAAACTATGGACATAGGAAACAACAGACCTATTGTATTTTTTGGCATAATTGACAGCAAAAAAGCAGATAGGTCCCAAATCATTGCAGAAAACAACATCAGCATTTTTTACAGCAGTCTTAATAATTTTTATTTTTGGCAAGGATATTCTATAATCAGCAAAATCAACATTCAGTAAAGGAAATTTTATTATCTTTACCTTACTGCCAGCAAATTTTGGATGCTCTCCAAAATCAGGCGCTAATATGCTTATATCAAAATCCCTGCTCAAGGAAGGAACAACCTCGTTTAGGAATCTTGCAATTCCATCCCACCTTGGAAGGAAGTTGTCAGTAGCAATCAATACCCTTTTCCTAAAAGCATACTTTTGGCTCATAATCACAATTTTTTTTATTTCAGTTTGTAAAAAACCTCTGCATACCTTGACTTGCTCTGCATTCCTGAAAAAAATGCCTTTGTGTAAACGCTCCAGTAAATTGATATGAAAGTCATTACTTGGCTCTTAAAGCACTTTAATGCCTTTATTTTGTCGCCGAATGTATGGCTTACATCAACATAAATCTTTGGCAGCCTTGTCTTCTTTATTGAAAAAGGGCTCCAAATGTCAAAGCAATAGACATCAATCTTCTTGCGAATTTCGCCAACAACCTTCAAAACAATATTGCTCGTTATAACATGGTCAGCATTCCAGTCGTCAGGAGAATGAGTTATTATCAGAGAAGGTTTTTTCTCAAGAATTAAGCGCTTTAACTTAGAGTGGATGTCATTTTTCTTAGCGTCATTTAAGAAGTTTCCGTCCTTCAAACCAAAAAAATAATGCTCTCTTGTTCCAAGAATTTTTTGAGCGCAAAGATTTTCCTTAACCCTAACCTTAACAACCTCTCTTTTCTTTAGCCAAATATGGCTTGCCTCTCCATAAGACATTGTAACAAAAATTATATACCATCCTTCTCTAACATGCTTTGCTATCGTTCCTCCTGCTCCAAAAACTCCGTCATCAGGATGGGCTTCTATTACCAACATAACCTTTTTTTTCTTATTTTTATCATTCATAAAAACAAAAATAGCAGGAGCATTTTATTAATCTTTTCTTTTTTGATCCAACAACAAAACCTAAAAATTATTTTTTAAGTTAAAGAAAAAAAAGCCAAAAATATTTAAAAATAGAGTAAATTTAAAAGCAAGAAAACAAAAAATCAAAATAATAAAATTTAAATATAAAAAGAAATTTAAAGATAATAACTGACAAAAATAACAAGCTAACAAGAGGCACAATCATGAAAGCAAACAAAGAAAAAGATGAAAATGAAAAACAAACATCTGAAAATAAGATTAAACAATCAAATAATAAAATAAAACCAAAAACAAAAAAGGAATTCTTAATTGCGCTTGCAATATTAGCAATAGCACTTATGGTCTATTTTTTATTCTTCTCAAATGCAAGAATTATTGGTAATGAGAAAAGAAACCAAGGAACAGAGATTCCTATTGTTAGTTATTCCCAAGAAAAAGCTCAGGAGCAGCAAGAAAATCCTAGTATGAATGAAGTTAATGCTATAATTTAGCAAAACAAATAGAATCAGAATTAAAAAATCAAAAATTCAGAAAAAGTTAAAACAAAAGAACAAAAGATTAAAAACTCAAGAACTAAAAATAAGATTAAAGAAATATAATAAAACCAAAATAATATAAGGGGATTGTTGAAAAATTTTCAAAATCAAACAACGTAAATGAAAACAGGAGCAACAAAAATAAAAAATTATAGAGAATTATAAGCATCAAATAATAAAGAGCGATTAACAAAAAGCATAAACAAACAAAACAAGTTTTTTAGAATAAAACAAATAATTTTTGCAGAAATTAATAGAAAAACGGATTGCGTTAAAAAAAGAACAATAAACAGATAATAAAATAAGAAAAGAAGAGCAGAAGATAAAGTTTAAAAAAAAATCAAGAGCGCGTAAGAAAAAGGCAAATAAAAAATCAAAAAAATCAGATTAAATAAATAAAATAATAAATAAAAGCCAAAAATAGAGAAAATCAAAAAGCATTAAAGCTCAAAATTTGTTCATAAGAAAATTTAACAGAATATTAAAAAACAAATAAAAAATAAGACAATAATAAAAAATAAAGAAAAATAGAGTGCAAAGCAGGGATAAATGGATAAATGAGTGAAAAATAAAATAAATAAAAATATATAAAATAACAAACTAAAAAATTAATGAAAACAAAAATCATAAAAAAATTGTGCAAGATAAAACTCAATGAAAAATCATAAAAAAGAGGTTGAAAGATGAATCATGAAAGCAATAAAAATAATTAAAACAAAAATAAAAAGATTAAACCCAATAAGATTAACAACAAAACAAAAAAACAATTTAAAATAATTTTTAACAAAAAAAGAATAATTCTTGCACTCCTTGTGTTTGCATTGATTGTTACAATCTATGCGAGGTTTGTGAAAGCATATTTTCCAGATGATTGTAGTGGTGCTTGCAACGGTAATCCTCAGTACAATGTTACAAATTGCGCAAAGAATGGTGACTTGTGCGAATGCATACCCTTTATAAAAGACGGTTTAAAAGACTACAAATGGATTTCAAAAGAACCTTGCTCTTCTTCTTGTTGTAGAGGAGGAAAAACAGCTTGTAAAGTTAATAATGTATGCAAATGTGTAGATACAAATAGTGATAGTGATAATTGTGGTTCGTGTGGT
>JBNAUL010000004.1:22240-23648 GCA_049700835.1 Candidatus Woesearchaeota archaeon
AATCACCAACATCCTTTTGCGTAAATGGTAGGTGTAAAGAGTGTATAGAAGATACAAACTGTAATGATAAAAAAAAATGTGTGAACAATGTTTGTGTTGAAGTAAAATGTGAGGATAGTGGTAAAAATTACAATGATGGCGCTACGTGGTGTGATGGTAGCAATCAAAAAACTTGTAATGTTGATAATCACATAGCAACTATTGAAAAAAAGGACTGCGGGATTTTAGGTTGTAATTCTACAACAGGTAAGTGCAACACATGTAGTAATAACAATAATTGTTGTAGTAATAACAATAATTGTCCTTCTAATCAATATTGTGATACATCTTCAAAACAGTGCAAAGATGTAATGTGTGATTCAACTCATAAAATAGGGGATAAGTGGTGTGAAGATCAAACTTTAAAGCGATGCAATTTAAAATCAGAAGGACATGCTGGTGAAATAAGTTCAACAAACTGCGAAAATGGTTGTTATAATAATGCTTGTCAAAGTAGCTCAGGCGACATTGCTTTTTTTAGAACAGAATCAGATGTTCAGAATTGGAGAGCATCAGGAGTTTTAGATAAGAATAATCTTCCAACATGTACTCTTGCTTATTTAGGAGTAAAGGATTATGCCTTAATGCAATGCGACTCTTCTTGTAGTTTGAAACTTTACATTAATAATCAACAACAACAACTCAGCGGAAATGCAAGAATTTATAATGACATTATTTATTTACAGGCTTACCTTTCACCTGAGCCAAATTCACAAGCAACATATAAGGTTGTAATTAAAAAATCAGGTAATACTGTGAAAGAGTTTTCTGATACTTTTAAAAAGGACAATAAGCAATGCTGTCAAAGTTCTCAATTATGTACTCAAAATGATAATTGTTGTTCTGGTTTAAGTTGCAACAATAATGTTTGCACTTCAGGTCAGACTCCAACACCAACTCCTACTCCAACTCCAACACCAACTCCAGATTGTCAACAACTTCCTAATAATAACGGAAAATGCACTTATGCTTTGGGTTGTGTTAATAATAAGTGTGCTTATAAGGATGCTGTGAATAACTGCTGTGATAATGTTCAAACTGATGATTCATGCAAAGGAAAAAGCTTGAATTCAGCATGCACTCCTCCAAACTGTACTTCTGTTTCAGGACAAATCTGTAATTCAAGTTGTTCTTCAAATTATGAGCAAGTTAGTGGTTTTTCATGCCCTTCTGAAGAACAGGTTTGTTG
Source organism: Candidatus Woesearchaeota archaeon (assembly GCA_049700835.1). Taxonomy (GTDB): domain Archaea; phylum Nanobdellota; class Nanobdellia; order Woesearchaeales; family WAPY01; genus JAWBOW01. The sequence goes on from JBNAUL010000004.1 coordinate 23,469, forward strand.
CAAGCCAAAACAAGTTTATACTTGCGAGCAGGACAAAGAACAAAAATGCTTTACTGGAAATTCTTGTCCTTCAGGTTATATTAATGGTTCTGGAACTTGTGCCTCTGGACGAACTTGTTGTAAGAATTGTCCTTATTTGAGGGTTGGTTGGGATGGTGTTTCTGTTGGTTGTTGTTTGTC